>DATFBW010000170.1:0-4181 GCA_035253645.1 Gemmatimonadaceae bacterium | reverse complement strand
CACAGTTCACGGCGATAAACGGCTCACGCTCGCGACTCTCTCCGCTAAGCCGGTGCACATCACGCGCGACGAGCTCCTTGCCTGAGCCGCTCTCCCCGATAATCAACACGGTGCTCGGAATCGGCGCGACGCGAGCGATGGCGTCCTTGAGCCGTCGCATGGCTGGGCTCCCGCCGATCAGCGCCGTGTCTTCGGCCGCATAACGACGCAGCGCAACCACCTCGGCAACCAGCGCGCGCCGCTCGATGGCATTCTCCACCTCGCGCGCGACACGCTCGACCGGATCCCCCTTGTCGATGAACATGTGCGCGCCAAGCTGCATGGCTTGCACGCAGCGATCGTAGTTACCCGTTCCGGTATAGACGATGACGGGCACGTCGAGCCCACGTTGGCGCATTGCGCGCAGCACGGCGAAACCATCTTTCCCCGGCATCTCGAGGTCGAGCACGACGCAGTCGACGCTTTCGCGAGTGAGCGTCTCCAGCGCCGCGTCGCCATCGAAGGCGGTCAGCGTCTCGAAGCGGGCGAGCCGCCGGAGGTCGTACGCGTACTGGTCGGCCATCGGCCGGACATCGTCCACAATGAGAACGGTAGTCATTTTATGCGCGCGTGGTGTGACACGGCCGCCGGAAGATCGATGGTGAAGATCGTGCCACGACCGGGCTCGCTCTGCACATGAAGGTTGCCATGCATGTCGGTCGTTAGGCGGCGGACAACCGTTAGGCCGAGTCCGATGCCGCCGTCTTTGGTCGTATAGAAGTCGTCGAAAGCGCGGGACAGCTGCTCGGCCGTCATCCCGCGTCCCGCGTCTGCGACTGTGATGCTGACGTTGCCGTCGGCCGCGCGCGTCGTGGTCAAGGTAACGCCGCCATTTCCCGGTGTTAGGCTTTCGACCGCGTTGCGCACCAGGTTGTCGAGGATGCGGCGCAGGACAACCGGATCGCCGAGGACCGGCGGAAGCTCGGGCCGCAGTCGTGCCTGTATGGGCGCACCGCCACCCGCCGTTGCGCGCACGACCTCCATGATCACGGCGTTCGCGTCAAACGCCCGCTTGTCGAGCCGCGGCGACAGTCGAGCGTAGTTGCGAGCCAGCGTGTCGAGGTACGTTAGGCTCGACTCCAGCGTCGCGCGACGTTCGGCGAAAACGGCTGGCAGCTCGTGTGGCTGCCGCTCCTGCACCTCGGCGAAGTGCCGCACGACGTTGCGGATCGGGATCAGCCCGTTCTTGATGTCGTGGTTGACCTGCCGCGCGATCTCGCCCACAGTCGCCCGGCGCTCGGCGTCACGCAACTTCGCGGCGCTGGCGCGCAGTCGTCGCGCTGTCGTCACCATGCGCCGCGCCAGAGTGCCAATCTCATCGTCCCGCGCGATCGCAATCTCTAGCTCCGGACCGTCGAGGTTGATGGAAGCCGTAGCCTGCGCCAGATGGGCGAGTGGGCGACTGAGGCGCGAAGAGAGCCAGACGCCTAACGCGAGCGCACCGGCGATCGCCAATGCCACCGCTGCGAGGAACCAGCGATCGATGTCGGCGCGGAGGGCCTCCAGCTCGGCAGCGGAATGGGTGATCAGCAGCTGTGCCGAGTCGAGTCGCGCGGTGTCAGCGGCCGGACTCAGCACGTAGGGCACCAAAAGCCGCTTTGCGGTGTGGTCCGAGCTGGCTAGGTCGCTGGCGCGAGAGGACTCGCGTTCCGGGAGCACCAGCGAGATGCTGAGCTCACTGCTACGAACCAATCGCTGAAAAAGAGCGTCGTCGACAGTCGTTCCGCCGATCAGGGTGAAGCGTCGGCCACCAACCCATGCCGAATCGACTCGCGCGAGGACGAGCTGTGCGCCGTTAGGCGTTCGCGCGCGGACCAGGGCGGCTCCATCAGTCACGGCGCTGAGCAGCCGAGGAAGCTCCGGCTCCAGGCGATCGAATTCGTTTCGAAAATGTCCGGAGCTGACGATCCGGCCTGCATCGTCCTGGATCTGCAACATCGATAACCCGGTCAGCCCCATCGCTCGCTCCGCGTAGTCGAGCAAATACGTCCGCTCCGAGCGCGCCCCGTGCAGCACGGCGAGGCGCAAGCGATCGTCGTCGCGCACGCTGTGTGCGAGCGTTGCCAAGCGCGCTGCGATGGAGGCGCTTTCGCGAGCTACATCCTCCGTGATGATCGATGCAAGCGCGTCGACACGCCGATCGTATTGAGCGGCCAGCCGTGATTCGAGCTGCCGCCGGATGCCGCCGGCCAGTAGAAGAAGCGGCAACAACGCCGCGGTGCCGAACGCCAGGAGCAGGCGCGAGCGAAAGGTCATGGCTTGCCGTTCCTCGCCGACGCCCGATCCAGCAGACGTAGGCTGCCATTAGCGTCAACGCTCAGTCCGACGCGGCCGCGCCTAACGATGGCGATGCTGCGGGTGTCGATGAGGGGGATTACCGACTGCAACCACGGGGCCGCGCGCCGGAGCATCGTCACTTCATGGCACGGCGCAGGCGAGAACCGGGGGAGCGGCAGGACGTATACGACATCGTGCCCGGCGTGCAGCGCTGCGGCGAACGCGCTCGGCGCAAGTCCGATAGCTCTGACACCCGTTCGCACTCGCGACAATCGGGGGATCAGTGTGACGAGCACGCTGTCTTCGCGTGCCACGCGACGCCCAGCGAGCGCCACGAGCCGTTCAGCAACACCCTGAGCCAGGCGATCGCCGCTGAGATACACCACGCGGGACGATGGGCGTACCGACGTGACCGGTCGCGTCGCCGCGGGCGCCACGCAGGCGCTCGACTCCCACCAGAAAGGTCCCTCCGCAATTCGGGAATGCGCGCGCACGGCGTCCGCGAACACATTGCCAAGCGTTAGGCGGGATGTCACGCCGCTATCTGGCGGAACGCTGTCCGAAGCGAGTACTACGTACGTGCGGTCCCACGGGAGCGGGAACGTGAGGATATCGTCGTTATGCGCAGCGTATGAGACGATCGCTGGATCGTCGGTCACCAGCAGATCGGCACCCGCGTCGAGCGCATCACGATGCCCGGTCGCAGACGTGAAGTGGACGCGCGCACGAGACGCGGCGCTGGAACGTGCTCCATGGATGGCGAGGCTCGGGTGAGCGAGTGTGAGCGGCGCCGAAGCGGACAGCGCAACAGTCAACGTGCTGTCATCGAGCACGGCGGTTGCTGCCGCGACAAGTCGCGCGAGCTCGCCGTTCGGTCTTTCGGATGTTGAACGCCACGCGGCCAGCACTGCGTCGGCAGTCACACGCTCGCCGCTCCAAAACCGCGCAGACGTGTCGAGCGTGATCTCCCACGACTCCCACCGCTGTTCGCCGTCGACTCGCTGCACAGTCCAGGCACGCACCAGCTTTGGATACAAACGCCCGCGGCAGTCTACGCCGAACAGCGTTTCATATGATTGTGTGGCCACGAATTCTTCGGCGGTCGTGCGCCACCGATCCTGTCCCGCGCTGTCTGGCGGCGCCGATAACGCAACGGTTATCGACTCAGGCGGAGAGTCCGGCTGTTCAACGAGCACGCACGGGTTCGACCCCGGCACGTCTACACTCGGCTTGCGTGATCCAGCGCACGCTGCAACAACTATAGCTGCAAACCAGACTGCTGCCGATCGCCCAGCCGCAAAGCCGATCAGCCGATGATGTCGCCAACGCGGAGCGAAGGCACTTGTCACTCCTACGCATACCCCGGCCGGCCTGCGTGATGATTAGCGCCGCATTACGATGGCGTGAAAAGCTCGTGATCCGCAGGTCCTCAAGTGCGCCGAAGGCTGGCCGACCGAGTTGTGGGATGCGACCTTTGAAGCTCATCTCCCACCTCGTTAGGTCATGCAACCGCTTCAGCCGATGACGACGAGTGCCAGGCTCGCCGCGACGTGCGCCGCCACGCTTGCACTGCAGCTTTCCGTTACCTCGCCGGCTGTGGCGCAGCAGGCTGCACCTGTCGCCGTCACAACGTCGGAGTACGTCACCACGCGCGACGGGACGCGCCTCGCGGTCGACGTGCACCTGCCGAGCACTCGCACTGCGGTTGCACGGTTACCGGCGCTCCTCGAGTTCACGCGCTATTGGCGCGCGTCCGAAGACGCGACCGGAGCGCGCCGTCCTTCGCTCAACGGACTGGACAGGTTCTTCCTGCAAAACGGCTACGCCGTTCTCAAAGTCGACGCGCGAGGCAGCGGCGCGTCCTT
>DATFBW010000169.1:0-2248 GCA_035253645.1 Gemmatimonadaceae bacterium | reverse complement strand
GGCTTCTGCCCGGCACATAGCTCGGAGATCGGGGCCCCGAGAACAGCGCTCGTTAGGTGGGCTAACCCCTAATTCCCAACTCCCATGTACAAGGTATTAGCTCTGACAGCAGTCGCACTGTGCGGATGTTCGGGGTTGCGATTCCCATCGCCCTCGCCGTCCCCACAACCGACACCCACGACCGAGACGGTAAACGGCATCACATATCACATGCCGTATGGCCGTCCGACGCGGCCGTTCACGCCGGCGGTACAGGTAGGCAACCTCCTGTTCGTGAGCGGGCAGATCGGCACGGCGCCTAACGCGCAAGGCCAGGTGGTTCCCGGTGGCATTCAGGCCGAGACGCGGCAAACGCTCAACAACATCAAGGACGTGTTGGAGAAGAGCGGCTCGTCCATGGACCGCGTCGTCAAATGCACGGTGTTCATGGCGGATATGCGCGAGTGGGACGCGATGAACGAAGTCTACGTGAACTTCTTCCCGGGGAACAAACCTGCCCGCAGCGCGCTCGGCGCCAATGGGCTGGCGTTAGGCGCCCGGGTCGAGATTGAATGCTTCGCCGTCGCAGCGACGTAACGCGCGGCCTCAGGCTCCTGCTTCTGCTCGCAAGCGCCGCGGTGCCGCTGCCGGCGCAGCGAGGGACGGTGGATACTGCGACGTTCTGGTCACAGGCGCTCGGCACGAACAAGCGGTATGTGGTCTATCTCCCGCCGTCATATACGCGCGACACGGCTCGGCATTTCCCCGTCGCGTACTACCTGCACGGCGGCGCCGGCGATGAAACCAACTGGACAGCGCGCGGGCAACTCGATCGCACGCTGGATTCGCTGATTGCGAGCGGGCTGCCTGAGATGATCGTTGTTATGCCTGACGGCGACATGTCGTACTACACCACGTGGAACTTCCTTGGCGACTATCAAGGATGTCTCGGACGCCCGGTGCCGCGACGACCGGATGAAAAGCCTCAGGACTACTGCGTCCCCTGGCCGCACTACGACGACTACATCGCGCGCGACCTCGTAAAGCACGTCGACTCGACGTACCGCACACAAGCCGAACGGAAACGCCGCGCGATAGCGGGACTTAGCATGGGGGGCTATGGTGCCATGTCGTTGGCGTTCAACTATCCTGAAGTCTTCGCCGCCGCGGCGAGTCATTCAGGCGCTGTGGCGCCACTTCTCATTGCGTACGACAGCACTACCAAGCGTGCTCGTTATGCAACCGATCCGGAGCAAGTCCTCCCATCCTACGGAGCTCAGGAAACCATGCGCCTCGCCTTCGGGCGCGACACGTCCGGTTGGTGGGCACGGGATCCGGGCCGTAAAGCCGTGTTTCAAGCCTCGCGCAACGATCTCGCGCAGCTCCCGGCGATCTATATCGATGTGGGCACGGAGGATCGCCTGCTGGGGCAGTCGCGTGCCTTTCGTGATGTCATAGAGGGCGTGGGGATTCGTCCGGTGTACGTTGAGCGCAGCGGCGCGCACGACTGGTCGTATTGGCGGGCTAACGCCGCGCATAGTGTGACTTTCCTCGCAAAGCACCTCACGCAGCCGTAGTTCATACTTTCGGGGTCAGGCGTGCTGGCCTAGTTTGCACGCCATGGCGCGCTACTTCCCTCGGCACACGCAAGAGTGGAAGCGCGAAGAGACGCACGCGTTTCAGCGGTTGACGCGGTCGCTGGTGGAGATGGCGATCCTGACGGGTGTGGCGCTGCGCCTCTTTCACGCGATCGCGAATGCCCGCGCGGCTTCGGCAGGGTGGGTCTATCTGGGGAGTGTGTTCGCGATCTCGATGATCATCCTCCTTGGGGCCGCGACGCTGCACCTCGGGAATTTCACGTTACGCCACTGGGCCTGGCGCGCGCCGGCGTTCGGGGCGATCGAGGCGCTGGCAGAATGCCTAACGGTGGCCGTACTGATATTCTTCGGCCGCGAGCCGTTAGGGACGGGACGCGCAACCTGGGGCGATTGGCCCGTCATCGCATTCGGCGCCCTCTTCTGGCGCACCATCACTGTGACCGTGTTCGCACTGATACTCGGCGCCGCGGTGAAATTGGTACGTAATATCCTCACTCGGTCCGGGACACCGGTGACTGACGATACACCGGTGTCAACCGAAGTCGTATAGAACCAGGCGGTGAGCATAACATGCTCGGAACTCGCTACGCGCAACTGTGGACTCGAAGCTTCGGGTGACGAGTTTCGCGTGCCGAGTCTCGAGGACGGCTGGGGTCACCCGCGTTCGAATC
>DATFBW010000168.1:0-17697 GCA_035253645.1 Gemmatimonadaceae bacterium | reverse complement strand
TGGGCCAATCTGACACTCATCTCTCTGCGCTGAGTGATTCCCTGTCGTCTGGCATCCGCGTTCACCAGGATGTCCTCGATCCGTTCATTCAGCTGCAGGACGCGGCCCGCGATCAAGGATTCGATATCGCCGTGCTGAGTGGGTTTCGCAGCTTCGAGCAACAGCTGTCCATCTGGAACCGAAAGGCTACGGGTATGCTCGCCGTGCTCGACGGCGCGGCACGTCCCCTGGATGTCACACAGCTCAAGGAGGAAGAGCTTGTTTTCGCTATCCTCCGCTGGTCGGCCCTGCCGGGTGCGTCTCGCCACCACTGGGGCACGGACCTCGACATCTATGATATGGCAGCAAAGCCAGAGGGCTACGAGGTCGAGCTGATGCCCAACGAAGTAGACGCGGGGGGAATGTTTGCGCCGCTCCATGAATGGCTCGATCGACGAATGGCCGAGCGCGATGCGTATGGATTCTTTCGGCCGTACGACGTCGATCGAGGCGGCATTGCACCCGAGCGTTGGCACATAAGCCATGCCTCTGTGGCGGCAATCTGCGAAGGTATGCTCACGCGCGATCTTTTGCGCGAAACGATCGCACGGGCAGACATGAGGTTGAAGGAGGTTGTACTCGCTCACCTCGATCTCATTTACGATCGCTTTGTGACAAACATCAATCGGCCATGAGCCCGGTTTGACGATCGCGTGAGGGCGCTGCCAGTCCGAAACGCTGGCGCAATACGCAGAGGCCCGGCGCGGCGCAGCTTATGCCTGATCGTGTTAGGCGTAACTCGTCAGGATTGGGAATGGAACGGGAAACTGCGGCGACTTCAGACTACCTCATCCGCTTGCTGGCTGAGCAAGCAGAAGAGTTCGCAATCATTCTCTTGGACACAGCCGGGCACATCACGTGGTGGAGCCCAGGCGCGGCAACAATTTTCGGAATTCCGAACGAGCTGGCAGTTGGCAAGCACTTCTCGATCCTGTTCGCTCCCGAAGATCGCGAAAAGGGCATCGATGCTCATGAGATGGTAACGGCGGCCGGTGACGGGGCCGCTGAAGACGATCGGTGGCTTCAGCGTGCCGACGGAGCACGCTTTTGGGCGAATGGCGCGTTGATCGCCCTGCATAACGAGGAAGGAGAATGCATCGGCTATGGGAAGATCCTGCGCGACCGATTGGACATAAAAGAGCAACTGGAGACGCTGCGCAATCAATATGAAGCTGCCCAGGCCGTGAATAATCGCAAGGACGTCTTCCTATCGACGTTATCGCACGAGCTGCGCAATCCATTGGCGCCGCTCAGCAACGCCGTGCGGCTCATCCGCATGACCGTGCCCGACACACCAGAGTTGGAGTATCCGCTTCGGATCATCGAACGCCAGGTGGCGAGTCTCGCACGCCTCACTGATGACCTGCTCGACATCACGCGAATCAGCGCAGGAAAAATCGAGCTGAAAAAGCAGGTGCTGGCGCTGCAGGACGTGCTGCGCGCGGCTGTGGAAAGTGTTCGTCCTGCCTCACGAGATCGCCGGCAGCAGCTTCACATCTTACTCCCTCCTTCACCATTGCTCATTGACGGCGACGCTGATCGATTGATTCAGGTTTTCGTCAATATCCTGAACAACGGCATCAAGTTCACGCCAGACGAAGGAAACATCTGGGTCAAGGCGACAACCGAAGGCGAAGAAGTGGTGGCGCATGTCCAGGATGATGGCGTGGGGATCTCGCCGGAGATGTTGCCACGCATCTTCGACCTCTTCACCCAGGCGGAGTCCACTCGAGGGCAGTCCCAGGGCGGACTGGGGATTGGATTAGCACTCGTGAAGGATCTGGTCGCCCTTCACGGTGGCTCAGTGCAGGTTCGGAGCGATGGACTTGGGAAAGGCAGTGAATTTTCGGTCAGGCTCCCGCGCGTATCGCCGTAACGACGCTCCCTTTGCAGAGGTGCGCGTTTTAATGTTCCTGCGCTTCGCGGAGCCCGTCGCACCTCAACGATGCTCGCAATGCGCTTTCCCTTCTGCATCAGCAGTACGTCGTCTGTGACGCGAACGGCGTTAGGTTGACGCTGCGCCCGCGGCCGCAATGGGGGACGCTTCCCTGGCAGCCTGACACATACGGCCGCTCGCAGCTGGGCCTTCCCCTCGAGGTCTGGCGCCCGAGCGGCTCGTGTACACGCCTCATCTTCGCAGCGATTCACGGCGAGGAGCCGGAGACGACATACGCGCTGTCGCGGGCGCTGCGCCAACTGACCGTCCCGTCCGCGTATTGCGCGGTGGTCCTGGCAGCCAATCCGGATGGCCTCATTCGAGGAACGCGCGGCAATGCGCGGGGGGTGGACCTGAATCGCAACTTCCCGAGCCGCGACTGGCAGCCTAACGCCGTTACGCACCGCTCGACAATCGAGGACCCGAGCGACATCCTCTTGAGTCCGGGCGAGACACCAGCCTCCGAGGCAGAAACGCGCGCCCTCATGGAGTTGATCGCCGAGCTGCAGCCGGACCATGTGATCGCGCTCCATGCACCGCTCGCGTGCATCGATGATGCGAACGCCAGCCCGTTGGGCCAGCGACTCGCCGGGCGTACGGGTATGCCACTCGTTAGGGACGTTGGTTATCCTACGCCCGGGTCGTTCGGCTCGTGGGGGCAGGACAACGGTGTCGCCGTCATCACCTACGAGTTTCCTTTGGCGGCCACGGAAGTCTTGATGCGGGATCACGTCCCCGTGCTGGTTGAGTTGCTCACGCGAAAGGACTTCTGAGGCCGAGCGCACATGGTCCTCAACTACATCTGGATCGCGTTCTTCCTGATTGCGTTGGTCGTGGGTCTCGTGCGGCTGATCTTCTATGCCGACACCGAGATCTTCACGCGCATGGTGACGAGCACGTTCGACAACGCGAAGACCGGCTTCGAGATCTCGCTGGGCCTAACGGGCGTATTGACCTTGTGGCTTGGCCTCATGAAGATCGGCGAGCTCGGAGGCGCGATCGCGATCCTCGCCAGAGCCGCGAAGCCCTTCTTTCGGCGCCTGTTTCCTGAAGTCCCGGCGGATCACCCGGCGCACGGTTCCATCATCATGAACTTTGCCGCCAACATGCTCGGCCTGGACAACGCGGCGACGCCGTTGGGGTTGAAGGCGATGCAGGAGCTCCAGGAGATCAACCCACAGAAGGACACGGCGACAAACGCGCAGATCATGTTCCTGGTGCTCAATACATCGGGCCTAACGATCATCCCGATTAGCATCATGGTCTACCGGGCGCAGGCTGGCGCAGTGAATCCGACTGACATTTTCCTGCCGCTTTTACTCGTCACGTTCATCAACACGTTGGTCGGACTGATCGCGGTTGCCGTCGTGCAGCGTATTAACCTGTTCGATCGCGTCATACTCGGTTATCTGCTCGGCCTTACGGCATTGATCGCGGCGACAATCTGGTATTTCTCGGGGTTGCCGCAGGACCGTGTGGCGACCATCTCGAACCTCGTCGCCAACCTGACGCTATTCTCGGTGATCAGCAGCTTCGTCATCCTCGGCCTGGTTAGGCGGATCAACGTGTACGAGGCATTCATCGAAGGCGCGAAAGAAGGGTTCTCGGTGGCGATACGAATCATCCCGTACCTCGTGGCGATTCTCGTCGCGATCGGGGTCTTCCGCGCGTCGGGGGCGCTCGACTTCTTGGTCGCGGGCATCGGGCGCATGTTCGCCGCGATGGGGCTGGACACGAGCTGGGTTCCTGGACTGCCGACCGCGATCATGAAGCCACTGAGTGGAAGCGGTGCGCGCGGCATGATGCTGGATACGATGAAGACATACGGCGCCGATTCTTTCGTTGGACGACTAGTCAGCATCTTCCAGGGAGCGAGCGATACGACGTTCTACATCCTGGCGCTCTACTTCGGATCCGTGGGTGTGCGCAGGACACGACACGCCGTGGCGTGTGGGCTGATCGCTGACGTGTCCGGAATCATCGCCGGAATTTTTATCGCATACCTGTTCTGGGGCTAGTCGAGTATGCTGCAAGCTCTTACAGCCAGGAGTTGAAGAGCTTCGAGCATGGAAAACGGATTGGTTCTTCCTGAAGTCGCCCGCAGCTCCGTTCAGCGTATCCATCTGGTCGGTGTGGCCGGCACGGGTATGGGCGCGTTCGCGGGCATGCTCAAGTCGTTAGGCCACACCGTCACCGGCAGCGACGAGAATGTCTACCCGCCTATGAGCGATATGCTTCGCGAGTGGGGGATCGACGTCTTCACGCCGTACTCGCCGAACAACATCGAGCGCGCGCAGCCTGACCTCGTCATTATCGGCAACGTAATCCGGCGCGAGAATCCGGAAGCCGCGGCAGTACGCGAGCGGCGCCTCCCGCAGATGAGCTTCCCCGCCGCATTCGGCTCCCTCGTGGTCGGCGATAGCCATAGCGTCGTCATCGTCGGGACGCATGGCAAAACCACCACCTCGGCGCTCATGGCTCACGTCCTGGTCGAGGCCGGCCTCGATCCGACGTTTCTCGTCGGCGGCGTGACCGCGAACTACGGCGCCAACTTCAGAATAGGACACGGCAAATATGTCGTTGTCGAAGGGGACGAATACGACACCGCGTACTTCGACAAAGGGCCCAAGTTTCTGCACTACCGCGCGCGGACAGCTCTTCTCACGAGCATCGAGTTCGACCACGCCGACATTTATCGAGACCTCGTGCACTACGAGTCGGCGTATGAAGGGTTCTGCCGCACGCTTCCACCTAACGGCTGGTTAGGTGTGAGTGCTTCGTATCCGCGCGCCGTGGAGGTCGCGCGTGCGCAAGCCAGCGCGAAGGTCGCGACTTACGCCGTGCAGGGGGACGCAGAGTATCGCGGCACGGAGCTGAGCTTTGGTGAAGAGGGCGCTCGTTTCCGAATCGTGGAGCCTGCGGGCGAAGCTTCAGTGCTGCTGCCCATGTCAGGCTATCACAATGTCGAAAACGCTGTAGGGGTCTATGCCGCCGCGCGGTCGCTTGGGTTGGCGCCTAACGTCATTGCAGAGGGACTGGCGACGTTCCGCGGTGTAAAACGCCGCCAGGAACCGCGTGGCGAGATTGGCGGCGTCCTCGTCATCGACGACTTTGCGCATCACCCTACGGCGGTTCGCGAGACAATCATGGGGATCCGTCAGCGCTATCCGGCGCGAAGACTTTGGGCCGTGTTCGAACCCCGGTCCAACACAAGTCGTCGCAATATCCATCAAGCGGAATACGCTGCTGCGTTCGACCATGCCGACCTTGTCACGATTCGGCTGCCGGAGAAACATGACAAAGTGCCGGCGGATCAACAGCTCGACGTCAACGCCATCGTGCGCGACCTGGGACGCCGTGGCATCAAGGCCAATGCGATGGGTGACGTGGCGGAGATGACTCGGCTCGTGGCAAGCGAGTCCCATGCAAACGACCTCATTCTCGTCATGAGTAACGGAGCGTTCGGCGGCTTCATCCCCTCGCTGATTGCTGCTCTCCAGGAACGAGCGCGTTAGATGCTATTGCGGGTCGCTGCCTAACGGCGGGGCGTCGGCGCCTCCTCTAACTTGCCACAACTTGGACTCCGCGTTCCAGAGTCTGCTTCACGGGACACCGGTCCGCGATGAGGAGTAGCCGCGCGCGCTGTTCGTCATTGAGCGGGCCATCCAACTCGATCTGACGCTCGAGACGGTGCGGCCCGACGTCCTCGCTTTCACAGATCTCGCAGTCGGGCTCGTGCGCGCTCGCTGTCCGTAGTCGAACGTGCGCGCCCTCGAGCGGCCAACCCTTGCGATCGGCGTACATGCGGAGGGTGATCACCGTGCAGCCACCTAACGCGGCGAGGAGCGCCTCGTACGGAGTCGGCCCAGCATCCGTACCGCCGACATCTGTTGGCTCATCCAGAGCGAACACGTGCGCGCGCGCTTCCACCGTCGTGCGATAGCGGCTGCGATCGATACTTGTCGTGACCCACCGGCCGCCTTCGGCGCGAGCCTGCGCGGTAGCTATCTCCTCAGTCGGCCTGGGCGCCTCTTGATCTCTGGTCACTGATCGTCTCCTCAGTTGTGCGTCCTGTAAAAGTCACGTGCAACGCGCGATCGCGACCGACAGCCTGTTTAGTCCTCGGCCAGCTTTTTCAAACGCTGCACCGTCGCCAGCGCTGCAGGGCTTGGAACGGCGCCGCGCTTGAGGGCATGAGCCAGCGTTTCGTCGCGCTGATAGAGATCGTGGGCGAAGTGGAGTGTACCGTCGCGCACATATGTGGTGAAGTACACGATGTAGACGGGGATCTTCTCCGCAAGATTGACGCGCCGGTCATTGTTACCTTCCTCCATCGCCTGCCTAACGCGTTCCATCGGCCATCCGAGCACCCATTGAGCGAGCTCCGCGGGCTTCTCCAGCCGGATGCATCCATGACTGAAGGCACGTATCTCTTTCTCGAAAAGGTGACCTTCCGGAGTGTCGTGGAGGTAGATGTTGAAATTGTTCGGGAACATGAACTTCACGAGGCCTAACGCGTTCTTCTCCCCGGGGCGCTGGCGGATGCGCGGCTTCCCGTTTTCGGTCACGATCTCGTAGTCGTTCCGCTCGAGGTATCCCGGGTCGGCCTCTACGTACGGCCAGAGCTCGTTCTCGGCGATTTCGTCCGGCGCGTTCCAGAACGGGCGGAAGACTACGAACTGCATGGAATCCGCGAACACGGGCGTCGCTCGGTTCTCGTACTCCGCACCGACGATAACCTTCATCTCGAGCACGCTCCCGTCCCTGTCGTGCGCTTCGAGCCGAAAGGCCGGAACGTTCACGAACACGTAGCGCGCTCCGAGCGCTCGTGGGAGCCAGCGATACCGTTCGAGGTTGGCCGCGATCTGCGCGAGGCGGTATTCGGCGGGCACATTCAACGAGCGGATCGTCTGCGGGCCGAGAATACTGTCCACTTCAATTCCATGACGCCGCTGAAACTCCGCGACCCCTGCCGCGAGCGTGCGGTCATAAATCGCTCGAGCTGGCGCCGCCTTTGTTTGAGCGGCCGGCGCGCGGTCGGAGCGCTCGCCCATGTCCAGGATCCCCTCCGCACGCAACCGTGCTTCGAGCGCCGCGAGCGTCGCTGGGGCAGCGAAGTCTCCCGGCTCGAGCGATTTCCCGTTAGGCACCGGCTTCCAGCCGCCGCGCGCGACCGTTTCCCGATAGTGCATCAGCTCGCGCCGCAGCGAAGCGTACCCCTCGTCGGTCGGGCGGAGCGAGGTCATCGACCGGTCGAAGTCGTGATCGCGGAGGATCCGCGCTAGCGCGCTGTCGATTTGCGATTCGCTTGTCGCGATGTACCAGTCCTGAGCGGTCTGACGAGGAATCAGCTGGCCGGTCAGGAGGTCTCTGCCGAGCGCGGCATAAGCGGCAGTTAGCGCAACGTCCACCTCCGCGAGCAGGCCAGGCGTCGGGCGTCGCTTAGCCAACAGACCTTCGAGCACGCGGGTGAGCTCCGCAAGTGGATAGTGCTCCAGGTCGAGCGCGTCCCCGGGGGCGTTGAGCAGCGCCGTGAGGAGGGTCTTGGATCGACGCTCGCGAAGGCCGTCGTGGTCGAGCCAGATCGGCGCACCGCCGAACTCCGCGTACAACGCGCGAACCCGTTTCCAGTCCGTTGCATCGAGACGAAGCGCCTGGCCACGGGCCTTGAGTTGCTCTTCGATTGCATCGCGTACGGCTCGGACTCCAACACCCTTGATGCTTCGTACCTTCTGTGGCGCGAAGGATCTGTCGAGCTCGCCATCCGCGCCGCTGCCGATGTCGCAGCCCACGAAGCACAGCAAGGCCATGACCCCGACCCCCAGGTGGCTCCATGGAAGGGCCTTCTTACGTCTCGATCCGAAACCGGACGACACTCGAATCGTGCTCATCACTTAGCCCAGAAGCGAAATGTGGGCCACGATTAGCCCCTGGATGCGCGATGGACGGGTCGACGGCCGCGCGCTGGGACGGGTTGCTGTCGCCGGGACGGTACTGTCCACGCCGCACGCGAGCTTCCCCGCGTGACTCGTTATGCAGTCTATGTCCGGATCTGCTTACAGCAGCGCGAGCTCGCGCAGCTGAACATCCAGACAAACGCGTTAGGTAATGTCGCTGCGATGCCGCGTCGTATGCGCCGGACAGCGCGCGACCAACCTCATTCTCGTGATATACAACGGATCATTTGGAGGCTTCACTCCATCCCTGACGACGATCAAGTAGCGTTAGGTATTGCGCCCCGAACGTGGGGACGTACAATTGTCAGTCTCTGAACTCACCCCTAACGGGAGAGCAGCATGGCCATCAACACCCCGAAGGTTCTGGTTGGTGGACTGGCGGCAGGAGTCGTAGCGAACATCCTCGGCTTTCTCCTGTTTGGTCTCTGGTTGGGACCGCGCATGGAGGGTGAAGCCATGTCGGTCGCTCCGTCTCTGCAGGACCGCAGCATGAGCGGCACGGCGATCGGGATCAACGTCATCGCGCAATTCATCACCGGGCTCCTGCTCGTCTGGCTCTACGCGGCCATCCGCCCGCGTTTCGGCCCGGGAATGAAAACGGCGACCTATGCTGCGCTCGTCGTGTGGCTGTGCGGTTTCATCTTCCATCTGGACTGGCTGATCATGGGCCTGATGTCGAACGGTACGTATGCCCTGGCTTCCATTGCCGCGTTGATTCAAGTCGTCAGTGCCGCGGGAGTTGGAGCTGCTCTGTACAAGGAGTAGACTCGCGCGCGATACCTAACGCGAAAGCCGCCGCAGAACAGCTCGCGGCGGCTTTTTTTTGGTGTTTTTTCGATCAGCCTTACGAGCCCTGTAGCGACTGCGCGACTTCCTCGAGCCGATCGTAGCTGATCGCCGCACCCTTCTCCATCCCGCTCTGGAGAACCATGTCTCGCGTCGCCTGTGAATCGTAGCGCGCCGTGAGCGTAAACCGCGTCTTCCCATTCTCTTCCGTCAGCACGACGGTGCACACGGAGGCGTCTTCAGGTTTGGATGGCGGAAAGGGCGCGTATATCTCCGTAAATACCAGGCGGTCCGGCGGTGACACTTCACGATACTCCCCATAGAACTCAGCGACGCCGTTCGGGTATCGGCTGATGTACCGCCACTTTCCTCCCACGCGCACATCTCCTTCGGCTTCGGTTGCATAGCCCGGCCCGAGCTGGCCCCACCAGCGCCGGACGTGTTCGGGCTTCGTCATGGCTTCGAACACGAGGTCGCGCGGCGCATCGAAGAGCCGCGTTAGGCGGATCTCGCGGTCGGAGGGCGTGCTGACCTTGAAGGTGTCGCTATTTGCGGCGGCGCTTACTGGCATGTTTCGTCTCCTTTGTCGTTAGGTGCTTGAGGTAAGTGTCCAGGCGATCGAGACGCTGCTCCCAGATCGCGCGATACCGTTCGGCCCAGTCGGCAACGTCTTTGATACGGTCCGCCTCGAGCCGGCAAGGACGCCACTGGGCGTCGCGCCCTTTGCTAATGAGCCCCGCCTGTTCGAGAACTTTGAGGTGCTTGGAGAAGCCGGGAAGACTCATTTTGAATGGCGCGTACAGCTCCGTCACTGTGGCCTCGCCGGACGCGAGCCGCGCGAGTATTGCCCGTCTTGTCGGGTCAGCCAGAGCGGCAAACGTGCTGCTGAGAGTGTCTGTCGGCATACCGTAGTTAGCCATTGAGTTAATTAACTAAATGGTAGAATACAGGGGCTGCGGAAGCGTGTCAAGAGTCCTCACTACCGCTTGCCTCCTTCTTCCGGCCGAGGAAACAGGAAGCTGAGCGCCGTCGGGAGTCGGGCAGCCCACGCCGCTTCGTTATGCATCCCACAGGGTGTGACGACGAGCCGCGTGCGCGAGGAGTCGACTCCAGAACGTTCCAGTGTCTGAATCAGACGCCGCACGTCCTGGAGAAGCTGTGGCTCGGCCGAAGCGTTTGGGTCGCACTGTCCCGAGTTCGATTCGTTCGTGCCGACACCGAGGTAAACGCGCCGGGGCCACGTTGGAACCGCCGCTGCGTCAGTCAGAATGTGGTAGTTGTCGACGTAGAGCGACGGACTCTCGACGAGTAACCCGCCGAACACTCCGGGGCGCGCCACAACCGCGTACAGCGCAGCGAGCGCTCCGGCCGACGATCCGCCGACAACTCGCCGCCGCGGATCGCGCGTGACTCGATAACGGGCTTCGATGAAAGGCAAAACTTCATCAATTAGAAACGACGGAAATCTCTTCCCCTGCGGATTCGGCTCCGGTGGTGTCAAGTACTCGTCGAACCAAGGAAAATATTCCTTGAAGCGATCGCGTCGCCCCGCGTTATCGATTCCAACTACGATGAGCGGAGGCAACTGCCCTGCCGTCATCATCGCTTGCACAGTCTCGTCGACGCGCCATTCCATCGAGTTCAGCACAGCCGTCGACGAGTCGAAGAGGTTCTGGCCGTCGTTGAGGTATAACACCGGATAGCGTAGCGATCGATTTTCAGAGGAGTCGTATCCCGGTGGAAGCAGTACTCTGAGCGTCCGCGTGTTGCCGAATATGCGGCTTGCAAAAGGAACGAGCCGGAGATCTCCGACCACGCCTGCGCTCGGAGCGCCGACTGTTTGTGACGCCTCACCGGCTGCCTGATCGGCGATCGGCGGCGCGGAACGGCAGCCTAACGTCAGAAGGCCCAGCGTCAGTACGGCCGCC
Source organism: Gemmatimonadaceae bacterium (assembly GCA_035253645.1). GTDB lineage: Bacteria > Gemmatimonadota > Gemmatimonadetes > Gemmatimonadales > Gemmatimonadaceae > DASYRX01. The sequence continues at coordinate 7,051 of DATFBW010000168.1, read as the reverse complement.
GGCAGATGAAATGGGCGTGCGGCACGTGAGGCTCTTCGCCAGTATACGCGCGACCGTGACGCGGCCTCGTCCCCGCCTGCGCGCTCTGCGGCTAGAGTAGCCAACCTCAACGGCTCGCTGAGCATCCCGTGGCCGCCACCTCGCCAGGGTGACCTAACGAGCGTAATGGTCCGCGCCGAGAAAGTGGAGCGAGACGTATGGCTCGTCTCCAACGACCCAGCTGTCGTGCGGCTCCGGCGGGATATAGAACAACTCCCCGGCGCGTAGCTCCACGATGCGACCATCGGCGAAGGCTGCAGTCGCAGTGCCGGAGACAACCAGGCCGACATGTTCGACAGGACAGCGCGTTTGGCCAAGCGCAGGGCCTACGTGTTTAGACCAGCGCCAGCCCGGCTGGTATGTCGCGCGGCCGATCGTCATCCCGCCGATGCGCACGATCTCGAAGCGGCCCTTTACGAGCTCACGAACTTCGTCTGGCTTTTCGAAACGTTTGAGTATGACGTCAGTCTGCATGCGAGTTCGACACCGTTTGTTATCGATGCGGAGTATCGCGCGGAACGAGGAAGGCGACAACCAGCAGCACTCTACCAGCTGCTGGAAGTATTGGCGCTACAATTGTACGTGAGCGGGGGAGGTATGCTTCCGTCGGGCCGGCCGGATTGTATCATCCAAGCCAGTTTTCATCCGAGGAATCCATCATGCTGAGACTCACCGTACTCGTCGCTCTGTTCGGGCTGGCGGCATGCGGCGGCTCCGGCAGCGCGCCGGCCGCGTCGGCGCCTGCGCCCGCATCTGAAGCGCAGCGTCGCGACCCCAACCTCATAACGCGGGCCGAGATCGATCAGGCGACGTGGGCGAACAACGCGTTCGATCTGGTTCAGCGTCTGCGTCCCGCATTCCTGCGGATCGGGGGTCCCACGAATTGGTCAGGTGCCGCACAGACTCCGCTGGTGCGGCTCAACGAGCAGGAGCTCGGAGACCATGGCGCGCTGCGACAGATCGCAGTGGGCGCCATTGAGGAAATCAGGTTTTACTCCGCGCCGGACGCGACGGCCAAGTTCGGCGGGACGCGTGGGCGCCCGGTCATCGCCGTCAAGAGTAGATGAGCGCCTAACCAGGGAGCCACGTCATTTCGGCGTGTTCGGCGCCGCGTTAGGCGTTACCACGACGTTGCGGAAATGGGCGATGGTACCAGGTCCGAGCCAAAGTGCGATCGCCCCTTTTGCGTTCGCTCCGGATTTGACGTCGTTGACGATCAGCACAGGCTGCGGGCCGTCATGAACGAAAAGGCGCGCTTGGCTGCCTAACACTTCGATCTTGATCTTGGTCCACGCGCCGGGTACGAGATCGACATAGGATTCGTACTTCGACGGAGTTTCGCTGCGGAGGCGGAACCACGGCCAGTCCGGGTGCGAGATGTATTGCGTCGAATGGTTTCGACGCTCCTGATCTTCGGCGCGGCCATTCGTGGGGCGCAGGTAGAACGCGTCGTATGTCTTCATGTCGGGCTGCAAGCGGAACGCGATTCCCACAAAACCGCGCGCCCCTTCACCGGCGCTTGCCGCCGGCATCCCGGCGATTTCGGCTTCGATGACGCCGCTCGAGAATTCGATTCCGTCAATGACGGCGAGCTGCTCGAACCGATTGCGTTCCTCCGCGGTCATGCTTTGAAAGCGCGCGGCGGCTTCGTCTGAAATCGTGATCCGCACACCCTTCTTTCCTTCGACGGTACCCGGTGCAGCAGCGACGTTGTGCAGGCGAAGGCCGGCGGCGGATTCGAGTGGGATTTGTTTGGCTTGGCCTAACGTGACAGCAGGGAACAAGAGCATCAAGCCCAGCGTCAGAACGATCGTGTGACGAAACAGCGACTGCGCAGCTCCAGTCGGACGCATTTTACACCTCCTGCACCAGTCTGTACTTGGATGACCGCCTTGCGCCACGTTTTCCAAAGCGATCAGTGACAAGGGACGCGTTATCCATACTGGTGCGGACCGCTCCCAAGTTTCGTTCCGCCATAAGCTGAGCGCGCTTGGCGACACGCGCGTTACATCGCGTACCCTCTACTTCCCATTCAGGAGGTAGCGCCCGCACCCATCGGTGGAAAATTAAGCGCGGGAGAAAACCTCAGCGGGCCGCCGCCTAACTGGATAGGAGGTACGTGCAATGACGCTCGTGACGATAGTGGGCATGTTGAGCGGTGTGCTGCTCCTCCTGACCGCGATCTACATTTTCCTGAGCAAGAAGGCGTTTCCGGCCGGTGGTGTAGCGGTGACGCTCGTGTCTCTCGTTATGATCGGCATGTCACAGTGGTCTACTATCAGGATCAAGGGTGGGGGCATTGACATCGACCTCACCACGCTCGCAGCTGCGGTCGACACATTAGCCGCCCAAGGCGTCATTACCGCGAACGCCATTGACAGCACGCGCCGCGGACTTGTGAAGCTGACGGACCAACTGGGAGACCGGAACGTCCTCCCGCGGCCGAGCATCAATAGCGTGCTTGAACCGTTGCGCGCTGCACCGAGAATCGATACGGCCGCATTGAACCGCAACAGGACGAGAGTGGGCAGAATCCGCGAGTGAGGTGAGTGATCCCGTCACTCCCCGATCGCGCACAGCCGTAGTTTGCACACTTCTGTTGATTTCCGACAGGAGTGTGCATACGCTTCTGTCTAATTCCGACAGGAAGGACCATGGCCGATGCTGCTCCGTCCGACGTGCTGCGTGGCACGCTGGATCTTCTCATCCTCAAGACGCTCACGCTCGCGCCGATGCACGGTTGGGGAATCAGCCAGCGCATCCAGCAACATTCGCGCAGCGTGCTGGACGTAACACAGGGTTCGCTCTACCCCGCCCTGCAGCGGCTGGAGCACAAAGGCTGGATCGACAGCGACTGGCGGATATCCGATAACAACCGCCGCGCCAAATATTACCGCCTAACGAGTAAGGGGCGCCGAGCACTTGGCGCGGAAACCGACTCGTGGCGGCGGTACGTGGTCGCCGTGGAAGACATCCTCGCGGTCAGTTGAGGCGACGGTCATGCTGAAACGCCTGCGCATCTGGTTCCGCGCCCTGTTCAATCGCGCGGCCGCAGAGTCCGATCTGGCGGACGAACTGCGGTTTCATTTGGAACAGCAAACGCAGCTCTACGTGCGCCAGGGGTTGGCTCTGGACGAGGCCAAGCGCCGTGCGCGGCTCGATTTCGGAAGTGTCGACGACGTCAAGGAACGGCACCGCGATCAGCGCGGTACGCGCGGCATCGAAGACTACACGGCGGATCTGCGCTACGCGGTGCGCGGCTTGTGGCGCGACCGGGCATTGGCGATCGCTGGCGTGCTCACCTTCGCGTTAGGCATCGGCGCCACGACGGCCGTGTTCTCCGCCGTCAACGCCGTGATGCTGCGCGACCTCCCGTTCCGGGACCCGGAACGCCTCGTGGCCGTTTGGGAAGAGAATCCGGATCGTGGCTGGCACAAGAACTCCGTTGCGCCGGCGAACTACCTGGACTGGCGCGCCCAGGTGACAGCGTTCGAAGGTGCAGCCGGCTACACCGACTATCAGACGACGGTCACACTGCTCGGCCAGGGTGAGCCGCAGCTGCTCGCTGCCACCTACGTGACCGGCAACTTTCTGTCGGTGATGGGCGTGACTCCTCTGCTGGGGCAGTCGTTCGGGGAGGGAGACGATTGGGATTCCGGCCAGCGTCCGATGATCCTCAGCCACCGGACGTGGCGCAACCAGTTCCGCGCCGATTCGGCGATCATCGGCAAGTCTGTGTCGTTAGGCGGCCGCCGACCGTGGCAAGTGGTCGGTGTGCTGCCGGAAGGGTTTGCGTTTCCTGAGCCAAGTACCGATGTCTACCTCCCGATGCTGTGGCCTCGCGCAGACCGGGAAGCGGTGTACTTCCGTCGCGCGCATTGGATGCGCGTCGTGGCGCGTCTCAAGCCAGGCGTGTCGCCACAGGCGGCAAACACATCGTTACAAACCGTCGCCAAGCGTCTCGAGGAGCAGTACCCAGCAACGAACACGCGGATGGGCGCGGGCATAACACCTCTGCATGACTGGATTGTCGGAGACACGCGGCGACCGCTCATCGTCCTTCTTGCTGCCGCTGGAGTTCTGTTGCTCATCGCGTGCGCGAATGTCGGCAACCTCCTTCTCGTCCACGCGCTTGGGCGAGCGCGCGACGTGGCCCTTCGTTTCGCGCTCGGCGCAACGCGCGCGCGTGTTGCCCGGCAGGCCCTGCTCGAAAGTCTGGTGCTGTCATTCATGGGCGGCGCGGCAGGGCTGTTGTTAGGTTGGCTCGGAGCTCGCGCCTTATTGGCCATGCAGCCAAAAGGCTTATTGCCTGTTAGCGACGTCGCGGTCGACTATCGCGTTCTCGCGTTCGCGACAGCGCTCGCCGTCGTCAGCGGCCTCCTCTTCGGCACGATCCCGGCCCTTAACGCAACTCGTCAGGCACCTGCGGAGGCGTTGAGTGCGGGCGGCCGGACGTTCACTGGTTCGCGCGTGCGGCGCTGGGGGAGGTATCTCGTAGTCGCAGAGGTGGCACTTACTGCGATGCTTACCGTTGGTGCGGGGCTTCTCGTCCGCAGCTACGATCGGCTGTCGAAGGTGGATCCGGGATTCGACCCGAATGGCGTGCTTACGACCAAGTTAGAGCTTCCTGGATCGCGTTATGATTCCGCGACGAAGGTCATTTCGTTCTATGCCTCGTTGCTCGATCGCGCACTGGCACTTCCAGGCGTCGAGGGCGCCGCGGTCGTTCGCGAACTGCCTGTGACCTTTGCGTCGTGGTCCAGCAACATGGCGGTTGCCGGCCGCGCACCCATGGAGCAGAGCGTCGACATACTGCATCGCGAGGTTCTGGGCGACTATTTCCGCGTTATGCGCGTGCGACTATTGCGTGGGCGAACGTTCACCGCTGCCGACGCGCCTGACGCGCCTCCAGTGGTCATCATCAACGAAACGCTGGCCAAACAATACTTCCCTAACGAGGATCCCATCGGCCAGCGGATCACCTTCGACCGCGTTCCCGACTCGACGTCGTTCTGGCGCACGATAGTTGGTGTCGTCGCCGATGAACGGCAGGCCAGTCTCGCGCAGCCGTCGCAACCCGAGATCTTCGCACCGTTCGCTCAGGATCCGAGCCCGCGCATGACGCTGGTCGTCCGTACCCGTTCCGGGACCGACCCCGTAACGCTCGCGGGGCCCGTTAGGCTGGCTGTGCGCGGTTTGGATTCGTTACTGGCGCTTACCAGCAATCGGCCGATGACAGAGGTTCATGGCGAGGCGATGTCGCGCGAGCGTTTCACCAGCGCGCTGGTTCTGGTCTTCGCCGTGACAGGTCTCGCGCTCGCGCTGGTTGGCGTCTTCGGCGTGCTGGCGCAGCTGGTGCAGGCGCGCTTCCGCGAGATGGGGATCCGTCTCGCGTTAGGCGCGCAGCGCGCCGATGTGCGCTGGCTCATCATCCGACATGGTACCGCGCTTCTTGTGATCGGGATCGGCTCGGGCCTCCTCATTGCGCTGGGTGCCACCCGCGTGCTGGATGCTTTACTCTATGAGGTTCAGCCGACTGACGCGCTGACCTACGTTGCGGTCGGTTTCCTGATCTTTGTCGTCGGCACACTGGCATCGCTGATCCCTGCGTTGCGCGCCGGCGCGGCAGATCCCTCGCACACGCTGCGGGCCGAGTAAAGATGGAAAAATGAATTCATACCAAGTGACGACAAAGTCGTTCAAGCATGTCATTGCTGCAGCGACTGGTGGGTCACGGGCTCGTTAACCTGCGTAACTCACTACGCACCTTTTCAACCTCACTGCTGATGGCGGAATCTGGGTTGGCGCGTAGCACGAGATAGCGCCGATAAGCAGCTGCAGCGGCGTCAACGTCACCGGCGAGGGCCGCAATCTTCCCTTCCTCGTGCAGCTGCACGGCCAGGTATGGCGGCCATTCGATCATATGAGAACGGCGCCTCACAGTCGCTAGAGCCCGACGCACGTTTCCGCGTGTCGCATACAGTCGTGCCAAGGCTAGGTTGGCATATTCCGTGACTTCGCCCGGAGGCCCGGATAACAGTAGCGAATCCAGGCGCGCCAAGCGCGAATCTGCGTCTGGTGCATGATAGCGAACGGCGAGGACTGCCTCGATGAGCGCGGCGCATGTCGGCGCAGAGCTGTCACGCCTTCTCGTTAGGCTTGTCGCCGCACCGGTTGCGGCCTGCCGGTTTCCTTGCGCTGCATGCCACTGTCCCGCAACGCAGAGATCATTGCCATCAAGTGTAGTATCAGAATCGACGCCGCGAATTTGCTTTGACTGGCGCACAGTGCTCGCGGAGAAGTACGGAACAAGCCGGTCTACACTCCGCGCTGCGATCGCGCTGTCGCCTCCCGCGTACAGCATGTCCAATACGCGAAGTCGCTCCGGCAACGTGGATAGTGGCTGTGAATTGTCGATGGCATCGATGGCCCGTTGCGCACGTCTCAAATCTCCGCGATTGAGCGCTACCGCGTGCTCCGCCAACATCAGATCGAGCCGATCGCTCCCACGCACGGTTCGGGCTCGGAGGACCGCGAGTGCTCGTTCCGCATCACGACCTTCCACAGCATTGTAGAGATTGGAGAGCGCGATCGTGCGCAGACTGGGACCCGGCATGCCGGAGAACGTGCGACGAATATTCGTTAGGCCGACGCTGTCGCCGAGAGCGGTAGCCGAGCGCCAGCGCACGAAGCCCGACAAGTCGCCTATTGAGTCGAGTTGGAGATACGCGCCCGCCGTCATCCGCAGCGCCGTGGTATCCCCCGTGGCGGCGGCGAGCTGCGTGAGGAACTGGTGGGGTGACAAGAGCGCTGCATCCAGCTCGCGCGCGCGCTCGAACGACGCCTGCGCTTGCTGATCGGCATCCCCAATGCCAAGCAACCTGCCCTTGTAGAAGAGTTGCCGACCGAGACCGACCCAAGCCTGGGCGCGGTCGGGCGTTGCGGCCACCACGCGCTCCCACGCCATCAGGCGCTCACGCTCTGCCGAGGCGGCCGGATAGCGCGGTCCAGC
>DATFBW010000167.1:0-7401 GCA_035253645.1 Gemmatimonadaceae bacterium | reverse complement strand
GGCCGTAGTTCGCCGCGAAGAGGTCGAGGCGGCCGTCGTTATTGACGTCGGCCGCGCACGGACGCACGGTGCCGTTTGTGGGCTCGTTAGGCAGACGCCCACCCCACGCGACACCCGCCGTAGGGGCGACGTCCGTGAAGCGGCCGGCCTCGTTGCGCATCAGGGCATTGGCGTCGCCATCCTGGTTCGCGACATAGAGATCGAGGTCGCCATCGTCGTCATAATCCAGCCATATGGCGCCGACCGTTTTGCGGGGGTCCGCCAGACCGATCTGCGGCGCGACATCGATGAAGCGGCCGCCGTCGTTCTTGTACATGACGTTCGGCCGATCTCGCAGCCCCACGAACAGATCGAGATCACCGTCTGCGTCGTAGTCGATCCAGACAAACTGCCTAACGCCAGCCGAATCGGTCCGCGTCAGACCCGCCTCGGCGGTCACATCGCTGAACTTGCCGGCGTCATTGCGATACAACTTGAACACGGATGCCGGACCGGGCGCGAACCCGACCAGGAGATCGGGGTCGCCGTCCGCGTCGTAATCGCCCCAGGCTGCCGAGCGCGTGGCGCGAGCGTCGGCGACGCCGGCAGTCGCGCCGACGTCGGTAAAGGTGCCGCGGTCGTTGCGGTACAGACGGTTCGCCGCTCCGCCGAAGGCGACGTACAGGTCGAGATCTCCGTCCTTGTCGAAGTCAGCGAACGCATTTGTGAAGCTGCCGCCTAACGCAAACAGCTCGGGTTGCGTCGCCTCGAATTTCGGTGCGACGTTGCGATAGACCTTCCCGCCTTTCATGACGAACACCACGCGCCGTAAGGCAGTGATGTCCTGAAGCGGATCGCCGTCCACGGCGATGATATCGGCCTCCATCCCCGCGGCCAGCGCGCCAATCCGATCCTGCAGGCCTAACGCTTCGGCCGCGAGCGACGTCGTCCCCGCGATAGCGCGCGCGGCGGGCTCACCGCCTTCCTGCACGCGATACACCACCTCACGCGCATTGTGACCGTGCGCGCCCGCCGTGGCATCCGTCCCCATGATCAGCTTGAGCCTGGGGTGCGCGAGCGCGCGCTTGTACATCGCCAGCTTCCGCGGAATGCCTTCCTCCATGAAGCGGAAGCCTTCTTCCGTATAGTTGCCGATCCCCAGGTAGTTCTTCTTGTGCTCGATGTAGTTTTGCGAGACGAGACCGATGTTCGGCTCGAAGAATGTTCCACGCTCGGCCATCAACGCCAGCTCGGCATCAGTCGCTTGACTGCCGTGCGTGACGGCAAAGCAGCCCGCTTGCGCTGCCGCGCGGATCGCCGACGCCGCGTGCGCGTGAATCCAGATGCGTTTCCGCTGCGCGCGCGCCTCCGCGCACGCCGCTGCGATTTGCGCATCGCTCAACGTTTGGCCGCCCCCTTCACGGATACTCCGCGACGCGAAGACCTTGATGAGATCAGCTCCGCGTGCGACCACGCCGCGCACCCACGCGCGGATCGAATCTGGCGTTAGGCTCGTGTCCGTAAGAGACTGCACCGATGTGAGCAGACGCGGACCGCTCACCTTCCCTTCCGCGATCGCCGACCGGATCTCGAGATCGAGCGGCGAGCCGATGCTTTGCACGGTCGTAAACCCGGCTATCAACATCGCGTACGCGTTTTCCTCGGCGGCCATCCGCCGTTGCGCCGGCGTCTCGCGCTGTGTATCTGCGCGACCCTCGCGATTAAAGTGCGATTCCAGATGGACGTGGGTGTCGATCATCCCGGGCATCAGCGTTAGGCGCGGGAAGTCGTACGTGGGCTTAGCGCTACCCGCCGGCGTGATGCGCGTGATGCGCGAGCCGTCGACGACAATGTCGACGTTGCGGCGAGTGGCGCCGCGGCCGTCGATCAAGTGACCAGCTCTGATCGTGATGGACTGCGCAAAAGCAACCGATTGGACGAGAAGCGCCGCAAGCGCTAACGACATCGAGACCTCGCAACTAAAGTGTAGAGTGTCGAGTCATGAGTGGTCAGTTGTGAGCTATATGGGGTAGGCAACGAATCCTCAGCACTCACCACTTCGAACTCAGCACTGCAAACTTCATCCGCATCACAGCGTCACTAGACGGTTGCTCCATTCCGGAACGCCATGAACATCCCGCCAAAAATGCCCGCGATCACCATCGCTACAAGGAGGATGATGATCATCGCCGGGATGGATGCCAACGTCCATTTCAGGATGAACACCACCATGCTGCCGAAGGGCATACTGACGTCGCGTACTGATACCTGCTGAATCGGCTCTTCCATATGAACTCCGGGATAGGGGAGCGAGGAGCGGAGCAAGGACCCGCCGGCAATCTGGTGGCAACTACAACCTTGTCGAGGTCCACTCAACGCTGCCGAGCCACGTCGCGTCACTTGATGGACCGCGCGCCAATACGGACCTTAAAGACGAACCCGACAACGGCTGGAGTAAACATGTCGACGTTTCTCAATCGATTCGCCGAGCGATGCTTGTGCGTCGCTGTCACCCTGGTAATCGCGAGCGCAGCGCTCAACGCGCAGCAAGGTCCACCGCAACGACAGGTTGTGATGGACACGGCGCGCATCCGGCAGCTGTACGTGAGCGACAAGTGGGAAGATCATCCGCCGGCGAACTACGCCGCGCAGATAGCTGCGAAGAAACGCACCGACAGCATCTACACAGCGCGCAGCGCGGGCGTGATGGACTTCAAGAAGGTCTCGTACAAGAGCACGGTCGATGGGATGGAGATCCCCGCGTACCTCTTCCAACCGATCAACAAGCGCGGCACGAAGGGACACGCGGCCATGATCTGGGTGCACGGCGGTGTGCACGGCGATTGGGGGACGAGCATGTTCCCGTTCGTCCGCGAGGCGATTCAACGCGGATATGTGATCATCGCGCCGGATTACCGCGGCAGCACCGGGTACGGTGAGGCGCACCACCGCGCGATCGACTACGGCGGAAAGGAAGTCGACGACGTGATCTCAGCTGTCGAGTATCTCAAGACCCTGCCGCATGTCGATCAGGATCGTTTGGGAATGATGGGGTGGAGCCACGGCGGGTTCATCACCGCGCATTCGCTGTTCCGCGAAAGGCATCCGTTTAAAGGCGGTGCGGCGATCGTACCGGTCACGAACCTGATCACGCGGCTCTCATATCGTGGGCCTGGGTACGCGCGCGGCTTCTCAACGCAGAAGGAGATTCTGGGTCTCCCCCACGAAAAGCTCGAGGAGTACACGAAGCGGTCGCCGATTTATCATGTCGAGAAGCTGCAGGTGCCGATTCTCGTTCACGTCTCGACGAACGATCAGGACGTGCACTACATCGAAGATCAGGAGATGGTGTGGAAGCTGATGGCGCTCAAGCCGCATCTCGCAGAAACGAAGGTCTATTACGATCCGGCGCCGTGGGGTGGGTCGGTCGGGCACGCGTTCAGCCGGCGCGTGAATTCGCAAACGCTCGAGCGCGTCGATTCACCCGCGCAGATCGATTCGTGGAACAGGACGTGGACATTCTTCGATTGGGTGCTCAGGCCTTACGAGGATCGGTCGAAGCCGTTGGATCCCTGTTGGACGCAGGATTGTTCGCGCGGTCGGCCGGGCACCGAGCCTCGTTAGGTCGCATTCGGTCGGCGGGCATCCCGCTCCGGCGGCTCGCACGCGTCAATTGCGCTCGAGACCGCACGCAACGCGGCGTCCCTCAGACGTCGAAGTTGCGGTCTCTCGCTCGCGTGACGCCGACTTCGGGGATGCCCGCCTCCCTTTCGGCTCGACCGCTCGTTAGGCCCGCACCCCTGTTCCGGTAACCCCACCCCGTCCTGAAACCGCGCTGAACTCGGGAGCGACGACGGTGGGTATCTCCTGGCGTGACGAGACGAGCGCTGTGCGCGCGGTAGTCCCGGGGAGCGCGGACGGTGGGTATCCCCGCAGGCGGCGTGACGAGACGAGCGTCGGCCCGCGCACGCTCGTGTGCTGCTACTGTCGTTCGGTGACGAACGCGCGGCCGGAAGCGAGGATCGTCTTCGCCGCCGAAGCGGGATACCCGCCGGACGAGCGAGCCGGCCGCCGAAGCGGGATACCCCGCCGACGAGCCATTACGAGCTGTTTTTAATGAAAAACGGGGAGCGCTTGCACGCTCCCCGCTCCTTGCTCCCTGCAATTTGTCAGTATCCCGGATTCTGCGTTAAGAGTGGCGCCACATCGATCTCGTTCTGTGGAATCGGGAACAACGTGCGGAACGTCGGAATGTTCAGCAGCGTTGCCGCGCGACCCGTGCGTACCAGGTCCGGCCAGCGATCCGCCTCGAACGCAAGCTCGCGCCGACGCTCGTTGAGGATCGCGTTGATCACGTCCTGCTGCGTGATCACGTCCACGCCTAACACATGCGCGCGCACCCCCGCGCGCACACGCAATTTGTTGTACTCGGCAACCGCCAACGCGAGCTTGTTCTGCCGCGCTTGCGCTTCCGCTTTGTTGAGTAGCACTTCCCCGAAGCGGATGATGTGCAGATCCTCATCGCCGACGGCCGTTGGGAACTTCGCACCGTAGACGCGACGTCTGCTGTCGACCGCGATCGACCAGGTCCCACGCTCATCACCAGTTTCGAAAGCGTTGCGGAGACTCGTCGTCGGCGCCAGCTCCCACCGTCCGCCGATCGACTTCGACAGATAGTAGAATCCGACGTTGTTGAACTCCGTCGCGGTGAACGACGTGCGGAAGATGTCCTCCGGCGTGTCGTTGCCCGTCGGTGTGAAGAGATCGCTGAAGTCCGCCGCCAACGCGTAACCACGCGCGATCGCGGCATTTGCGGCCGCTTCCGCCGCTACGTAGTTCCCACGATACAGCTCGACACGGCTGCGCAGCGCGTCAACCGCGCCGCGCGAGGCCTTACGAGTGCGATCGTCGTCGTTCATCAACTGCGCCGCTTTATCCAGATCCGCGGAGATCTGCGTGTACACCTCGGCGACAGTCGCGCGCGCTGTATTGGCGAGCTCCGCGAGGCTCGGCGGCGGCTGCGTGCGGATCGGCACGCCACCCCAGAGCCTAACGAGGTTGTGGTAGTGCAGCGCGCGGAGGAAGTGGGCCTGACCGATGATGTCGTCCCTCTCCTCCTCCTCCAGGTCGCTGACGCCTGGAACCTTCGCAATAACGGTGTTCGCGCGGCCGATGGCATCGTAAATCGCGTCCCACATGCCCTCGATCGTGCTGTTGTCGGCGGCCGTTACGTGCTGGTCGACGTCGGCATATGTGGTAAAGGTGCCAACGTGGTCCGCGTTGTCCGACGGCAGCTCGGTAAAGAACGAAAAGTCGCCGCCGTAGTAACTGCCGTCCTGCAGCGCGTCATACAGGCCGGCGAGCGCGGCGCGCGCGCTGCCGGCGTCAATAATCGCCTCGCTCTCTTCGACCTCATTGACCGGTTCGACTTCGAGCGGTGAATCGCACGCCGCAAAGACGCCGATCATGAGCGCCGCGACCGCGTAGCGCATGTTGTGATTCAGCATGTTGAGTGTCCTGATAGAAGTCATTGAGCTACCAGCTCCCGGAGAAGCCGAACGTGATCGTGCGCGCCAACGGATAGGCATAGAAGTCGGTGCCTAACGAGATGTTGGACGACGCCCCATTGCTGTTCACGTCCGGGTTGTAGCCCAGATACTTCGTCCATGTCTTGAGGTTGCGGCCCGAGACGAACACGCGTGCGTCCGTCACGCCCAAGCGCGAGCCGACGCGCGACGGTAGCGCGTAACCGAGCGTGATTTCCTGCAGACGGATGTACGATCCGTCCTCGACGAAGCGGCTGGACACGTCACGTGCGCCTGACGTGCCGTCGTAGCTCAAGCGAGGCTGCTTGGCGTTGTCCCCGGGCTTCTGCCAGCGATCGAGATACGAATCCCTGAACTTGTTGTCGAAGTAGTAACCACCATCGTCCGCGAAGATGCGCATGGCGTTGAAGATCTCATTCCCCTGATTGAACTGGAGGAACGCGCGCAGATCGAAACCGCCCCACGACAGCGAGTTCGTGATGCCGCCGAAGTAGTCGGGATGCGGGCTGCCGACGATCACACGGTCATCGGTCGTGATATCACCGTCGCCGTTGACGTCATCGTAGATCGCGTTCCCCGTCTGCGGGTCGACACCCTTGAAGCGCAACGTGTAGAACGCGCCGATGGGCTGACCAACCTGCACCCGGTTGATGCTGCGGATTCCGCTGCTGAATGGCTCGTCACGGAACAGCGCCGTAACTTCGTTCTTGTTCTTCGCGACGTTCAGATCCGCTTCCCACTTGAGCCCGTTAGGCGAGTCGGGCCGCAGGATCTCGGCGCTGAGCTGCAGCTCGACGCCGCTGTTCTCGACGTTGCCGACGTTCGTGTAGACGCTCGTGAAACCGCTCGTCGACGTGATGGGACGGCTCACGAGGAGGTCGTCGGTCTTCTTCTTGTAGTAGTCAGCGATGATACCGATGCGCCCGGACATCACCGAGAAATCGACGCCGATGTCGAGCTCGCGCGTGGTCTCCCACTTGAGGTCGGGGTTGCCTAACGCCGATGGCGAGAGCCCCGGCTCGTCGGAGTAGTTCGCCTTCCCGAAACGCGCCAGCGGCGCGAAGTCGTCACCGATCCCCTGGTTTCCCGTCTCGCCGTAGCTCGCGCGGAGCTTGAGGTCGCCGTAGCGCTTCAACCAGTCCATGAACGACTCATCGGAGATCGCCCAGCCAGCCGAACCGGCGAAGAACACGCCATAACGATTGTTCTCGCCAAACCGCGACGAGCCATCCGTCCGGACGCTCGCGCTCGCGAAGTACTTGTCGTTGAGCGACCAGTTCGCGCGTGAGAAGACCGACACCAGGTTGTTGTCCGTCCTGCCACCGCCGTACGACGTGACTTTGCCGGCGTTGCCGACGTAGCGGAACTTCTCGCTGGCAAACCCTTCGCCCTGGAGGAAGTCGCTCTCGGTCGTGTTGTATTCGAGTCCCGCGCCCCCCGTGAGCGTGACGGCTCCGTAGCTCCGCGAGGGAACGTCATACGTAAGGAACGACTCCAGCACATAACGGCCTGCCGTCGTGTTCCCTTGCTGCGCAATGCCACGGGTGCTGGCGGCGTACGTCCCGATCACTTTGGGCGAGTTCCAGCGCAAATCGCGCAGGTTGAGCACGTCCGCGCCGATGCGGCCCGTCAGGCGCAACGCGTTTGTGAGACTGTACTGCATCTCCGTATTGCCTAACACACGCAGCGTTCGTGACTCGGCGGCGTCGAGGACGCCCAGAGCGATGGGGTTGGTGTACTCGAGGCCATCGTCGGTGGACGTGAAGGTGCCGTTCGGGTTGAACAATGGCACGTTAGGCTGGTTCGCGATGGCGTTCGTCGCCACGCCGTCGATCGTGTTGTCGTTCTCGTTCCGATCGTTGTCTTCACGATTCAG
>DATFBW010000166.1:0-8399 GCA_035253645.1 Gemmatimonadaceae bacterium | reverse complement strand
CCAAGGATTACATCGGCCGCTTCGACATGAAGGAAGTGACGGGATTCAACTTCAACCAAAAGACAACACACAACTGGGCGCTCACAGCAGGCATCAGCCTCGGTTTCTAGCGATACAAAGCGTCACTGCGTAGTTCAGGCGGGGTCGTCCTTTCGGGGCGGCCCCGCTTTATTTGTCCTTCGCTCTCACGGCGGCGCCGATGCTGGCTCAAACCCTCCTTTTCTTGCAGTTGGCAGTCGCCCAGGACGGCGCGTCGCGCGTTTATCACGGACGCATACCGCGTTTGGACGTCGCCGTGCGACGCGTCGATACGACAGCCACAATCGACGGCGCCCTTTCCGAAAGCGTCTGGTCGGTCGCCTCTCTTCTGACCGGATTCTCCCAATTCTCTCCAGTCGACGCGCGTGCCGCGACCGACAGCACAGAAGTGCTGGTGTGGTATTCACCAACGGCGATCTACTTCGGCATCCGAGCGTTCGCCCCGGCCGGAACCGTGAACGCGACACTCGCCGAGCGCGACAAGATTCAGGCCGAGGACAACGTGCAGATCCTGCTCAGCACGTTCAACGATCGTCGTCAGGCGCTGGTGTTCGCGGTCAACCCGTTAGGCGTTCAGGCGGACGGCAGTATCACGGAAGGCCAGGGGACGTCGGGTGGCGGGACACTTGGCAGCCAGGGCTCGCCGCGCGATCCGGCCGATCTGAGCGCCAATTACGTCTTCGAATCGAAAGGGAGACTCACCGAATACGGTTATGAGGTGGAGGTGCGCATCCCCTTCAAGAGCCTGCGGTATCAGGCCAAAGATGCGCAGGATTGGGGGCTACACGTCGTTAGGCAGGTCCAGCGGCTGGGTGCCGAAGACAGTTGGGCGCCGGCGCGCCGGGGCGCGGCGTCGTTCCTCGCCCAGTCCGGCCAGCTCAAAGGCCTGCAGGGGATGACGCGCGGCATCGTCTTCGAGACGATCCCTAGCGTTGTGTACAAGTCGGGCCGCGACTGCGCGACGGGCACGTGCGCCGATGTGCGCGACGGTCCGGATTATGGGCTCAACCTCAAATACGGAGTGACGAACAACCTGGTGCTCAATGGCACAGTCAATCCGGATTTCTCGCAGGTCGAGGCGGACGTTGGCGCATTGCAGTTCGATCCGCGGTCGGCGGTCTTCTTCCCTGAGCGGCGTCCGTTCTTTCTGGAAGGGATCTCCAATTTTCAGGTTCAGAACAACCTGATTTATACGCGGCGCATCGCGCAGCCGGATGTCGCCGTGAAGCTGACCGGCAAGGCGTTGGGGACGAACCTGGCGTTGCTGTCGGCCATGGACGACAAGCGCCAGTCGCGCGCCCTGGAACCTAACGAGCGGCCGCGCTACAACGTGCTGCGGCTCTCGCGCGACCTCGGCTCCCAGTCGCGGATGGGGCTCGTCTATACCGATCGTATGGACGGGAGCGATTACAATCGCGTGGCTGGGCTGGACGGGCGGCTGGTGTTCAAGGAACTGTATTCCGCTGCCTTTCAATACGCGCACAGCTGGACGCAGTTACGCGGCACCGCGTTCAACGCGCCGATCTGGAACCTCACGGCGCAGCGGCGTGGCCGGCGCCTAACGATGACGTACCGGCTCAATGGGATCGACTCGGCGTTTCGGGCCGATGCAGGATTCATCGGGCGGCGTGGCATCGTCGGCGGTCGCTTCGATCAGTTCGTGAGCTTGTTCGGTTCGAAGGACGCGTTCATCCAGTCCTTTACGTCAGGCGTGGCGCTGGACGGCACGTGGGTATATGACGCCTTCCTGGACGGCCGTGCGGCGCAGGACCGCAAGCTGCACTTCAACGAAAACTTCTTGTTCAAAGGCGGCTGGTCGGCCGGCATGTCACTCTTTCTCGAGTCGTTCGGCTACGATCCTGGCCTTTACAGGAACTATTACGTCGAGCGACGCACGGCCGCGCGCGTAGACACGATCCCATTCACGGGCACTCCGCGGCTTTACAACGTGGACTGGGTATTTCGGCTGGATACACCGGAGTTCGAGCGGTTCAGCGCAAACCTGTTTTACATCTTCGGCCGGGACGAGAACTTCTTCGAGTGGGCGACGGCCGATATCGCGATCGGGACAGCGCAGGTCACGTGGCGTCCTACCGACCAGTTGCGCCTCGATGCCCAGTATCAGCATCAGGAGTACAACCGGCGCGATCATACCACGGTGGGGCTGCGGCGTATTCCGCGGCTCAAGGCGGAGTATCAGGCGACGCGCTCGATCTTCGTGCGGGTGGTTGGCCAATACGATTCGGACTGGCATGACGATCTGCGGGACGACACGCGCACGAACGGTGCGCTGCTGTTTCGTCAGGCGGACGGCGCATACGTGCGCCTAACGAGTCAGTCCAACAACGCGCTACGCGTGGATTGGCTGTTCTCGTGGCAGCCCACGCCGGGGACGGTCTTCTTTGCGGGCTACGGAGCGACGGATGTTGGGGCGGCGCCCATGCGCTTACGAGATCTGACGCGGCGCGACGACGGCATATTCGTCAAACTCTCGTACCTCTACCAGCTCTAAACTGCAACCACAGCTGTGAGCTTTGGTTTCAAAGCTCACAGCTGAAGCTTGTTAGGCAGTTGCTCCCACGCTCGCTGGTATTCATCGAACACCGAGTATCCGAAGCAAACATGGTAAACCTGCTGGATCCGTGGCTCCGCGCGAAGAAAGGCGGTGACCGTCTCAAGCGCGATCTTCGCCGCCTGATCGACCGGATACCCATAGGCCCCGCAGCTGATGGCCGGAAACGCGATCGTCGCGAGCCCATGATCTCGCGCGAGCTGAAGCGCCGTCCGATACGCGCCCGCGAGCAATGCGGCCTCCTGCGCCTCACCGCCTTGCCACACCGGCCCCACTGCATGAATGACGTGCCGTGCCACGAGCCGATAGCCCTTGGTGATCTTGGCGCTGCCGGTCGGGCAACCGCCTAACGTGCGACACTCGGCCAGCAGCTCCGGTCCTGCCGCGCGATGGATGGCGCCGTCGACACCCCCGCCACCAAGAAGCGACGTGTTTGCTGCGTTGACGATAGCGTCCACGTCACACGCGGTGATGTCCCCCTGGACGATGGCGATCCGCATCGAAGTCAGTTGCCACGGCTTGCGAGAGCCGATAAGGTAGGACACGGACGGGCTTTCGGACTATGACCATCGGACGCAATTACTTGCGAACATCCCTGCTTCTGGCGCTTTCGGCTTGCGCTGTGGAGCGGCATGACCCGCGCTTCGCTACGGATACGTCGAGTGCGGCCAGCGAGTTCGACAACGCGACACTTCCCACGCCGGCCTACGTGCGGCGCGTGGCGTTTCGTGTTCCGCTCGAGTCGGAGGTGACGGACAGCGTCATGCTGCGATCGATTCGGCGCGGCCGCGCGTTGCTGCGCTACACCCGCGATTCGCTCCGATCGCACGTGGGGAACAGACTCAATTGCACGAGCTGCCACGCGCAGGACGGGACGCAGGCGAACGCCATGCCATGGGTTGGTGTGTACGCGCGTTTCCCCCAGTATCGAGCGCGCAGCGGCTATGTGCAGATCATCGAAGATCGCATCAACGATTGCTTCAAGCGCAGCCTGAACGGCCGGCCGCTCCTGCCGGAGAGCCGAGACATGCGCGACATGATCAATTACTTCGCGTTCCTCTCGTTAGGCTATCCCCAAGGTGCGGAGGTTGTGGGGCAGGGCCTCCCTCCCGTTCCACCGGTGCAGGGAGACGAGGCGCGTGGCCGCACGCTGTTCGCCGCCAAATGCGCCGTCTGTCACGGCGTAAATGGTCAGGGCACAAACGCGGCGCCGCCGGTCTGGGGGCCGCAGTCGTACAACATCGGGGCCGGGATGGCGCGCGTGCGCACCGCGGCGGCGTTCATCAAGGAAGTGATGCCGCAAAACGCTCCGCGCACACTGTCGGCGCAGGAAGCGTACGATCTCGCGACGTACATCAATAAGAAGCCGCGCCCGGATTTCAGGACGAAGGAACGCGACTGGCCGCGTGGAGATCCGCCACCTGATGTTGCGTACCCGACGACGGCTGCCAAGAATCGACGCCGAACCGGGAACTGACGCAGATTGAACCAAAGCCGTCAGTTGCCAGCTAAGAGATCATCAGCTGACAGCTCAAAAACCCAGAGCTGTCAACTCACAGCTTTGGTTTCAAAGCTCTCACCTGGTCCGTTTAAGGGCGCCTAACGCGTGGACCTTTTGCGGCGTCCTCCGCTCCGCTGCGTGGCGCGCACGACGCTCCCAAGCTGGCCGATCAAGCCAAACTGTTCATCCGGTACCCAATCCGACACGACGCGCACGATCCCACCCAACTCGTCGGTCGTTATCGTCTCGCCGCTGGCAGCTCGCACGCGCAGGGCACGCAGCTGCTCCAGCAACGATTCATAGTTAGCCGCGTTAGGGCCCGACGCCGGCTGCGCGGCCAGACGCTCCGCCGCCGCGATGGCCCGATCCAGCGCCTTGGCGACAGAACTGACGCTACCTGGTCTCTGGCTGATTTCACTCACATTAGCGAATCTGAGCACGCTGCCATAACGAATCAACTCTGGCGAAAACCAATGCACCCGTTGAATCGCTTCTTCGCCGCTGTGCTAGCGCTCGCTTGCTCGCAAAGCCTGCCGGGACAAAGCGATGTCGCCTTTCCCCAGACCGTGTATGCGAACCGGCGGGCCAAGCTCATCCGTGAACTGAACGCTCCTGTCGTGCTCGCAGGTCGCCAAGTCGCTGGCGCAGACGACAACAACAGGCAGGATCCAAATTTCTGGTACCTAACGGGAGTCGAGTCGCCGTACGCGGTTGTGGTGGTGCTCCCGCCTCGCGGTGCCAGGGACGCGCGAACAATTCTCTTCCTTCCGGACACGTTTCAGTTTGCGGGCGGCCAATTCCCGGCTCTCGACGAAGGGTTTCGGCGCGCTGTGTGGAACCGTCCGCGCCGGCGTCTGGCTCCGGGCGCCGGCGCGCGCACGGCGACGGGCGCGGACGCGACACATCCGATCGATTCGCTGCTTCCGCGACTCCGCGAGTTGATCGGCGACGCGCGCCTCGTGTACACCGCGTTAGGCGCCGACGGATACGCCCCTCCAGGGATGACGCTGCCACGCTCGGTGGCGGCGCAGTTCGCCGCGGCGCTCGCGACAGCGCTGCCTAACGCACAGCTCAAAGACGTGACGCCGGCGGTTCAGCGTTTGCGCCTCATCAAGGACCAGCATGAGGTCGCCGCGCTCCGCCGCGCCGCCGAGATTTCCGCGTTAGGCATGCTCGAGGGCCTGCGGGCGGTACGTCCCGGAATGAACGATCTCGAGCTCGCCGGTCTCATGGAATACATCTGGAAGCGCAACGGATCGCCGCGCCCCGCGTTTCCGCCCATCGTCTCTTCGGGGGAGAACGCGCTCACGTTCTTTTCCCTGTTGCGCGAGAATTACAACGCGGTTGATCGCGTCATGCGCCCGGGGGATCTCGTCTTCGTGGACTACGGGGCCGCCGAGTATCGCATGTATGCAGCGGACATCTGCCGCACGTGGCCGGCATCGGGCCGCTTCACGGCGGAACAACGCAAATACTACGATATCGTCCTCGAAGCGCAGGAAGCCGCGATCGCGGCAATCAGGCCTGGCGTCACGATGCTGGACGTCATCAAGGTGGCGGCGCAAGTCTTTCGCAAACATGGACTCGAGCCCTTCGAGGACATCGCGCGCATGGGTGCCGACCGCGCGTGGGGCATCATGCCGTCGCCTACGCATTACCTTGCGCGCGACGCCGGCATCGTGCGTTACTCGCCGTTAGGCAGAGGTGTGCGCGACCTGGGGCATCATATCGGGCTGGAGGTGCAGGATAGCCGCGACTACTCCATGCCCCTGCAGCCAGGGATGGTCTTCACGATCGAGCCCAAGATTTACATCCCGGAGAAAAACATCGCGATCATGATCGAGGACATGATCCTGGTCACGGAATCCGGTCATGAGAACCTCTCCGCCAGCGTTCCGAAACGTGCCGCCGATATCGAACGCGTTATGGCTGAGGGGAAACGGATGAATGCCTGGCGACCGGGCGGCACCATTCCACTCGCGAGGTAGATGTGAAACGAGTGATGCACACGTCGAACGCCGCGGAAGCGCATGTCGCTGCCGCCGCGCTCGAGAACGCCGGGATCGAGGCAATGATCCAGGGTGAACACATGGCGTCACTGCCGATCGGGCCAAATTCGCACCCATCGGTCTGGGTACGCGATGAAGATTATGCGGCGGCGTGTGATGTGCTCGGTGTTCGCCTAACGCAAGAGACCCGGGCCGAGCGATCGCCGATGACGAATCTGCTCTGGATCGCGCTCGCGCTGATGCTGGGTATCATCCTCGTGCGCATCCTACGCCCTTGAGCGCTCAGCCGTTACGCAGGAGCTCCCCACGCCTTGCCGCAGCTGCCTACGGGTCGCAGGCCCGGCGTATCCAGCGGACTGCCCTGGATACTTGAGCGTTCGGATCCCAGGTATGTCCGACAACCGTGCCGCACGTGTTCACAGCCTCTGCGACGCTGCCTAACGATTGAGGCGTGGGGAGGTAGCCGAACGTGCCGTCCTTCCACGTCCAGGCCAGATTTTCAGCCCCCGACCTGAATTCCGGGAAAATGGTTCCGACGATCCGCTTCCGAGCGCTGATATCCGCCGCCATATAATCCGTCGCGAGCGGTCCGAGGTCCTGCATGCCGCCGAATATCGACGCCAGGAAGGCATGGCGATGAGGCGCATCCGAATACTCCGCGTATCCGACGATCCAGCCATTGCTGGAAATCCCGGTAGCTACCGAAGAGACCCCATCCGCGAGCCAGCCAAGCGTCGAGCCCGAGCCGTTAGTTGAAGCTGAATTGGTGCTCATGCTGTTAAACGGAGAGCGTGGCCTTAACGGGCCACGCTAGGTGCGAGATGCGAGATGCGAGGTGCGAGGCAGCTGGGCGCTCCGTGCTCCGAGCTCAGGCCTAGTCCCTATATTTAGCCGCTTCGTTAGGCTTGCCCCACGCCTGATAGAACGCGCGCAAGCGGCGCCGGTTCTCGCGCAACTGGGCTCGCGCCCAGCGGTTTGCCGTGTACGCGCGATTGGCTGCCAGGAGCAATGATTCCGCTTCTGCGGGGCGGCCCAGTGCAGCGAGGGCCAGGCCAAGCGCTTGACGGGTTTCGGCTGTGCGCTCATGTGCGTTTCCCATCTGTTTTTCACGTATCTCGAGAGCTTCGCGCAAGAGCGTGTCCGCGGCAGCCGGACGGCCACGGTCAGTAAGGACCTTGCCCAACGCTGTGAGAGCCTCCGCGATGCGCAGATGTCCGGCAGGAAGCGTTAGGCGATAAATCGAGAGTGCCCTGCGCAGCGTGTGCTCTGCTTCTGCCAGGCGACCCGTGCGGTGCAACAGGATGCCCAGGTTGCGCAACGGCGGTCCAACGACTTCGCCCGAATCGCCCGACTGTTTGATGCGCTCCTGAATGTTTCGCCGGAAAACCTGCTCTGCGTCGGAGTACTTACCCTGCTCCGACATCACGGCGGCCAGGTTGTTGTTCGCCAGTAGTGTGTAATTGTGCGTCGGTCCATGTACTGTCTCCCAACCCTGCGCGATTTGTCGGAACGATTGCTCGGCTGCCTCGAATCTGCTCTGCATGTACTGCGTGACCGCCAAGTCGTTCAACGATTGCAACGTGATTTCATGGGCCGGCCCATAAATGCGGCGTCGCATATCGACTGCCTCGGTGAGGAACGATTCCGATTCTTCGTATCGCCCGGCGGTGCGCATCACTCCACCTAACTCATGCAGCGTTAGCGCGACGTCCGGATGTCCATTGGGATAGATGCGTCGACGCACCGCCAGCACTTCGCGAAAGGTCGACTCGGCCGCTGCCTGGTCGCCGGCCAACTCAAACAGGATGCCGAGGCTGTGCACGGACGCTAGAACGTGCGGGTGATCCGCATCGAGGTGGCGTCGGCGGATTGCCAGCGCTGCGCGCAGTGCAGAATCGGCTGCCTTGTAGTTGAGCACTCTGTTGACGAGCATAAAACCCACGTTGTACAGATTTGCAGCCACATCCAGGTGATCGGGACCAAGGTTCTTAAGGTCAATCGCGAGTGCCGCACGATAGAGCGACTCCGCCTCGGCATAGCGTCCCTGGTCGTCCACGGCAAAGGCGAGGTTCGTGAGCGTTAGGCTGACGGCGCCACTGGTCTCGCCTAACCTGCGTCGTTGAATGCTCAACGCTTGGCGAAACAGCGATTCCGCCGGCGCGAGTTTCCCCTGCTGTTTCCATACGGCGGCCAGATCCACGAGCCGCATGGCGTATTCGGGGTGATCCGTCCCGTACGTCGCGCGCGCGACGTCGAGCGCGCGACGCATCAGCGGCTC
>DATFBW010000165.1:0-27175 GCA_035253645.1 Gemmatimonadaceae bacterium | reverse complement strand
CGCTCTTTGGCGTATGGGGGACGTCGCCTAACGACGTGTGGGTCGTGGGACTCGATGGGCTGGTAATGCGCTACGACGGCAGTTCGTGGCGGACCTTCCCGTCAGGCACGACCAAACACTTGTTCGCGGTGTGGGGGACCGGGCCGAACGACGTCTACGCCGTTGGCAATCGCGGCGCAATCGTGCGCTACGATGGCAACTCGTGGCAACACGTCGCCAATCCACGCACCGGCGAAAATCTCCGCGCGATCGCGGGGCGATCGGCGAACTCTCTGATCATCGCCGCGTGGAATGGCACCGTCATACAGGGCGCCCGCGATACGTGGGCTGTGCAAATCACCGCGCCGACTATGATCGCTGTATGGGCCGGCGAGGGCGGCGTGTTCGCTAGCGGGGACGCGGGGACTGTCATGCGCCGCCAGGGGGCCACGTGGAACCGGATGGACGTTCCGCCTGCGCATCCATTGTATGGAATCTTCGGCAGCGCGTCGTCACGGCTCGTCGCGGTGGGCGATACCGGCACCATCTTGCGCTACGATGGCGCCCAGTGGACGTTCGCGACGAGTCCGCGGACGGTGCTACTGCGCTCCGTATGGTACGCGGGGCCGGATCTGGGGTTCGTCGTCGGCGAGCGGGGGACGATCCTCGCGGCCACGCCCGCCGGCTTCGGTTTGATGACGAGTCCGACCTCGGTGTTTTACAGGCACGTGTGGGGGCTCGCACCTAACGACGTTTATGCCGTGGGTGACTCCGGCACCGTGATCCGTTTCGACGGCGGGTCCTGGCGCACGATGCCGACTCCGACTCGGCAGCTGCTGCGCGGCATCTGGGGCTCGGCGCCTAACGACCTGGTCGCCGTGGGCGATAGCGGCACAATCATCCGCTACGATGGCGTGCGCTGGTACTCCATGGCGGCACCGACCGACCTGATGTTGCGCGCGGTCGGCGGTTCCGGCCCCACCGACATGTACGCCGTCGGAGAAGAAGGGGTCATCCTGCATTTCGACGGCGTCGCGTGGACGCAGCTGCCCACTCCCACGGATCGATTCCTCCTGCAAATCGGCCGCGATGCGGCAACGGACGCCTTCTACGCCGTGGGACAGGCGACAGTCATCGTACGAGGGGTCAGGGGTTCGGGGTTGGGGGTTAGCCTAACGCGAGCTGCCGTCTCCCCACTCCAACCCAGGCGGGACATCACTCGGCACTAGGCTAACCCCTAACCCCCAACCCCCAACCCCTAGGTATTAGTCTTCATCTTCGACGTCTTTCTTCTGTTTGGCGTACTCGTCGATGACCTTGTGCGCCGCTTCCGGAGGCATCTGCTCGTAACGATGGAACTTGCGCGCGAAGCCGCCGCGCCCATGTGTCATCGAGTTGAGCTCCGTTGCGTACAAGTGCAATTCCGCTTGGGGCATCAACGCACGAACTGTGGAGCCGTTGCCATCGCCTGACGAGTCGGTACCAAGGATACTTCCGCGCCGCGAGGACACGTTCCCCATGACGTCGCCGAGGTATTCGTCAGGCGTCGAGATCGTGACTTCATCGATCGGTTCAAGGAGCACCGGCTTGCACTTCGGTGCGACCTGCTTGAACGCCTGAATGCCGGCGAGCTTGAATGACATTTCATTCGAGTCGACCGAGTGGTACGACCCGTCGAAAAGCTCGACCTCGAAATCCACGAGAGGGCACCCCGCGAGAATGCCACGCGTCGACGCTTCCTGAATCCCCTTGTCCACGGCCGGGATGAACTTCGACGGAATGGATCCGCCGACGATTTCATCCTTGAATTCGTATCCTGCTCCGCGGGGACGCGGCTTCATCCGGATCCAGCAATCGCCGAACTGACCGCGACCGCCGGTTTGTTTCTTGTGGCGTCCCTGCCCTTCGCCCTTTCCCAGAATCGTTTCGCGATAGGCGACCTTAGGCTTCGAAAGCTCGACGCTCACCCCAAACTTCCGCTTGAGGCGCGACATCGCGATTTCGATGTGCCGCTCTCCCACGCCGGAGATGATCGTCTCGTGCGTTTCGGGGTTGTAATGCGTCTCGAAGGTGGGGTCTTCGTCATGGAGCCGATGCAGGCCGATCTGCAGCTTTTCTTCGTCGTGCCGCGTCGTGGCGCGTACCGCGAACGAAACGATCGGCTCGGGGAACTTGATCAGCGGCAACCTGACTGGAAAATCCTTCGTGGAGATCGTGTCGTTCGTGTGCGTATTGCGCAACTTCGCCACGCAACCGATATCCCCGGCGTGCAGCATCGGCACTTCGATGCGCTCCTTGCCTAACGGGATCGAGAGGTGGTTCACCTTCTCCGCGCCGTCGCGCGTCGCGTTGTACACTTCCTGCCCGTTCGTCATGACCCCCTGGAAGATCCGGAAGAAGCTCACGTCGCCGATGTGCGGCTCCGCGTAGGTCTTGAAGACCTGCACGACAAGGGGTTTATCGTCGAGCGCATGAATTTCCACGGTGGTGTTGCCGACGGCGCCCTTGAACGCGTGGATCTCTTCCATCTCGTACGCAGAGGGCATCAACTGCACGACCTCCGTGAGCAGCGCCCCGATCCCGTACGTCAGCTCGGCCGATACGCAGAAGAGGGGGAAGAGGTCCCCCCGCTTCATTGCTTCTTTCATACCGTGAATCGCTTCGTCGCGGCCGATCTCGTTGCCTTCCAGGTACCGCTCGAGGAGTGAATCGTCGGTGGCGGAGATGGCTTCGATCAGCTCGTTGTAGTAGCGATCGAAGGTCGCCTGCTCGTCGTCCGGGATGTCGACTTCCTGGTATTCGCCCGTCTTCGTCCCCTGCTTGTACATGTAGGCTTTGCGGGCGAAGAGGTTCATGATCCCCTTGAAGCCGGCGCCCGCGCCGATGGGTACTTCGACAGGGATCACCTTGTTCGTTAGGCGCGATTTGATCTGCTGATATGTGCGATCGAAGTTCGCGTGCTCCTTGTCCATGAGCGTCGCGACGAAGAGCACGGGATCGCGCCGACGCACAGCGGCGCGGAACATCTTCTCCGTACCGACTTCGACGCCGCTGTTGGCGCTTACGCAGAGCAACACGCCGTCGGCGGCTTCCAGTCCGGCGATCGCCTCGCCATGGAAGTCGAGATAGCCCGGTGCGTCTATGAGGTTGATCTTGGAGTCCATCCACTCCGCGTACGCGACACCCAGATTGATGGAATAGCCCCGCTCGATTTCTTCAGGGGCGTAGTCGGTGAGCGTCGTGCCGTCCTTGATGTGCCCGTGTCGTTTGCTGGTTCCGGCCACGAAGGCGAGAGCGTCAACGAGAGTTGTCTTGCCGCTCGCCCCGTGGCCAACTACAGCCACATTTCTGATGTCTGCGCTGCGATAGTTTTTCATTACTACAGGTCTGAGGTCTGAGGTCTGAAACTAAGAGCTAACGACTAAGAGCTAACGACTAAGAGCTAAGAGTTAGTATGTAGGTCGTCCAGTATGCCGAATCAGGTCTTTATTCTGTCGCCAGCTCGCCTCGATGGCGAGCGCGGCAAGTTGCTCTTCCGTCGGGAAGCGACGTTCCCGCTGGCTCAGGCATTGGGGCGGCCGGAAGGGGCGCCGCTGGGTGAGGTTTTCAGCTTTCTCAGCGGATTGTATTTCCGTGGGAAGTTGGCCTACGCCACCGCGTTTGCGCGATCGCCCGAAGGCGTGCCGCCCGTGCTGATCATCACAACTCGCCGCGGCTTGGTCGCGCCGGAAGCGCGAGTCAGCCGCACGGACCTCAAGTCCTTCTCGCGCGTGGACATCGGTGACGGTGACTCGCGGTTTCGGCGTCCACTGCGTGCGCATGCAAAGGCTTTGAACGAGTCCATCTCACCGGACAGCCAAATCGTGCTGCTAGGCAGCATCGCAACGGGAAAGTATGTGGACCCGCTACTCAAGGTTTTCGGAGAGCGCCTGGTATTCCCAATCGATTTCGTTGGACGCGGGGACATGAGCCGCGGTGGCCTCATGTTGCGGTGCGTCACAGCGAAACGGGAGCTGCAGTACGTGCCTGTCATTCGCGCAGTGCGTCACGGCGCACGGCCGCCAAAGCTCGCGCCCCTGCGCAGGGGAACGGCAACTGGTAACACCATCCGGATAGACCAGATTTAGCGCGAAAACTCGGCCAATCATCGCGAAGTTCAAATGACGTGTACGTGTCCGCGGCTGACAAGACATGAAGATCCCGCGCGAAAAACATGATGTCGAAGTGATGGTGGCCGGGCAGCGGGTCAAACTCACCAACCTCGACAAAATCTTCTGGTCGGACGACGGCATAACGAAAGGCGATCTGCTGAAGTACTACGCCGACGTTTCGAAAGTCCTGCTGCCGCACCTCGAAGATCGGGCGATGGTCATGAAACGCTACCCAAACGGGGCCGAGGGCGAATTCTTCTTCATGAAACGCGCGCCTTCGCCGCGGCCGGAATGGATCAAGACGTGCGCGATCGAACACGACTCCGGAAACGTCATCGACTTCCCGATGATTCAGGATCTTGCCGCACTGCTCTGGGTCGTCAACCTCGGCTGCATCGACTTGAATCCGTGGTATGCGCGTTGTGACGACACCGATCGTCCCGACTACATCCACTTCGATCTCGATCCAGTGCCTGGCGCCACGTTCGACAACGTTCTCGAAGCCGCGCTCGTCGTTCGCAACGGCCTCGAAGCGTTAGGCATGTCGCCACTCGTCAAAACAACGGGGTCGAAGGGCGTGCACGTGTATGTCGCGATTCAGCGTGGACCGACACAAAAAGACGTGTGGGCGATCGCAAAAGAGTTCGCGCAGGCCCTCGCCCGGCTCAAGCCCGATCTCTTGACCGCGGAGTATCGCGTCGCGAAGCGGCCACGTGGGCGTGTGCTTGTCGACTACAATCAAAACGCATGGGGGCGCACACTCGCTTCGGTGTATTCGCCGCGGCCCAAGCCGCACGCCCCTGTTTCGACACCTGTCACCTGGAAAGAAGTCGAACGCGGCTTTGCGATCGAAGACTTTCGCATCGATAACGTGCCGCAGCGTGTCAAGAAGCTGGGAGATCTCTGGCAGCCTCTCCTGACCAAGCGCCGTTTCCGTTTAGAGAGTCTCAGCAAACCGCGTCGTAAAGCAGCCAGTTCGTGATCACTCCGCCGAAACGGTCTCGTTAGGCGGCCTCTGGAGTTTGCTCCACCACGGCAACGCGCTGGCGGACTGTAGCCGTCGCGCGCGCCGTTCTGCGCGCGTGCCACCACATGAGTGGCCCGGTCATTCCATAAATCATCCCGGCGGCTGGAGTCGACCACCAGGGTCCAATCCATGCGACACTCGCAGACACGAGTCCGAGGCCCATGAGCAGAAGGTTCGCCGTCATGCTGCTGCGCGTAATCACGGTCTCCAGCTCATCGAGCTCGAGCTCAGTGCGCAGATGCAACGCGTGCCGATACAGCAGCGCGAACATCGCGAAGACGGCGGCGAACCCTAACGAGTATACGATCATCAGCGTGCGCCCCTGAGCGAACGTAAAGGCCCAGCCCCGCCCCATGAAGCCATCCAGCAACGCACCCATGATGAAGCGCAGCGGAAACACGAAGAAGAGGATCAGGAGGAGCAGCGTGGCGTTGAGGAAGGTGGTGAAGGCATCCAAAAACCCGTAGCGCCGGAAGTAGAGGTAGTGGTAATACCAGATCCACACGAACGTCGCGAACGTCGCGACGAAGGCCGGAAACTGTGCGAGTGTCGCGAGGAGCTCACCACCCTGCTTGGGGATCTCGTTTGCGACGACGAGCAAGGCCAGCGCGAAGGCAAACACCGCGTCGCTGAACTGCTCCAGACGCGTGACATCTCCCGCGCGCCAGCGGAACCCCGATTTTTCGACCGACCGTTTAGCCGCTAACCGCTCGCGGATGCTCGCCACCGTCCCTCCTCGAGGTGCCTAACGGCGGCCAGTCTAGTATCACAATGCTGCGAGCGCCAGACGCGGGGCGCTCGGGACTCACCAGGCCAGCTTCCAGGCGAAGAGGGCGCCGAGCACCTGAACGGTCTTGGGCGTGAGGCCAGCGCTCAGCGACGGCCGTTGCGGCTGTAGCCGTGTCTCGAAGGTCCCGCGGATTGTGTACTGCTGCCCGATGCGGCGTTCGACCAACGCGCCCGGTATTGCCATCGAGGGCCGTACGCGGCCCAGGACGAAAGTGTGCCGATCGGCGTATTTGCCGATCTCGATCTCCGTACCGCGCAGGATCGTCTGGAGCGAACCTAACGAGACGTCCGCGGGCAACTCTGCCGGCGTGATGTTGAGGACGTCGGCGCGCGTCGCGGACGCGAGGTCGCTCTTGGCGGATTCGATCATTGCCCCCATCGCGATACTGGCGAGCTGCCGTCGAGCGAGGGCACCCACGCTTCCGGCGAGGGACGATCCCTGTGCGCCGCCACCTTCCAAACCCGTACCCGCGAACTGCAGCAGGGAGGAGCTCGATTGCCCGAAGGCAAGAAACGCGATCAGGTCGGATTGCGAGAGCGTCGGCTGCGCATCGCTCTCCAGCGACAGCGTCGGCCGGCGCATCGTTCCGCCAATCACCACACGGATCTCCAGAGGTGGCCGCCCCGCCTGACGAACTTCATGTGTCGCCATTACCTGCAGGGCAGGATTGGGATCGGGCTCGCCTGTAAAGCGCGCGGATCCACGCGACACGTCGAATCGCTTGCCCAGGAACGTGTAGTCGCCGTAATCCGTGAAGAGAGCGCCGGTAACAGCGACCTTTCCATTGGTGCTTCGATTCATTTCAAGGTCGATGTTGCCGTAGATCTCGATATTCGCGTCAGGCGAGCGCGCGAACACACCGCGCCGGACTTCGAGATCGACGTCCAGCGTCATGTTGCGCAGCATCGCCGACGGCGGCGCGATGTCGAGCTCACGCGCCAAAGCAGTATCTATGACCGCGAAGATGACCGGGTCTTCTGTATTAATGATGTTCTTCCGCTCAGGGTCCGGCATGTACACGACGCCGTGCCGCATGATCGCCGACCCGGTGACTGTCAGCGTGTCGAGCGGTCCATTGATGCGGACGTTGACGTCTCCGACGAGCGAGCCGCGTCCGTCATGCAGCAGCCGGGCGCGTGAAGCCTCGAACGTTAGGCCTAACACGGGGTGATCGAGCTGGGTGAGAACGACGGTGCCACCGACGCTCATCGGCCCAATCTGGTGCCCTTTGAGTGAGTCAATGACGAGGGTATCGCCGCTGGTACGCAGGTGGCCGGCTATACTATTGATTGTCACACCCGTTGCGGCGATGTCGGCTCGCCTTGCTTCGATGCCAAGGTCGCCCGCGAGGCGCGGCTTGGACCACGTCCCGTTAATGGCGATCCGGCCAAACGCTTTGCCGTCGAGCGCCGTCACCTGCGTTGTGAATTCCGTCAGCGGTGAGAGCGGGATGCTGTCCCCCTCGATCGTTAGGGCGATCGGCGCGTCGAGCAGACGTGTCTTCACGGAATCGCCCAATGAGAGGTCGATCGGCAGCTTACCTGTTATGTGTGCCAGCTCGCCATCGTTGGTTCGACGCATACTGCCGTCGATGTCGAGCGCGCGGTCGGCGTAGGTGAGCCGCGTGTGGACTTCGGGAAACTCGGCGCCTCTGTAGCGCGGATCTGTCAGCACGAGGTTCGCGTTGATGCGGGGTGCGGTGCGTGTCCCCTCAATCATGCTCGTGAACGTCAGGATGCCGTCTGCGTTCACATCGCTCTGGAGCAGAGTGAGCCACGGCGCCATGCGGAGACTGTCGACCGCGACTTCGATGCGCCCGGGGTCGACGTCAGGCAGCTCACCATTGATGAAGATGCGACCGCCGCCGCGGCCGGCACGGTCACGCAACTCCAGCGAATCGATCGTCAGGCCACGGCCACGCCAGGCGATCGTGCTCTCGCGTGTGGTGGCCCAGGCTGTCGAATCAAACTGTAGCTGAACATTGCGAAGGTGGACCTCTCCGTGATCGGCGTGCAGCGCGTACGTACCTTCGACGCGATATTCTGCCGTATCGCCGGGGAAGATCGTCACGGCTGCGTCCCCCTGCCCATTTGCATATGTCCCGCGGAATCGCGTGCTGTCGAACGCGAAACCAAACATGCGCAGTGAATCGACGCCGCCTTGCGCCTCGAGCTTGTTGTTAGGCGTTCCGACGTCAGTCCACTTCGCCGTTACGCTGCCCGCGCCGAAAAGATTGCCGCTCCACACGAGCCCTGGAGTTTCGGCGCGCGCATTGAGAGTGAATCGTTTCACGTTTCCTTGCGCATCGCCCGACACAGCGAGCGATCCAGCAAGCGAGTCCCGCCGTATCGGCGGCACGTCGGCAACAACGCGCGGCGCAGGTCTTTCTGGCCGCTGCTGCATCGAAGCCGCCAACTCAGCTGCAGGATCCGCGTGCGCCCGCATGGCTCGGCGCACCGAGTCGGCGTATTGCCGCGCACGTTGCAACCGTGCGCCGATGAGCGGACGTGCTTCCACCGTGCTCGTATCTACAGCGCCGATCCAGCGGCGCAGACCCGAGACGTCGGTAACCTCGGTGCGGTATTTCAGCGAGCCTTGGCGCTCGGCCGTTAGGCCGAACGTACCAGCCGCGCTCGCGAATCCGAACGGGGCGTTTGCATGCAGCGTGTCGAGCTTCAGCTCCCCATTGTTCGCCGCGGCTACCACGATGACATCGCGGAACTCTGCGCTGTCTACCGTTAGGATCTTCAGGTTTGCATTGAGCCGCGCATCGAGCGTTGGAAGCGTGCTCCCGCGACCTTCGAACGACGTGACACCCTCGACGGTGGTTTGCGGAAACCTGGCAACGACGCTACTTACGTCCACGTCACGCATCGTGAGCGTCGCCGAATAGACGGGCACGTTGTCGTTAGGTCTGCGCAGCGTCCCTTCGACGTGCATGAAGCCCGTGTCGGGCAGGTTGAGGTCCAGGATGACCCCAAGATCGCGCGGCGTTCCCTGCAGGCGTCCGCTTCCGGTGACTTCGCCGCGGATGTCGGTCTTCTCGACGAAACGCTGAGCCAGCTCCAGCGAAACTGGTTGGAGCCGCATCGTAACATCCATGCGGGGTCCCTGTCTCAGCGCTACGGCCGCAGTTCCGGAAATCCGGGAGACGTTCCCGTTCTCGTTATGCACGAGGTTGTAGGGGCCGCGCAGACGCGATGCGGTCGTACCGCTCAGCGTCGCGTTCGCGTTCAGGACACCACCTATAGGAAGATCGACTCCCAAATCTTTGAGTACCGCGACGGGCACTCGGTCGCCTCGCACGTACAGCCGATTCATTGTGAGACCGTTTTCGAACGCGAGCCCGCCTCGAGCAAGGATGCGGAATGCCGGATGCTTGAGCGGATCGTACGTCGCGTCGGCATCGACACGCATGCCCGACGGTTGGCCTTCGATGCGAGCGCGGCCCGTCAGGTGCGCGGGAACGGGAAACTCCGCGCCGGGAGCAAGCTCCTCGATCAGTCGGGTCGGGAGCTGTGCAAACTGTAGATCGGTGTCGCGCAGGGCTGTGAAATCTTCGTCGACGACGAGGCCGAGCTGCCCGCGGAGCGTCGCGCCGGCAAGACGCAAGTCGGTATCAGTGAATGCGTATTCACTCACACCGGTGTCACGAACCGCAAGCGTCATGGTCATCCGACCGCCGCCGCTGTCCGGCAGCACGGGGTACAATGCGCGGATGTCGCGCAGGGCCAGCGTGTCGGCTTTCAGCGTGCCGAACATATCGCCCGTGGCGAGGTGGTAGCGGAACGATCCTGTCGTGCGCGTTTGCGGAAGGTTCAGGACGAACTCTGGCGCCGTAACTGTGTCTTCACCGATGCGGACTTCCCCAGCGAACTGCCTAACGTCGATCTGAGGCGGATGAAATGGCGCCGCGACCATAGCAAGCGAGTCGATCCGCAGCACGATCTCACTATTCTCGGGGTCGGCGACGATAATCTCCGACATCGTTGCGTTGATCGAACGGAAGTCGACTGTTTGTCGCCACCCGTAGTCAACGCGCTCTACGCGAGTCCGCGATTCGCCGGCGACGGCGCGGGCGATCACCTGCTCACGTTCGACGCTGGGAAGCCCAGCGTCGGGCGTCCATGGCCGCTCGATCGTGAGCGAGCCATCCCGCATTGTCACGTTCCTGAGCGAAACCCAGTCACCGAAGCCCAAGGTGCTGTCTACGCCGCCCTCGCTCTCGAACAGGCGCGCATAGTTCCAGTCCTCGTCAGGCGTTTTGCTGAGGTGGATGACGGGCCGTACCAGGTGCAGCCGCGAAACGGCGATGCGTTTGGAGAAGAGCGCGCTCGCGTTGACGCGCGCCTCGACCCGATCAGCCGAGATGAACGGCCGTCCCGCCGAGTCGGTAATGCTGACGTCGACGAGCGCGAAGTTGCCCAACACATTCCCTTCCAGCCGGCCGATGTTCACGATGCCATTGACGCTCGAGCGCAGCGAGTTCAGCGCATAGCTGTGGATGCGGCCGCGGCCGAAGTTCGTTCTCGTAAATACAGCCAACGCCACGACCAGGAGCAACGCCAGTACAAGCGTTATGCTGAGTGCGATTCGAGCGCCGCGTCGCATCAGAACGCCGGACCGATGGCCAGGTGGAGCGTTAGGCGACTGAGCACTTTGCGCAGCGAGCCGCCTGACGTTTCGGTCTGATCGTAGCGTCGCTGCGTCGTCAGCGTAACGAGCCGAAAGTTGCCGGCGCTGTCACTCACCTGCGTAATCACCGGCAAGTCTTCCACGATCTTCGGCCGGATTCCGAGGTCCAGGCGCACCGGTCCAACCGGCGTGTTGAAGCGCACACCGAAGCCGGGGGTTATCGCGCTGATCGCGCCGAACAGATCGGAGTAACGCTCGGTCTTTACGATCGCACCATCGACGAACACAGCACCCGTCAAGCCGCGTACGAACGAAACCGGGAACCGGAGCTCGACGCTCGCTTCCGCCAACGTCGTCCCGCCTAACGGGCGCGGCTGAAAATCGCGCGCCCTGATCCCCGGCTGATTCGGATCGCAACTTCCATCTGCCAGCTGAGCGGTGGTGCACGGGTTTGCGAGTGACGTGTCCGTCAGCTTTGCCGGGTCGATTGTAAGGACGCGTGGTCCCAACTGGTTTTCCTGATAGCCGCGCACCGATTGTGATCCGCCCGCAAAGAACTGCTTGCGCGGGTGGAGGACGAGCGAAGCGGTGTCTCCCGGGATTCCCAGCGACTGGTTCGTCCCCGCCAACGCGCGCACGTATCCGAGCCTAACGCGGCCGGCCAGCACCGAGGCGCGGCCGACTCGGCGATAGGTGCTCGCGGTAACGGTCGCCCGATTGTATTGGTAGTCGGAGCCGAGCGAGCGCGACGCATGCTCGATGTCCGCGCGCGCGCGCATCCCGGCGGTCGGTGTCATCACGTCGTTCGCTGCGTCGTGAGTGAACACGAGGGCGACAGGTGCCATCGGATGCCGCTTCGAGATCACATCGATCGTCGAAGGAACGCAGATACCAGCCGAGACGCAGAAATACACGTCGGACGCCTGAATGGTCGACGCTTCGTACGTATAACCTAACGTCATCGTGCTCCGCAGACCGAGGTCGCGGGTCAGCGAGAGCGTTCCCCCGCCGCCGACGTCCGTGACAACTCCCGGCACGCTGCGACGGTGCGTAAACAGCGTGGCCCCCAAGTGATTCAAGGAGCTCAGGAACCATGGCTGTGTGAGCTCGACGCTGGCGGACCACGTCGGCTGCATAAAAGGATCGCGTTCGCCTGCGAGCGCGCCGTTCGTCACATCGTAGAAGACACCGCTCCCGTTGAGCTGCCTTGCGAGCAGGTTGCTCACGGTTCCACGCAACGTCAGGCGCCGTGCGCCGCCGAAGAAGTTGTAGCGTGTGAAGAGCGCTTCGAACTGAAGGAAGTCGGCTGTCGTCAATCCACCAATGAGCTCGATGTTGCGCAGCGGCGCTTCCACCAAGCTGACTCTCACGGCCTTGGCGCTATCGCTACTGGGCTGTGCGCTGATCTCCACCTCGGAGAACATGCCGGAGAGGTAAAGCTCACGCTGACTCTCCAGAAGAGCACTGCGTCGGTACAGGTCTCCGGAACGGAAGCGCAGCAAGCGACTGATCGTCGCATCGCTCACCTCGCGATTCCCTTCGATCGAGATATCACGAACGGTGGTTCGGGCTCCGGGTTCCAGGATCAGCGAGACGGGTCCGCGGTTGCTCTCGTTGTCCACGCGGGCGGTGTCCAGATCCACGCGCGCGTCGGCGTATCCGCGATCGAAGAGCGCGGTGTGCAGCATGAAGACGCTCGAGTCCAGGGCGATGAGGTCGAGCGGCTCACCCGCGCGCAGGCGTACGACTCTATTGATCAACGATCGCGACAGCACACTGTCCTTCTGCACAACCGTTAGGCTGTCGACGACGGTGGGTTCGTTCTCCCGGATATTGAACACGACGCGGACGCCGCCGCGCACCGGCGTGATTTGCGAGTTGACGTCGACGTCGCGATATCCGCGGCGCCAGTAGAAGAGGCGGATGCGCAGCTCATCGCGCTTGACCTCGATCGCGTCGAGATAACGCCGCGTGCTGAACACGGGCGAGCGCGTGAAGCGACAGATCGGGGCGTAAAGAATCGTCTTGCACCGGCTGGCCTTCGTGGCGAGACCGGCGTCGAGCAGAGCAATGTCTACTTTGTTCACGCCGCGCAGGGCCACGGACCTAACGAGTGGCCTCCCCTCGGGCTGTTCTTGCGAGGCCGCGCTCGCAGCTGCCAGCGAACTGGCCAACGCGAAGAGAACTGCGCGCGGCCCGCCGATCATGTGGCGGGCACCTGATCGCGCACGGCACCTGGCAGCGGTTTCGGCGCGCGATGCCGTTTGAAAGTCGCGTACTGATACGTGAATTCGGCGCCGAGGAGTGCGATCTGCGCCGAGTAATACACCCAGACCAGGATGATCGCGATCGTCCCCGCCGCGCCGAACGGCGAGGCGATGGCGCTGCGACCGAGATACAATCCGATGAGTTGCAGCCCGATCGTGAACAGCAGCGCCGTGACGAACGCTCCGACCCAGACATGTCGCCACTCGAGCTTCACGTCAGGCAGGAGACGGTAGAGGATCGCAAAGAGCACCGTGTACAGGCCGAGCGACAACGACTCGTTGATTCCCCGGATGAGCATCGGCCAATCGGACGCGCGATTGCCTAACCAGGATGTGAACGCGTTGACGGCCGCGCTCACGGTCAACGAGACCATCAACAGAAAACCGATCGACACGACAACGCCGAAAGATTTTAGACGCCTCGTTAGGATGGCTTTGACGTCTATGCCGGATTGGTCATCCGTCTTGACGTGCCAGATCTTGTTGAGCGCTGCTTGCAGCTCGAGAAATGCACCTGTCGTCGCGAAGACGAGAGCGAATCCGCCGAGGACCGTAGCGCCGACGCCTTCACGGGGTTCGCTGGCTCGCTGCAGGATCGCCTGGATCGCCTGGGCCCCGTCTCGGCCAATCAGGCCCGCGATTTGGTTGACGATTTGTCCACGGACGGCCTCTTCGCCGAACGCGAGACCGGCGATGCCGATGACTACCAGGAGGACGGGCGCGAGGGCAAATAGCGTGTAATAGGCGATTGCGGCCCCGTAGCGGGACGCTCCGTCGTTAAACCAGGATTGAATGGCCTTCCAAAAGAGGCGAAAGAAGTCTCGCGGCGTCACTCTTTCTCTACACTGAACCCGGGTGCCAGCCGCATGTGCAAGCAGAGCGCCAGCGTGCCGGTCTCTGCCGTTGTGGACTGCACCACTCGGAGCCGCGTCCTCTGCGCTGGGCCGTTCTTTGTATTCTCTGCGGTACCAAACCTCAGTATCGAGAAGACATGCCTAACGCTCAGGGCAACACATGCCCTTGCTTTACACGGCGCTTCACACGCTGCACGGCGGCGAAGGTTTGCAAGGGATCTTCTTCGAGCACGACGAACGAGGCTTCGTAACCATCGCGCAGCGATCCGATCTTGCGCTTCGGGAAAATCAACGTTGGAGTCGTTTCACTCCACAGCTTGAGCAACTCGAGGTTCGTGAACACACCGAGGTCGCTCAGGTACAGCGCTTCGCTGAGTGACGTCGCGCCGTAATTGTCGCTGCCGATCGCAATCGTAACGCGAGCATCCTTGAGCGTGCGCAGGTTGGCGGCATTGAGCGCATCGCGCCGCACTTGTAACGGCGTCCGCGTCGGCGCATTGGCTCGCTGGTTGAAAGCCAGTGTTGTAATGAACGCCGTTCCACGTCGCGCTGCTTCCGCCGCATCGGCGGTGGCGATGACGTATTGCGCCGAATCGCCGCTGCCGCGCCAGCCGTAACCGGGCATGTGCATGATGAGGTCGACGCCGGCGCCGATGGCAGCACGCAAGTCGTACACGTTCTCGATGTGCGCTCCGACCCTCAGCCCGGCCGCATGCGCCCGCCTAACGATCTCCGGTACGAGGGCCGGGTCGAGGCCCCGCACATCGCGATACGTCGTGTCCTGGCGGCGCTTCTCGTACTCGTTGGAGAACAGCAAGTAGATCTTGATGAAATCGGGCTTCCCTGCCACGATCCGCGGCCACTTCGCATCGAGCGCCGCGCGGTCGTCGATCGTGTGGTAAAAGGCGCCTTCACCATCGTCTGACTGCCACGAGCCGCGGCCGATGTTTCGCTGCACCAGGTCCGCGGGGTGTCCGCCGGTCACATTGAGCCCTCCGTTGGCGAACGTCACGTCGATCGCGTTAGGCTTGTTCACGCGGTCCTTGACCGCCAGCGCCGAGCGTGGAAGCGAGTTGGGGTTCATCACGTAGAAGATCCCCTGCGCAATGTATCGCGCGAGTGTCATGTCCGTCCGTGACGACCCTTCGATGTTGTGGTTGTGCGCCTCACCAAACGGCGGCACTACGAAGCCGCCCTGGAGATCGATCGTCGAGTCGATCGTCGCGGGACGTTGTGACTGCAAGACGCCATTCGCGGAGTACACGACACGCGGCTCGAACTCGCGTCCATTGAACCACCGTCCGCCCGTGAACGCAATCGTCGGTTGTGCGGCCGCAGTCGCGATGGGGACGCTCAACGTGAGCAGCGAGAGTCGTGCGCGCATTACATGCTCCAGCATGAGGGGACTTTGTTAGATGCTGCGAACCACGCGCGCGTTGCTAGCGCTCCGCTGCCAACGCGTGGATGCGAGGCTTCAGCGCGCGCGATTGTCAGAGTTAGGCAAAAGGTTCGCGTAAATCGCCTCGCGAATCGCCTTTGGCAGCTGTTGATCGTCGACGTTTGTCAGCACAACCCAGCCAAGACGCTGATCCGGCAGGAATTCGCAGCGTGTGCCATACCCGGCGACGCCGCCTGGATGTGAGTATAGACGGAGTCCATGCCAGTCCTCCACGAACCACCCCAACGCGTAGTGCCCCCCACCCGTTCGCACAGCAGGCGTAAGCATTTCCTTGAAGGCACTATCCGAGACGAGGCGTTTGCCATCGAACATGCCGCCGTTTGCCAACAGGCGGATCCACTGCGCCATATCCTCGGCGTTCGAATTGATGTTGGCCGCGGGTGCCATCGCTGTGTTGTAGACGAGCCGCTTGGGCGCAACGCGCGTCCGACCTTCATCCTCATAACCGTAGGCAAAGTCGCTCGATGCTTCCATGGAGTCGAGCGAAAGGCTGCTGTGGCGCATGCCTAACGGCTCGAAGATCGTGCGCGCGATGACATTTTCATACGACGTGCCATGTGCGACGGCGATCGCTTCGCCGGCCGCGAGAAACATGTAGTTGTTGTAATTGAATGCCTCGCGGAACTTCCCCTTGGGCTTCGCTTGCATCGCGGCGCGGATCAGCCGTTCGCGTGTGCCGTATTTCTCGTACCAGCCGGCCGCGAGGTCGTCAGGGACTCCCGTGCGATTGCTCAGCAAATCCCGCAGCGTGACCTGTTGATTGGCAGCCGCGTCGCGCAGCTGAAAGTATGGCAGGAAGCGCGTCGGCGGATCGTTCAATGTCAGGAGACCGCTGTCTGCGCTGATCATGGAGGCCAAAGCGGTGAACGGCTTGGTGCAGGAGCCGATTGCGAAGAGCGTGCGCGGGGTGACCGGGAGACCGGCAGCCTTATCGCGCAGGCCGTAGCCCTTGGAGAGCAGGAGGCTGTCGTGCCTAACTAGCGCGACTGCCGCTCCTGGCACGCGGAGGCGCTCACGGTGGTGCTCGATCGCGCTGTCGATGGCGGCCACCTGGCCGGCAAGATCGGCCGGAGGGATCGCTCCTGTGTCTGCTCCGCGCGCGGTGCACGCGAGGAAAACGACGGACAGCAGAACGGTCGGTTTCACGTTAGGCAGGCTTGAAGCCGACGCCTTTGAAGAACGTGTAGCAGAACACACCATCGGATGCCGCCGTCCGGTAGAGATCACGTATGCCGGTATCGAAAGTCTTGGCGTCGAGCAACCTGCCTGCAATGGCCGGTTCACGGACACCCTCGATCATCGCGGTGAAGGTTTTCTTTGTGAAACCTTCGACAAGATCGGGTCGGCTCGAGTCCACGTACACCATTCGTGGCGACACATGTATCTGTTTCAAATCGGCGGCAACGAGCAACGGGTAGAGCCGCCGCCCTATGAGTGCATCGCCGCCTCCCCGCGCCTGCAGCTCGACGAGACTCCAGATGGCGGCGTCCGCCAGTGAGCTCCTGGGATAGAAAAAGGTCGAGCCGTGATCCCCTTCGATCGCCGTTAGGCTGCCGCCTGGCTTGAGGAGTCGCTTGAGGATGGCCAAGGCCTCGAGCGGCTGTGCGAGGTGCTCGAGGACGAAACACACGAACACGTGATCGAACGACTCGGCCGCGAACGGCAGGTTGAACAGATCTTCCTGTCGAAACTCCACGTTGCGGAGCCCCGCGCGATCGATCCGGCGTTTTGCTTCCGCGAGCGAATCCGCCGATCGGTCGAACGAGATGAATTGGGCATCTGGACTGCGTTGGGCGAGCGTAATCGTCTGCGCTCCGACCCCGCAGCCAACCTCCAGAACGGTGCTCCCCGCGGGATAAAAAGTGTCCGAATGCAGAAGCTCGACCAGGGACCCGGCCTGGTCCTGCAGGCGCTCCTTTTCGCGCGGATGGTACCCGTGCACGTAACTCTCGGGCTGCATCGTATAATCGTTAGGTATCGGTCACCAGCGACTTGACGAACCGGAGACCCGTCTGACTGTAACCGTGATTCGTGTAGAACGCATGTGCTTCCGTGCGCTGGTTCCCACTGTTGACGAATACCGTGCTCGCTCCCGCGTTGCGCGCCCACTTTTCCGCGGACTCGAGCAGCATCGTCCCCACTCCCGCACCGCGGTGGTCTGGCGACACACTCAGGACGAGGATGCGGACGTAGTCCCCATTGCGCTCGTAGAAATGGGCGAGACCGAGACCGATCACGCCAACGACTCGAGCGCCGCTCACTGCGACGACCGTGTGATATGCGTTGTCGCGTGCAATGGAGCGGAGCCGTCCCGCCATTTCATCGACGCTCGTGGGGTAGCCAAGCTCGTTCATCAACTCGGCGAGAGTTCCGGCGTCCTCGCTTTTGACTTCGCGCAGCGCGTATTGCGTGCTCATAGGCCCGCGTTAGGCTTGTTCGACGCGAAGGGCGCGATACTCCCCGGCTTCACCCCCGTGCTCCCATAGACCCACGGCACCTTGCGTGTAGGTGTTGTGTTGATCTATCCACGTCGCACACGGCTGCAGCATGCCATCGGGTCGCCCCAGCGAGACGGTGAAAGTGTTACCTTCGGCGACGGTTTTCATCCGGTACCACTCACCTTCGCGCGGAATGTGATCGCTTGGAACGAGGTCCAGACGATACCCCTCGTCCACCGCTGGAGTGAACGTGTGAAACCAGACCACGTTCGAATTATTCGCGATGTCGAACTGCACCATGTAGTACTCTTGCGGTCCAACCGCGCGCAGGACCATCGCCACGGCAGAACGGACGATACGTACGTCGACAGTCAGCGCAAAGTCGCTGAAATCGTGACGTCGCGTGCGGCCGACGCAAAAACCTTCGTTCCAGTCAGGCGCAAACGACAGAACGCCGTTTCGAATCGCCATCCCGGGCGCAACGATCCAGTCGCGCGCGAGCCGCGCCGGATCGTCGAATGGTTCTTCGTAAAGCGCCATCGGACAGTGCCTAACGAGTCACGTGATGTGGAGATCGGTCCCGAAGCGTATGAGGCCCAGTTTCTCGGCGAGCGCTCGGGACGACAGGTTGTCCCAGGAGGTGCTGTATATGGGAATGCAATTCATCTCGCGGACAGCGCGCGCCCAGGCACGCACGGGTTGCACAGCAAACCCGCGTCCGCGCAGAGGCGCCGCCGTTTCAACGCCGGCTTCGTGGGCCGTGGACGTCGTTCGTACGCTGCCGCACACGGACACAATTTCGCCCTCGTGCATAACGCCGATGAGGAGGCGTCCCATCGCGACGTCCTCGCTCCATGGCGCGAGGGGAGTGGCCAGTCGTTCGACGTTTGCCTCGGTGATGCGGATTGCGTCGGGCGTGTCGGCGAGTGTGTCCGGAAACGTGTAAGCGGGGCCGGCCCATGTCTTTGTGATCGGAGCACTCCGGGCCAGCACCTCGTGGTATCGCGTGGCACCGTAAGGTGAGTCCAGGAACTCATTACCGTCCGTTTCCTCCATGCAAGCAGCTTCCAGCTCGGCGACGACTTCCGGTTCCAGATCATTCCTGAAGCGCCAGACTTTCCCCTCGACGGTGCGTCCGAGGAAGAAGCGCGGTGCTGGTTTGCCATTCGGCTCGTTGACCCTAACGAGGCGGTCGGCGGCGTCCAGTGTGTACAGCGTTTCGATCTGGATGCGCATCAAGTCGCGACTCCCGAGTCGCGAGGTCTGCATCAACGTCACGCTTCGACGGTAAAGACGTGCGCCTGGATCTTCCCCTCGACGCGACCTGCGCCGAAACGCTGGGCGATCGCCTGCGCCGCTACTTCCGTTGCTTCATCGAGACGCGATGCATCGCGCGCTTCGATCTCATTGCGCAACGGCGTGCCCTGACAGAAGCCGACCGCGGCAAGCCACGGAGAGTCGGCCGCCGTTCGTATTGTTATGGTTTCGATCTGAGGAGTTGCCGCGAAGCCACCCGCGGCGAGATCGTGCGCGATCGTCGATAGATCGAAATAGCCGTAGGGCCTGTTAGGCAGGAAGCCGGGCGGATCCTGCGGGAAAACTGTTACGAGCGACTTGTTTACGGCGTCGGCAAAGTCGTTCTCTGCGAGCGAGTCCCACACACTGAACATGAACACACCGTGCTGCGCGAGCACACGCCGGATTTCGGAAAAGGCCTTGGCTTTGTCAGAAAAGAACATGACGCCGAATTGACAGATGACAGCGTCGAATGTGCCAGCCTCGAATGGGAGTTGCATCGCGTCTGCCTGACGCCACTCGACCGGACGCGTTGTTCCAGCGGCGCGAGCCTGATCGAGCATCGGCTGCATCAGATCTGTCGCGACGATCGACGTGCTTGCCGGGAGTGCGGAGGCCAGCGCGCGAGTAACGACGCCGGTACCAGCGGCAATTTCGAGCACGCGTTTGGGATTTCGCGCGGCCAGACGCCGCGCCAGATCGGTCGCGTAGAAATCGAAGATGAGCGGTACGAGGTGTTTTTCGTACGCCTCGGGGATTGAGCCAGTGAAAGCGATGTCGGTCTTGCTACTGGTCATGCTTCGTGCTCCCTGGATTCACGGATACGCGCTCCGGTTACGGGCGGAACTTCGTCAAACCCCTACTTAAACAGAAGATCGTCAACTGTCTAGCGCGAAATCTCAGGCACCATGTACCGTCGTCGCCTAACGTGGCTTGACCTCGGCCTGCAATACGACGCGCCAAAACAACGAATCGATGGCGTCTTCATATGCGCGCCGCACCGAATCCGTCGCCTGACACAGCGTCTTGAGATCTTTCCGACTGGACCAGCTCACCCTTCACGCGTGATCCACGCGCTTCGAGTCGCAGAACGGGTCCGTGCGAACCTGAAAAGCCTTGGATGCGCAGTGTGCGTTGGCTCTCCGGCAGCGGATCGGATTCGAGCCAGGCGAGTGGGCGCTTGAGCGCCGCGCCAGAGCACGCGACAGTGGCGACAAGGGCAATACTCGCTGCGCGCCCCGCCAATACCTTCCAGGTGGTGAGACGCTTTCCACCCCCCAGCGCTGCCATGTTGTGCCTCGCGTTGTACTCCAACTCCTAACTCAGCGCGCGACGGGATCGTAACAGCCTGCGCACCTAACGAGCGTCAGTGATGGTGGTGCTGAGCCTCGTCTTCAGCGGCGTGGTATCGGTGCACGACCGCGTGCCCGCGATCGCGCGAGATAAGAAATCGCACAACCGGGAACGCGACCAAGCCCGCTACGATCAGCGCGAACGCCAAGCTCGCCCAGAACCGCAGCGTACCCAAGCCCGCGTCCATCGCCCCCGGTATCAGCAGCATGATGGCGTTGTCCACGACCTCCATGATGATGATCGAGACAGTGTCGGACGCGAGCGCCAACTTGATCGCGGTGCCCAACGCGACCCCTGCGCGGAGCAGAGGCAGCATGGTCAACAAATACCCGAAGATGAATGCGAGGACTACGGATAGCGCGATCGTGGCTGCGTTCGTTAGGCTCGAGGCGGTACCAATGACCATGCCAAGCACTTCGCCGATCGAGCATCCGGTCAGGCAGTGCAGCGTGGCGCTGAGCGCCAGCCGGTTCAATGCCGCGGGGGACTGCACGGATCAGCTCCGGCGCCCAACGATTGCAAACGCCATGTTCCCTTCCGCGCGCAACGATTCGATAATCTCAAAGTCGCGGGTTACGAGCTCACCGAATTCGTCTCTCGTAGCCGGTCTATCGCCACGCCCTTGCACGAGCCGCGCCTAACGAGACCGTGCGCTCTCGCGCTCGTATCCCGCCACCGCCCGGTCAAAAACCTGCTTGTTGAACCCCTCGTCATCGCGCCACATTCCTTCCATGGCGGCAAGGCTGAACACGGCCGACAGTGGTTCACGTCCGACCATTACCGCCCATTTCCTGGCGGCCCTCACTGGCACGATGGCTACCCGCTTGGTATACTTTGTGACGGCGTTAGGCAAGACATTGCCAGCCGGATTCCAGATCGGATCGAACTGACTGATCAACGCGGCTAACTCGTCGGGATCCGGGGTTGCCTTCATGGACTGCTTCGCCGCTGCCGCGAATCGATCGATCAGTGTGGGCGTAAAGTCACGACTTGTCGCGCGCTGCACGACGATGGCGTCACGCGAAAAGTGGCTTTCCGCCGTACCCGCGGCCAACCACGACGGTTTGACGTGTCCGTTTGCGCTGCAAGCCGCGAGGACGAATAGGCAGATGAGAGCGCGCATGTTAGAAGCCTGTTCCAGATGTTGCGCATTGCTGCGGCTCCACCCAGTATCACGCCTGAGCCCCGGTCCTGATAGGAGATAAAATGAAGATCCTTCGTGCGACAATTCTCGCGCTTGCGCTGCCCGTCGGCCTCGCGGCCCAAGAGCCGTCCGCTGCCGCCCAGGCAAATCCAATCACGTCAGCGTTCCGCGCCCGGATCCTGAACTTCCACCGCATCCTCGCGCAGGCGTT
Organism: Gemmatimonadaceae bacterium; assembly: GCA_035253645.1. Classification (GTDB taxonomy): domain Bacteria; phylum Gemmatimonadota; class Gemmatimonadetes; order Gemmatimonadales; family Gemmatimonadaceae; genus DASYRX01. The sequence continues at coordinate 5,571 of DATFBW010000165.1, read as the reverse complement.
CGACTCCATCCCCGAAGCCAAGTTCAGCTTCAAGCCGACGCCCGCACAGCAATCTGTCGGCTTCATCGCCCAACACCTGGCGAACGACAACTACCTGTTTTGCAATCAGTTCGGGGCAATGAAGCAGGCGCGAACCGAGAAGGACAGCACCACGGCAGATTCCGTGAAGGCCACGTGGCCCAAGGACTCGCTGGTCGCGAAGCTCAAGGAATCGTTCGCCTTTTGCCAACGCGCGGTCGGACAGCTCGAAGACGCCAAGCTCGGTGAGCAAGTGACCCTCACGTTCGGCGGCAACTCCCGCCAAGTCGTCCGTGCGGGCATGGTCCTTGGACACGCGCTCGACATGGCGGACCACTACAGCCAGATCGCGAACTACATGCGTTTGAATAACATGCTGCCGCCGACCGCGCTGCCGCGCCGGCCGAGCGGCGACTGAGGTAGTCACGTCGCGTTAGGTGGCACGAGCGGGGCCGCCTAACGCGATTGCGTTTCCTGCGCGCGCTTCGTCCATTGCCATAACCCACCCGTTACTTCAGCGGGCAGCCGATGGCCAAGCTGACGGGCCACCATCACGATCTGTCCTCGGTGATGCCCTTCATGCGCGACGAAGTACGTGAGTACATGCGGCACGTCCAGCGGAAGGTTGCGCCAGACGTAAGCTTTCGACGGTGGCACATGACCGCCCGAGTCGAGGCCAAGCTGAAGCAGCTCTTCCATCGCTCGGCTGCTGCGATCGAGCGCAGGGAGCAGTTGGCGGCGCGTGACCTTGTGCCGATCGACAGACGACGGGATGCGGATACCATGCTCCTGACCGAGGGTCTTGAGCCACATGCAACGGGCATTGTGCAGGTGGCCGGCGATCATTCGGACGGTGCGACGCGGCGCACCCGGGATCGTCGCGTCCCACAGCTCCGCCGGAAGGCGTTCGATGAGATACGAGGTAACCCGGCTGTTGGTGCGCCAGGATCCGAGCAGCGTTTGAGAAAGATCGGCAGGACGAGTCATGTTATTTGAGACGCCAACGCTGTTATCCATTCATCGAGATGTCGCAGTCCTGCGGTAAGCTGAGCGGTTTTCAGTATGGCACAACGCGTCGGTAGCGCGACCCTTCCTCTTCACGGAGGAAAGGCGCCGCGGTGGCTATTCGATCGGATGGCGAAGCTCGCGCCTGAGATCGTCGAGGCGATCGTCATCGAGCACGGGCGTTCTGCACTGCTCCAGCGTCTCTCGGATCCCTTCTGGTTCCAGGCATTCGGCTGCGTCCTCGGCTTCGATTGGCATTCGAGTGGCGTGACGACCACGGTCTGTGGCGCGCTCAAAACCGGTCTCGCGCCACGCGCGTGCGCGCTCGGGCTCTACGTCGCCGGAGGAAAGGGGAAGGCTTCGCGGGATACGCCTAACGAATTGCTGACGATAGGCTCGCGGCTCGGCGTGGACGGCGTTAGGCTCGCCTACAACAGTCGCATTGCGGCCAAGGTCGACACTGCAGCCGTGCAGGACGGCTTCGGTATTTATCATCACACCTTCATCGTTTCGAGCGATGGCGAATGGGCCGTCGTGCAACAGGGGATGCGCGACAGCGACAGCTCCGCGCGGCGCTATCACTGGCTCGGCTCCAAAGTGAATGATTTCGTCAATGAGCCGCACGCCGCGATCGCGACCAATGGCAGTGAGCAGCGCGTGCTCAATATGGTTGCGGCAGAATCCACGGACGCGCGCCAGGCATCGGCAGAGTTCGCGCGGACGGAGCCACGTCTTGTCGATCGCGAGATCGCGCGCGTGATCACGCTGGCGCTTCCATCGCGCCACTGGGTGGATATCAAGCGCGACGTAAATCCCGCGCATCTGCGCAAGGTGTTGCTGTCGACGTACGAGTCGTGTCCGCAGGACTTCGAGTCGTTGCTATCGCTGCGCGGCGTGGGGCCAAGTGCTGTGCGCGCGCTGGCGCTTGTCGCGGAGGTTGTGTATGGAAAGCCGGCGAGCATGCGTGATCCCGCGCGATTCAGCTTTGCGCATGGTGGGAAGGATGGGCATCCATATCCCGTGAATCGCGCCGATTATGACAATTCGATTGACTGGTTGCGCGGCGCAGTGTCCAGAGCGCGCATCGGACGAACGGATCGTCTCGACGCATTGAAGCGCCTTACGAGGCTAGTCGCGACGCGCACGCCATAACGCTGCGCGCCGCTCAATTGTCCGGACGAACTCCGTCTTGCCTTCACTGTACGCTTTCATGTCATCGCCACAGTGCTGCGCCAGGTCTCGCTTGAGGGCAGCATACGCCGCCGCGTCGGCGGGAAAAGCTCGCAAATAGTCTCGAAAGTCCAGATGGCGTTGAATCTCCGGGGAACCGGTGGCAAACGCATGCAGCTGATGCGTGCGGGCACCGTCGGGGGCGTCCTTGCGGAAGTACCGCCGCCCGGAAATGCCGTATTCGCCAAGTGACTCGTACCCCAGCGCTGTCAGTCGGTGCGCGTGGGCGTCCAATTCATCGAGAGCGGGTACGATGCCGAGCATGTCGATCACAGGTTTCGCAATGATGCCTGGGATGGCGGTGCTCCCGATGTGATGAACCTCGATAGGCACGTCGGCCAGTGCGTTCGCGATCGCTGCCGCCTCGCGGTCGAAGGACGAGGCCCACTCGGCACTATGCGGTGCTAATACGATCTCACCGCCGGCCTTATGCGGCTGTTCCGAACCAGTCACGGCTACCCTAACGAGTCGTCGGAGTCTGCTGAAAGCTCTGAGCGCCTCGCCAATCTAGCGTGCACTGAATAAGGTCGGCCTCTCGCCAAGCAGTCCGCCAAAATTCTGGTGCGCCGCAAAACCGCGTATCCCATGGTAGTCTTTCGCCTGGAGATGCGGCTGAAACGCCGAATGACCGCGGGCGCGGAATGCCTCGAGCAGGTTAATCACTCGATCACGGTCTCCTAAAACGGCAGCAACACGAGCGGCGTCCGTCAGTGACCAATCCCCGGAGGCGTCGCGACCGGCGACGAGTCTTGCGATAACCTCTTTCGCGCGAGCTTCCTCACCCGCACGCGCGTGGCAAAGCCCGAGATGGGCGATTGCTTCCCAATCCTGTGGGCGCTTCACGACCACGTCGGGGAACAAGAGGCACGCCTCGGCCCATCGCCCGGCGTCGTATAGTGTCCCCGCGAGCTGCCACCGAATACCACAGCGATCTATGTCGGCGGACGGTAGCGCACGGACGAACGCCACTGCGCTATCAAGTAGTTGCTGGCCGTAAACTGTATCGCCTTGAGCCCAAAACTCCTTGCCTAACAAGCGCAGGAAATTTCCGTAGCACCGACGCGGATCGGGAAGTGTTCCCATCTCCGCGAGGATCCTGCGCGATTCAGTGCGTCGGCCGAGCGAAGCGAGCGCCCGCGCTTCGTTCATCAACAGCTTTGCATCCGGCGGCAGGACGCGACGTGCCTCGCGCGCAATGTCGAGCTCCCGTCGATGATCGACGTAGTGCAGCGCCGTGACGAAGAAGTTCCAGAACTCTGCCGAGTTTCGCGTCCAGCCGTACGTCCGATCGATTTGCTCCAGCGCTGCGACGGCCTCGCGGTAGCGGCCCATTTGCCAAAGTCGCCAACCGAAGTGGTAGGTCCAAATGGATCTCGGAGCCAGTCGCGACGCCTGCTCGAGAGCTGCCGCGTCCGCGCGGATGTCGCCGCGAAGATGTGCCTCGAACGACTCGAGGACGAAACGATCGAGTGGGCTCAGCTGCGCACGATGTCGCCCCAGCTGGTTAATCGTCGCTTGCCACTCGCTGCTTCTGCCGCGCTTTTCCAACACGATTTCTTGCCAGATGAGCGGTGCGACAAACGTCGAGTCGAGCGCGTACGCGCGACGAAAGTGATGGAGAGCGGAATCATCTTCCGAGCGATTGTACTGGAGGAGGCCGTCCACGTATTCGTTGTAAGCGTCGAGCGTCGGCGGGGAGGTCGCGCCCGGTGGCAGGACGAACGAGAGCCGGCTATCGAGTCGAACAGCCAGAATTCCGAGGACTCGCTGACGAATGGGCTCCAGGACAGCCCTTGGCTCCGCTGACGGACTTCGAATTTCCTCCGTGGTTCCGATGACTTTGCCGTTCGCCGCGTCAGAAACACGCGCCACGATCGCAATGCTGTCGCCGATGCGCGAGAACCAGCCGCCCACGATGAGTCCAGCCCGTGTCGCACCGGAAACCAACTTCCCCTGAATCGCGTCATTGCCTAACGGCTCAGCCTTGCGAGCCTGCATTACGGCGAGAAGCGATGTCGCCGGGTCTGTAACCTCTACGAAGGCGGAGCGCTGCAGCGCATCCACGATGAAGTCGGCCGCCAGGAATCCGAATGCGTCGAGCGTTGAATCTCCGCTGCGATTGACGAATCCGGTGACCACGACGCGGCGCGGATTGTAGCTGGTGGCATCCTTTGCTCGAAGAGCGATGAAGGCGACGGCGCCCAAGCAGAGAATCGGAATCATCGCCCACCGTGCGACCATGCGCGCAACGGACGCGCGCGGCGCAGCCATGTTCAAAATGCCAGCGTACTCGTCAGGCGGGGTTTTGCTTGGTTCTCTGACACGGTCTTTGGCGGCTGATGGATCTGCAGCGTTAGGTGTGGCGGCTGAATTCGAGTCTGCGATGTTGATGTGGTGCCGTAACCGCGCCGCAAATGATGCGACCTTGGCGTCGGGCGCTACACCGAGCTGCGTCCGAAGGAAGGCCTCGTGCACTTCGTATGCTTGCAATGCGGCGGCACTGCGTCCCGAAGCCGCGAGCGCGGTCAAGAGACCAATCGCGGCCGAGCTGCTCGCCGGTTCTAGCGTTGCGAAACGCTGCCACCAGGAGACGGCATCGCTGTTTGCGCCGGTGCTATCGGCGCGCAGAGCGAGGCGCTCGACTGCGCGGCAGCACTTCTGATGTAGACGACGACGCTGCTCATCTACCCAGCGCTCGAACTCAGAGGCGCCCTTGAGATAAAAGCCATCGAGAAACGGGCCTTGATACAGGTCGACGGCGCGCTCCAAGTCGTCGGAAGCCAACGACGCTTCGAAGTCCCCCACATCACTCGTCACGACAGAGGGGTTGAGTCGCAATTCCGCAGTGCCAACAACTAAGGCGCCGCTGTCAGAAAGCTGGTCGCGTCGAAGCGCGGAAAGTGATTGGCTCAATGAGTTACGTGCATGCAGCTCCACGCTCTCGGGCCATAGCAGTGCAGCAACCCTTTCGCGGCCTATCCCTCGTTGGCCGGCGACGGCCAGCAGCGCGAGCACAGCTCGTGAGCGTCGAGGCACGGCGGCGCTGAACAATCCAGCATCTTCCAGCGCGAGTCCACCAAACGTCCGCAGTCGCATCAAGTCTCAGCCAAGCAGGTGGCGCACAGGTGCAATCGTATGCGTCGAAGTCGAACGCTGCAATTGCCTAGCAAGTGCCGATCGACTGCCTTTTCGCTTTTTTGGCTCGAGAGCTCATTCGATCGGGTGTTTTCACTCTGATTTCACCAGGGATTCAGAAGGCTTTCACCAACCGTGGGCAGATTGAGCGCCATCGCGTAGTTGGACTCTCGGTCATCTCCC
>DATFBW010000164.1:0-10130 GCA_035253645.1 Gemmatimonadaceae bacterium | reverse complement strand
CGTTTCCCGGTTTACGCGAATGTCTCGACCGAGCCGGTTTGCGATCCCGAGGCCGCGCGCACACTCCTCGTAGAGCAGCTCACGGCTCCCGTCCGATGGATCGAGTTGGTTCAGCGCCTTGCCACGGATTTCCCCGACGCGCTGTACGTCGAAATGGGGCCTGGTTCCGTCCTGGTAGGCCTTGTCAAGAAAATCGCGCCTAACGTCAAAACGATGGGGTGCGGCACGGTCTCTGACGTCGAACGGCTGCTGGCCGCGATCGCCTGATGCAAATCGACCTGAGTGGCAAGAACGCTCTCGTCACGGGGAGCACGCGAGGAATCGGCCGGTCAATAGCGGAAGCGCTGAGCGCCGCCGGCGCGCGCGTCGCGGTTGTCGGCCGTGACAAGGAGCGCGCCGCGGCCGCGGCGCAGGAGATCGGACACGGCGCTCAGCCCTTCGCGTGCGATGTCAGCGACGTCGCCGCAGTGAATCAACTCATCAGCGAAGTGGAAGGAGCGTTCGGCAGCATCGACATCCTCGTGAACAACGCCGGCCTAACGCGCGACAACCTGCTGGTGCGCCTCAAGGATGAGGATTGGGACGCCGTGCTCAACGCCAATCTGCGTGGCGCATTTGCAGCGATCCGCGCGGCGGCGCGCGGCATGATGAAGCGGCGCTGGGGGCGGGTGATCAATATCGCCAGCGTGGTCGGCCTAACGGGAAACAAAGGACAGGCCAACTACGCAGCATCGAAGGCCGGATTGATCGGCTTGTCCAAAGCCGTCGCGAAAGAGCTTGCTTCGCGCAACGTGCTCGTGAACGTGATCGCCCCGGGGTTTATCGAAACCGACATGACTGCTGCGCTCACTGCAGATGCGCGTCAGGCGCTCTCGTCGCAGATCCCGTTGGAACGACTCGGCATGCCCCACGACGTCGCGAGCGCCGTCGTGTTTCTCGCCTCAGATCATGCCTCGTACATCACGGGCCAAGTGCTTGTAATTGACGGCGGTATGGTCATGTGAGAGCGCTCTTCCAGAGTTATCTTCCTAATTCCCAACCCCTAAACCCCCAACCCCTAGGTCTTATGGACTACGCGGAGAAAGTGAAGGACATCATCGAGAAGGAGCTCGGGGTCGAGCGCGAAAAGCTGACCGACAACGCGAGCTTCATCGAGGATCTCGGCGCCGACTCCCTCGACATCGTTGAGCTCGTCATGGAGTTCGAAAAGGAATTCAACATCGACATCCCTGACGAAGATGCCGAGAAGCTGCGGACAGTCGGCGACGCACTGAAGTATCTGAACGAGAAAGTCGCCGCGTAGATGAGTCGCCGGGTCGTCATCACGGGCATGGGCCTCGTCTCGCCAATCGGAAACGACGTGGCGAGCACGTGGCGTGCCCTGCTCAATGGCGAGTCCGGCGCGGGACCGATCACACAGTTCGACGCCTCGAGATTCCCCGTGCGTTTCGCCTGCGAGGTCAAGGGGTTCGATCCGCTCAAATACATGGATCGGAAAGAGGCAAAACGATCGGACTTGTTCACGCAATACGCGCTCGCGGCTTCCGTCGAGGCGATGACAGACGCCTGCCTAACGTCTGGAACACCGTTCGACCGCAACAACGCCGGCGTCATCCTCGGCAGCGGCATCGGTGGTCTGCAGATCTTCGAACGGCAGCACGACGTCTATCGTGAGCTCGGGGAGAGCAAGATCTCACCGTTCTTCATTCCGATGTTCATCTCGAATATCGCCGCGGGCATCGTCTCCATGCGCTTCGGTCTCAAGGGACCGAATTACGCAACGGTGTCGGCGTGTTCAACGAGCGCACACGCGATCGGCGATGCCTATCGGACCATCCAGTACGGCGATGCCGACGTCATCCTGGCCGGCGGGACAGAAGCGACAGTCACGCCCATGGCGATCGGCGGTTTCGCCAACATGAAAGCGCTTTCGGAGCGGAACGACGCGCCGACAGCCGCCTCGCGCCCTTTCGACAAGGATCGCGATGGCTTCGTAATGGGCGAAGGGGCAGGGATGGTTGTGCTCGAAGAGCTGGAACACGCCAGGCGGCGCAACGCGCGCATCTATGCCGAAGTCGCCGGATACGGGGCGACCGGAGACGCCCATCACCTAACGGCACCGCCCCCGGATCACGAAGGGTTGCAGCGGGCGATGCAGCGCGCGCTCAAAGACGCGCGGGTCTCACCGCAGGACGTGCAGTACATCAATGCACACGGGACGTCGACGCCGCACAACGACTTGAATGAAAGTCGCGCGATCCATGCCGTGTTCGCAGAGACGCCCGTGAGCGTCAGCTCGACGAAATCGATGACCGGGCACATGCTTGGCGCCGCAGGTTCGGTGGAAATGATCGTTTGTGCGCTTGCCGTACGCGACAGCATGATCCCGCCGACGATCAATTACGTTACCCCTGATCCCGAGTGCAGCGCGCTCGACTTCACGCCTAACGTGGCCAGGGAACGCGAGGTGCGCGTGGCGATCAGCAACAGCTCGGGCTTCGGCGGGCATAACGTGACGCTCGCCGTCAAGCGTTACGAAGCGTAGCCGGCTTGACTCATGGCACGTCGCGCCGATGCAGTCGCACCAGCGATAGACCGCTCCACGCTACGCGATAGCGCGCTGCATCCGGTCGCCGACAAGATCGTCGCTGGCGAGCGCCTGGATGATGCCGACGCTTTGACCCTCTATCAAAGCAGCGACCTGCTCGGAATCGGCTTCCTGGCCGATGCCGTCAATCGGGCGCGGCACGGGGACATCGTAACCTTCGCGGCAAATCAGCACATCAACCCAACGAACGTTTGTGTGCTGCGCAAAACATGCGTGTTCTGCGGCTACGCACGTCTTCCCAAGGAAGAAGGTGCTTACCGGTACACGCTGGAGCAGGTTCTCGCTGAAGCTGAACAGGCCCGCGGAGGCCTAACGCGCGAGTTCCATATCGTCGGTGGCCTCGACATGCAGGCAGGCCTCGAGTACTACACGACGATGTTTCGCGCACTCAAGCGCGAGTTTCCGCAGGTCCACATCAAAGGGCTCACGGCCGTCGAGATTGCGCACCTTGCCCGTATCGAGAAGATGAGCTGGCGTGACGTGCTCATCGCGCTCAAAGATGCGGGGCTCGATACGATGCCGGGCGGCGGCGCCGAGACGTTCAGCCTCGCGGTGCGCGAGCAGATCGCAGACAAGAAGCTGGGGGGCGCCGATTTCATCGGTGTGCATCGCACAGCGCACGAGTTAGGCATCCGCACGAATTGCACGATGCTCTATGGCCACGTGGAGACGTTCGCGGATCGAGTGGCGCACATGCGCATGCTGCGAGACTTGCAGGACGAGACCGGTGGTTTCCTCGCCTTTATTCCGCTCGCCTACCATCCGGACGACAACGTGTTAGGCATCCGGCTCGGACGGCAGGGGATGGCATCGACGGGCTTCGACGATCTGCGCAACCTGGCTGTCGCGCGGCTCTACCTCGACAACTTCGCGCACATCAAGTCGCACTGGATCATGGTCACGCCGTTCCTCACGCAAACGAGCCTGAGCTTCGGCGTCAACGATATCGAAGGAACGGTGGTCCGCGAGAAGATCTACCACGCGGTGGGCGCGCAGACGCCGCAAGCGCTCTCGCTCGATCAGTTGCTCAAGCTGATCCGTGGCGCGCGTAAGACACCGGCCGAGCGCGATTCCTTTTACAACATAGTGCGCGTATTCGATGGGCCTGCGTCGGATCCGGATCAACTGGCGAGCGTCGCAGCGTGACGCTGCGCGTCGGACGCATCCCGTACGTCAACTGCTATCCGGTGTATGGCGCGATCGACCGGGGAGTCGTTAGGCTCGACGCCGAGCTGACAACCGGAGTTCCGACCGAGCTCAATCGCCTGATGAGCGAGGGACAGCTCGACGTGAGCGTCGTGTCGGCCGTCGAGTATGCGCGTGATTCCCGGCGCTACCTGTTGCTTCCCGATCTGGCGCTCTCGTGTGACGGTCCCGTGCGCAGCGTCATGCTGTATTCGGCGCGGCCGGCGCAGGAGCTCGGAGGCGAGCGTGTCTTGGTCAGCAGGAGCTCCATGACCAGTGTCGCTCTGCTCGAGCTTCTGTTCGAGCACGTCTGGCAAGCGCGCCCCGAATTCGTCAGGGGCGATACGGAGCACGGCGGCGAGAATAGTGCGGAGTGTGTGGCGCGACTCGTCATCGGTGACGCGGCCCTGATGCTCTCCGACAAGCGGCGGCAGAACGGCGATGCGCGCTACCCCTATGCGTATGACCTCGGCGCCGAGTGGAAGACGTGGACGGGGTTGCCATTCGTATTCGCCGTCTGGGTCGCACAGCGCAGCACCCCCGTGGCTCAGTCGTTAGGCGTGCATGCGACGCTCATCGAGTCCCGCGATTGGGGTCTCGCGCACCTCGACGAGCTGGCGCAGACCGCGGCGGGCGCGACCGGAGTGTCCAGGGCCGAATGTCGGACGTACTTGAGCGGCCTCGATTACGGCTTATCGTATGAGCACCTGGCGGGGTTGACGGAATTCTTCCGCCGGCTGGTCCACGCGGGACGCGTGCCTAACGGGACACTCGCGTTCCTGGTTGGATAGAACCGCTCACACGAGGGCGCAGCGCATGCCCCGAAAAGCAGAACAGCCAGCACGAGTCGTCGAAGGGCGGCGGGTCATCTACGCCGTCGCGATGAGCCTCGACGGGTACATCGCGGGTCCCAGCGGCGAATACGACTGGATCGTCAATGATCCGGACATCGACTTCAACGAGATGGGGAGCCAATTCGATACGTTCCTGATTGGCCGAAAGACATGGGAGATGATGGCGGCGCAAGGCGGTGGCGGAGGCGGCTGGTCCGGCATGAAAACCGTCGTGTTTTCCTCCACGCTGAGGCAGAGCGACTATCCCAGCGTAACCATCGTCTCAGGCGACGCCGCCGCGGCGGTCCGCAAGCTGAAGGCAGAGCCCGGGAAGAACATGTGGTTGTTTGGCGGTGGGGAGCTCTTTCGCAGTTTGCTCGACGCGGGCGTCGTAGATGGCGTCGGTGTGGCAATCATGCCGGTCGTCGTCGGGGGCGGCATTCCGTTCCTGCCACCACCGGCCAAACGCGCGAAACTCAAACTCACAAAACACAAGCTGTATCCCAAGACCGGTATCGTCTCGCTCGATTACGACGTGGTCTAACTGCGAATGGAGAAAGCCGTCGAGCTCTATGCCGCCGTGAACTTTTTCGTGATCGGCATTTCGCACGCGCTGCAACCGCGCGCCTGGGTCGATTTCTTCCTGCACCTCAACAAGCTCGGTCACACTGGCGTGTTCGCCAACGCGTTTCTGAGTTTGATATTTGGCTCGATCATCGTTGGCTTCCATAACGTGTGGACAGGCCTGCCGGCGGTCCTAACAGTGATCGGGTGGGCGCAGGTTACCAAAGCGCTGCTTTACTTTGCGGTCCCGCGCCTCGGCGAGCGGGGGATGGCACGAGTCAGCCCCGAAAGGGCGAATGAGTTCATCGTGCCGGGCGTTGTGTTTATCGCCCTTGGCCTGCTTATGGTCTACCTCGTCGTTAGGTAGCCGTGACGCCGCTCGACATCTACGATAGCACGTACCGGCACCATGCGAGCGACCCGCTCGCCGAAGTACGCCGCGAGGCCTACGACGAGGACATCGGCCAAAACAGCTGGCTGACCGCCGCTGAGCTCCGCCGTTTGGTTGAATGGCTGGATGTCGACGCGCAGCATCGAGTGTTGGAGGTAGCGTGCGGCTCAGGTGGTCCCGCTTATGTGGCGCAGATTTCTGGGTGCCACCTAACGGGTATCGACTACAGCGCTGACGGCGTCGCGACGGCTCGCGCCCTTGCCCAGGAAAAGGGGCTCGCGGACCGGATGCGTTTCCTCGAGGCAGACGGCAACGAGCGTCTCCCATTCGATGATGCCGAGTTCGACGCGCTGCTGTGTATCGACGCCCTGAACCATTTGCGTGACCGCCGCTTCGTGCTGAAGGAATGGCGTCGCGTGCTGCGCCCCGGCGGTGCAATGGTCTTTACAGACCCCGTTGTCATTACGGGCGCCGTGACAAATGAGGAGTTTGCTGTCCGCTCTTCGATCGGCTTCTTCCTGTTTGTGCCACCGGGTTACACGGACAAGCTCCTGGAAGCAGTCGGACTTCAGGTCGTCCACGTAGAAGATGCAAGTGACGCTGCCGCTTCCACATCAGTGCGGCGTCGCGCCGCTCGCGCCCGTCGCCGCGACGCGATAGTCGCCATCGAAGGCGAGGCAGCTTTCGAGGCCTACCAGGCCTTCTTGCAGGTAGTCCACGATCTCAGCGCGAGCCGGCGTCTCTCGCGGTTCATCTACCACGCCATAAAGCCGGCACGCTAGCTTTCGCTTTGACCTTTGACCTCTGACCTTTGACCTCCTTATTGGAGTTCTACACTAAGGCGCCCCTCCTCGAGCTCGGCCTCGAGGCGGACAGGATTCGTGCCGCCAAACATCCACACAACACGGTCACGTATATCGTCGACCGGAACATCAACTATACGAACGTTTGCGTCGCGGACTGCGGCTTTTGCGCCTTCTATCGGCGTCCCAAGCACGGGGAAGGGTACACGCTCTCGTTCGAGCAGATCGGCGCGAAGATCGAAGAAACCAAAGCGTTAGGTGGCGTGCAGATTCTCATTCAGGGGGGCCACAATCCGTACATCCCCTTCGAGTGGTATCTGGATCTGCTAAAGTACATTAAGAAGTATCACCCCATTCACATTCACGGGTTTAGCCCGAGCGAAGTGGACTTCTTCTCGACGCTCTTCCGCATGGAAGCCGTCGAAGTAATCCGTGAGTTGAAAAAGGCTGGGCTTGACTCGATTCCCGGTGGGGGTGGTGAGATCCTCGTGCAACGTGTCCGCGACATCGTCGCTGCCAAAAAGGCCGGGGCCGATCGCTGGCTCGAGATCATGGAGCTCGCGCATAACGAGGGGATGAAGACCTCGGTCACGATGATGTACGGCATTGGGGAAACGCTCGCCGAGCGGCTCGAGCATTTGGCGCGGGTGCGCGACGTGCAGGCACGAACCGGTGGATTCACCGCGTTCATCACATGGCCGTTGCAGCCCGAGAATACGCCGACGATGTCGCACATGCCAAAGACGGACGCGGTGGACTATTTGCGCACCGTGGCGATCTCGCGCATCGCGCTCGACAATGTCCCCAACCTGCAGTCCAGTTGGGTTACGATGGGTATGAAGATCGGCCAGCTCGCGTTGCGCTTCGGCTGCAACGACTTCGGCTCGTTGATGATCGAAGAGAACGTCGTCTCCGCAGCCAACACGACACATCGCACGACGACAGAAGAACTGGAGCGGTTGATCCGCGACGCGGGTTTTACGCCGGCTCGTCGTCGTCAGGACTACTCAATCATTCAACCGACCGAGGCCGTCGCGGCGTGACCCGCGTCGGCATCGGCTACGACTCCCATCGTTTCGCTCCTGGGGGCCCTTGCCTGTTAGGCGGGGTCGCGATACCCGGTGATCGTCACCTCCAAGGCCATAGCGACGGTGACGCCATTGCACATGCGCTCACGGACGCCGTGCTCGGCGCCGCGGCTTTGGGAGACATTGGCGAGATGTTTTCGGATACCGACCCGGCGAACAAGGGCAGGGATTCGATGGAGATGCTGGGCGCGGCGGTCGCGCGCGTGGCTGCCCACGGTTGGCGCGTACATCAGGTCGACGTGACTGTCATCGCTGAGTGGCCCAAGATCGCCCCGCAACGCGCCGCAATGCGGACGCGCCTGGCCGCTGCGTTAGGTGTGGAGCCCGAAGTGATCAGCATCAAAGGCAAATCGAACGAGGGGATGGGTTGGATCGGCCGCGAAGAAGGCCTTGCGTGCATCGCGGTAGCGGCGCTCGCGCCGGTCAATCACTGACATCGAGCCGTGCTCACGTCGATCCTGGATTGGCTCGGTGGGCTATCGCCCGGTGTGTTGAACGCGGCGTTAGGTGTTCTCGCTTTCATCGAAAACGTCTTTCCACCGATACCGGCGGACGTCATCACAGCGTTCGGTTCTTTCGTAGCGGCCCGGGAGGGTCGCTCGCCAATCCCGCCGTTTCTGGCGATTTGGCTCAGCAATGTTGCGGGGGCGCTGTTCATGTTTGCCATGGGCCGGCGCCTCGGTGAACGGCGTGTCGAGAAGTGGCTGCGGTTGAGCCCTAACGATCCTGCCGAGAAGCGTTTCGAGGCTCTGTACGGTCGCTTTGGAACTGCAGCCTTTTTTCTGAGCCGCTTTATTCCGGGCGTGCGGGCAATCGTTCCGCCCTTTGCTGGAGCGCTCCGCATCAAGCCGGTCGGACCCGCAATAGCCATCGCGCTCGCGTCGGGGCTCTGGTACGGCTTCATTACCTTCCTCGCATTTCGAGCCGGCGAATCCTGGGAGACGTTGGTCGGTTTGTTGGAGCGAGTCGGCTGGGGAGCGGCCATCGGCGCGACAGTACTTCTCGGAGGGATGCTGGCGTGGTTGTATGTGCGACGTAAACGTCGGCGTGCCAAGAAAGCATGACGCAGACGGCGATGGATATTCCTGAAGACCTGGCGCGCGCGTATCTGCTGGAGCGCTTCGACGATTTCCTCACGCTCGAATCGGGATCGAGCGAGAACACGCGCGATGCATACAGTCGTGATATCGCGCGTTTTGCGACCTTCGCGCGCGTGAAGGGAGCGCAACAACCGCAGTCGGTCGCGCCTAACCAGTTGCGCGACTACGTCTATCATCTCAAGGACCTGGGACTATCGCCGGCGTCCATCCGCCGCAACGTCTCGGCGATCCGCAGCTACTACAGGTTTCTGTTGGCTGAAGGGGTGACGACAATCGATCCCACAGATCGCCTCGAGCTGCCGCGGCGCTGGCGCACGCTGCCGGATGTGCTGAGCGTAAACGAGGTGGAGCGTTTGTTAGGCGCTCCGACTGTCGACGATCCATTGGGTTTCCGCGATCGCGCGATATTGGAGCTTGCCTATGGGGCCGGCCTGCGCGTTGGGGAGTGGCTGACGATCGAGACGAAGGACATTCTGTTCGACGAAGCGGTCGTGCGTGTCTTCGGCAAGGGCGCCAAAGAGCGCATGGTTCCGATCGGCCGGTCGGCGATGGCCGCAGTCGCGCTCTATTTGCGTGAGCTGCGGCCGCGTCTCGAGCGTGGCGAAGGAAAGGGGCGACTATTCCTCAATGCGCGCGGACGTCCACTCTCGCGCATGGGAGCGTGGGGCATTTTGCAGAAGCATGTCGACAGGGCGGGGATCGGAAAGACCGTGACGCCGCACACGCTGCGACATTCGTTCGCCACACACCTCCTGGAGCGCGGTGCCGACCTGCGGGCAGTACAGGAGATGCTCGGCCACGCGGATATTTCAACGACGCAGATTTACACGCACATCGATCGTGAGTATTTGCGCAGCATCCATAAGAAGTATCATCCCAGGGCGTAAAAGAAACGTCAGCCGTCAGCTTGCAGCTGACAGCTTTAGTTGCATAGCGGATCAAATCGTGAAAATTCTGCTCATCGACAACTACGATTCGTTTACGTATAACCTGGTGCAATATCTGGGTTCGTTAGGTGCGGAGCTGGTCGTGCACCGGAACGACGCCGTCTCCATTGACGACGTCATCAGCCAAGGCCCCGATGCCATCGTCCTGTCGCCGGGGCCCTGCACGCCGCGCGAGGCTGGGATCTGTGTGCCCCTCGTACGCTGCGCCGCCGGACGAATTCCGTTGTTAGGCGTTTGTCTGGGGCACCAGGCCATCGGCGAGGCCTTTGGCGGGCGGACGGTGCGCGCGAAGCGGGTGATGCACGGCAAAACTTCATTTGTGGAGCACAGCGCGCAGGACCTGTTCGAGGGTCTTCCATCACCGCTTTCCGTGATGCGCTACCACTCGCTTGTAGTGGATCCGCTGTCGCTCCCTAACGAGCTCGAAGTCGTGGCCAGGGCGCAGGACGATCCGCAGGAAATCCACGCGGTGCGCCATCGTGAACACCCGGTGTGGGGGGTGCAATTCCACCCTGAATCCGTGCTGACGCCGCAGGGGATGCCCCTGCTAAAGAACTTTATCAGGCTCGCCGAAGCGTGGCAGAAGATCAGCTAGACCGTTCGTACCCCTC
>DATFBW010000163.1:0-4381 GCA_035253645.1 Gemmatimonadaceae bacterium | reverse complement strand
TGCTGATCGCCATCTGGCTGGCGCGATCGATCGGGCGTCCGGTTGCAGAGCTCGACCACGGGATGCGCGCCGTCGCCGAAGGACAGTTCGACTATCGGCTCAACCTCCATGGAAACGGACGCGATGAGTTTGGGCGCCTCGCACGCAGCTTTCGATCGATGGCGACGCAGCTCACGGAGCTCGATCGCCTGCGCGCGGAGTTCTTGAGCGTCGCCTCACACGAGCTCCGCACGCCGATCAATGTCATCCAGGGATATGTGCAGCTGCTGGAAGAAGAATCGTATGGGCCGCTGTCGCCCGCGCAGCGCGACGTTCTCCGAACACTCGATGCGCAGACCGAGTCGCTCAATCGACTCGTCGGGCAACTTCTCGACGTCGGACGTTACGATGCAGGCGGTGGGAAGCTGGAGCTGATTGCCGTCGACCTTACGCGTTTCATCCAGCGCCTCGATGACACGTTCCGGGTCCTCGCGCTGCAGAAAGGAGTGGAGTTTGTCGTCGAACGCGGGGCGCGGTTGCCGACGCGTGTTTTGTGGGACGAAGACCGTATGAACGAGGTGTTAGGCAACCTCCTGTCGAACGCCTTCAAGTTCACAGATCGGGGGGGCTGCGTAACGCTCGGCGTCCGCTCCGAAGGAGATCGCGTTCAGATCTGGGTGCGCGATACCGGCGCCGGCATCCCGGCCCCGCAGTTACAGTTCATCTTCGACAAGTTCTATCAAGCGGACAATCAAAACCGGACGGTGCTCAAGGGCGTCGGGCTTGGCCTGGCGATCGCGAAGGGGATCGTTACGGCGCACGGCGGGACGATCGGCGTGGAGAGCACGGTGGGTAAAGGAACGACTTTCGTAATCAACATGCCGGTCCGCGCGCGATCGCGGCGGACGCCGGTGAGCGGCCCGCAGCGCGCCGTGGCGGAGGAAGCCTAACGATGCTTGTCACTCGAGGTTTGCGCGGTCTCGTCGTGCTGTGCCTGCTCGCGGCATGCGCGCGTCCCGCCCGGATGTCCATATCCGAGCAAGAGCCGGCTCCAGCACCGCCTCCTATTTCAGCCTGGCCTGGCACATTGGCGAGTGCCGTGCGCGCCGCGAACTTGGGACGTTATGCGGACGCGGATTCCATTCTCGCGAAGCATGCGCGTGATCACGCGGGGTCAGCCGAGGGGATCGAAGCGGACTATTGGCGCGCCCTGTACCGGTTGGACCCCTTCAATACGGCGGCGTCTCCGCGCGAGGCTCTCGCTGCGCTCGACACGTACATCAATGCAGGATCGAGCAGTGCGCGTTACGAAGAAGCGAGGATCCTGCGCCGAGTGCTCGAATCGCTCGACTCGAGCCGCACGCAGTTAGGTGTGGCACGTGCTGCCGCGGAGTCGCGCGATCGCGCGCGGGACGACGAAATCCGCAAGCTCGGGGACGAACTGGAGAAAACGATGGCGGAGCTCGATCGAATCCGCCGACGCTTAGCGCAGAAGCCTAACGAATAGTTACCTGGTATAGCTAATCTTCCACACCTTCCCTCCCACATCGTCGGAGACGTAGAGGGAACCATCGGATCCCTGCGCGAGACCGGTCGGTCGCGCGATACGAACGGGGCGAGTGGGGTCGTTAGGTGAAGGCATTGGCGGCGCGAAACCGTCTGCGAACACGGTAAAGCTTCCCGCCGCACGTTGGCCGCTCATTGGCAGGTACACGACCTTGAACCCCTCTTGCGGCAACGGGGCTCGGTTCCAGGAGCCGTGGAACGCGATGAACGCTCCTCCGCGATACGATTGCGGAAAGGACGTGCCTGAGTAGAACAGGATGGCGTTAGGCGCCCAGTGCCCAGGGAAGGTGAAGATCGGGGCCTTCTTGTCGCTGCACCGGCCAACCTGCCGGCCGTCGCCGCCGTATTCGGGAGCGAGCACCTTCTTCTTCTCATCGACGCTGTAAAAACAGTACGGCCAGCCGAAATCGTCACCCTCGCTCACTCTAAAGAGCTCTTCGGCGGGGTTCTCCGCGCTCTGCTTCTCATTGAAGAGCTTCCCCCAATTCTGAAAGAGCTGATCGCGGCCATGCTGCACGACGTACAGGGCGTTCGCGTCGCCCGGGCGTTGCGTCATGGCCACCGCGTTGCGTATCCCCGTTGCATAACGCCGACCCGAAGCGGCGGTTTGTCCCGGGCGCTCAGACGAAAAGACCCAGATCCCCGCTCGCGAATCCAACTCGGTGCAAGGATCCACGCCCTTCGATTCGCTCTGCCGGTCGCGCTCCTGGCACGAGTTCGTCCGTGAACCGACGTTGAGGTAAAGCCGCGAGCCATCCACAACGAAGTTGTAGGCAGTGTGACCACCACCGGGCATGTCCTTGATGATCGTATCCGCGGGCCCGCCTAACTCGAGTGTACCGGCGCGATGCGGATAGCGCACGACCGATGTCCCGGTCGTCGCATAGATGTAACCGTTGGCGAGCCCGATGCCCGTACCGGCTGCATCGGCAACACGACGCTTCACCTCGGCTTTACCGTCGCCGTCAGCATCGCGCAGCACCCAAATGCCGCCAGGGTTGCCTTGTGTTTGTGGATTCTGGCCCCGCTGCGCGCGCGCATTGACAAACACGTCGCCGTTAGCGGCTACGACGAGGTGGCGCGCGGCGCCTAACGAATCGGCGAAGAGGGTTGCGCAAAACCCAGCCGGCAGCGTGAGGCCGGCATTGTTCGGGTCGCACGGCGGCAGGCCGGCTGACCGCGTCATGAGCAACGCGGGAGCAGCGAGACCCATGGCAAGGAGAAGCCTGGTGCGAACAGCGGCAGGCGAAGTGATCGGATGCATACGCTTTTTATGTCGAGAGTGGGCTACTCAGTATATCGCTAACCAACTCGAAATAGTTCGAGCGAGCGCGCGTAGCGCTCGCCAAGCACACGGCGGAGTCCGGCGAACTGGGCCGAACGCAACTCCGGATCCGTCTCGAGAACACGTGCCGCCAGGTCGCGCGCCCGCTCGAGAAACTCTTCGTCCCGGAGCGGATCGGCAATACGAAAGAGCGCAGTGCCGCTTTGTCTTTCGCCAAACAGCTCCCCCATCCCTCGCAAACGCAAATCGTGCCGGGCGATGGCGAAGCCGTCATCCGTTTGCACCAGGATTCTCAGGCGCTCGAATGCCTCGCGGCCGACGCTGCCGAGCATGATGCAATATGAGGCGTCCGCCCCGCGGCCAACGCGTCCGCGCAATTGGTGAAGTTGCGAAAGCCCGAAACGCTCGGGGTGCTCGATGAGCATCACGGTCGCGTTAGGCACGTCGATCCCCACCTCGATCACTGTTGTCGCTACCAACACGTCGATACGTCCGGCCTGAAACTCGCGCATGAGGTCTTCGCGCTCGCCGGGATCGAGCCGCCCGTGCATGAGAGCCAGCCGCAGCCCGCGCAGGGGTCCTTCGGCGAGTGCAGCGTGCATCGTGGTGGCGGCTTTGAGGTCGACCTTTTCGGACTCATCGATGACCGGGTAGACGACGTACGCCTGCCGGCCGCTTTCAACTTCCTGCCGGAGGAACTGAAGGACCTTGGCGCGCGCTGATTCGGGGCGCAAAGCTGTGCTCACGCGCTGCCTGCCCGGCGGCCGCTCGTTGAGCATACTGACATCCAGATCGCCGTACAGTGTCAGCGCGAGCGAGCGCGGGATCGGCGTCGCGCTGAGCAGGAGCACATCGGGACGATCGCCTTTGGCGCCTAACGCCGCCCGCTGCTCCACGCCGAAGCGATGCTGCTCGTCCACGATGGCCAGGCCGAGGCGCGCAAAGGTCGTGCGCTCCTGGACGAGGGCGTGTGTGCCGATGACGAAAACCGGATCGCCCGACGACAAACGCGCGTCGGCCTCGCGGCGCTCGCTCGCCGAACGACTTCCGGTGATGAGCAGCGGCTCGACGCCTAACGGCTCCAACAGCTTGCCGATCGACCGCGCGTGCTGTTCCGCAAGCAGCTCGGTGGGCGCCATGAGACACGCCTGGTACCCATTCTCCATGGCGAGCAATGCCGCAAAAACGGCGACAATCGTTTTGCCGCTCCCCACATCACCCTGCAGGAGCCTGTGCATCCGGCGCTCGGAGCACATGTCGGCCACAATCTCACGGATCGCGTGGGTCTGCGCGCCGGTGAGCGTAAAGGGCAGGTGCTCGCGCAATTGCGACGTAAAAGTCCGTTTGTTCTCGAAGCGGATTCCACGGCGTGCCTCGCGGGCTACGGCGTTTGCGCGCCGATGAAGCAACTGATCGAAAAACAGCTCATCGAACGCGAGCCGGTCGCGGCCTCCCTCCGCCTCGGCGACGGAGGACGGGTGGTGCACGGAACGCAACGCTTCGACGAGTTCGATCACGCGGGCTGCACTCCGGAGCTCGTTAGGCAAATGT
>DATFBW010000162.1:0-6151 GCA_035253645.1 Gemmatimonadaceae bacterium | reverse complement strand
CGCACGGTGAGTCGCGATAGCGCAGCCGGTCGGTTTGGTCGCTTCGGCGGACGGTACGTTCCCGAGACACTCATTCCGGCGCTCGACGAGCTGGATGCCGCTTTCGACGCCGCTTCTGCCGACCCCGGTTTTCACGAGGAGTTGGGTCAGCTCCTGCGAGACTACGTCGGCCGCCCAACGCCACTAACCGACGCCCCGCGGCTTTCGGAGCACGTCGGCGCGACGGTCTGGCTCAAGCGCGAAGACCTGAACCACACCGGCGCGCACAAGATCAACAACACCATCGGTCAAGCACTTTTGGCCCGGCGGATGGGCAAAAAAAGGATCATCGCGGAGACTGGTGCAGGCCAGCACGGGGTCGCGACCGCAACTATATGTGCCCGATTCGGCCTGGAATGCGTCGTTTACATGGGCGAAGAGGACATGCGGCGCCAGGCACTGAACGTCTTTCGCATGCACCTCCTCGGCGCCACGGTCGTCCCTGTTTCATCTGGCACCCGAACGCTCAAGGACGCGACCACGGAAGCCATCCGAGATTGGGTCACGAACGTCCGGGATAGTCACTACATCATTGGGTCCGTAGTAGGACCCGCGCCGTATCCGCGTATGGTGCGAGAATTTCAATCGATCATCGGACGAGAATCCCGCGCGCAGGTGCTGCAGCGCGCAGGCTCGCTGCCGCGCACCGTAGTCGCGTGCGTGGGCGGTGGCTCCAACGCGATTGGAATGTTCGCGGGCTTCATCGCCGACGCGGATGTCGAGTTGATAGGCGTTGAAGCTGCTGGCGAGGGCATCGACACAGAGCGCCATTCTGCTTCGCTCTCGCGCGGCAAACCGGGCGTCCTGCATGGCTCGATGAGCTATCTGCTGCAGGATGCTGACGGGCAGGTGCACCCGGCGCACTCGATTTCGGCGGGGCTCGACTACCCCGGCGTCGGCCCGGAGCACGCGTACCTCAAGGACAGCGGCAGGGCGACGTACGTTGCGGTTGACGACGTAGGTGCCTTGCACGGCCTAACGTTGCTCAGTCGTCTCGAAGGCATTATCCCGGCACTGGAAGCGGCGCACGCCGTCGCTTGGGTAGACGCGCAGCGCGGCCGTTGGCAGAGCAGTGAGCACGTGCTTCTGTGCGTGAGCGGCCGTGGGGACAAGGACGTGGCGCAGGTGAGTGAGATGGGGGTCGCGCCGGCGTGACCGTCACCTCGCTGCCAAATGCGACGGCACCGGAGTCGGAGCTTCCGGAACCGCCATTCGCGATCGCGTTGGTGACTGATCTCCTCAGCCACCTAACGCGAGCGATCCGGGCGCATCAGCTCTACCTGCACAACAATCCAACCTATCTCCGCGCGATCGAAAGCGCGCGACGCGCTTTTCAGTCGGTGTGGAATCACACCGAGGAGATCGCGTTCGAGGTGACGGAAACCCAGCTCAAATGGGAAGATCGCGTCGTCCTCAACGAGCCGGACAAAGCGACAGAAAGCCTGCCCTGGTTGCTCTACAAAGACGGCGTGCGCGAGCTGCGCCTGTTGCGCGACGTCGAACAGCAAGAGCTCACCGATCTGATCGATCTGCTGTGCCGGGTGCGCCGAGCGTCGGCTGACGAGGACGACCTCCTCACGCTTCTCTGGGAGCGCGAGTTCAATTGCGTGCGGTATCGCTATGTCGACCTGACGCTCGAAGCGGAGCCGATCGAGCGGTTGGACGACGGTGCGCGAGCGCGCCTGAAAGATTCGGCCAAGGAGCAGGCCCCGCTGCAAGAGCAAATCCTTCCGGCGGGCGTCGTGAGCCTCGATGCGTTTGATACCACGCTCTACTTCCTGGATGAAAGCGAGATCGAGTATCTGCGGAATCAAATCCGCGCGGAATACGCGGCCGATCTGCGCAAAAACGTCCTGGACGCGCTGCTCGACATTTACGAGACGCAGGCCGATGAACGGATTCGCAGGGAGATAGTCGAGCTCCTGAACCTGCTTCTCGTGACGTTGCTCGTTGGCGGGCATTATTCAGTCGCGGCGTACCTGCTGCGCGAGGTGCGCGTTTCGAGCGAGAAAGCAGCCGGGCTTTCCGGGCCGGAGCGGGAAGCGCTTCTCTCGCTCTCCGCCAAGCTCAGCGAGCAGGATGTGTTGACGCAGCTGCTGACGGCACTCGATGAGCGCGCGGATCTACCGCCTGAGGAGGATCTCGAGAGCCTGTTCGCCGAGCTGCGCGGATCGGCGTTAGGCATCGTCTTCCTGTGGCTGAGCAGACTGCAATCGCCGCGCGTGCGCGCCCTGCTCGAAAAGGCGGCCGATCGCCTGGCCTCGGCAAACACGGCGGAGTTGGTCAAGCTCATTGCTTCGGCGGAACGCGAAGTCTCGCTGGAAGCGGTGCGGCGTGCCGGGGCGATGCGTGCAAACGGTGCCGTGCCCGCCCTGGCCAAACTCATGACGCAGCCGGATCCCGCGCTGCGCCTGGCGGCGGTTGTCGCGTTAGGCGAGATCGCCTCCCCTGGCGCATTGCAGCACCTGGAGAAGGCGATCGACGACCACGAGCGCGACGTGCGGGTGGCTGCGGCCAAGGTATTCGCGGCCCGCACGCACCGGCCAGCACTGGCGCGGTTCGAGGGGGCTATCAAGAGTCGGCGCATGGACGGCACGGATCTGACCGAACGCATGGCATTCTTCGAGGCGTACGGGGCAATGTGCGGCGAAGCGGGGGTCGCGTTGCTGGATGGTTTCCTGAACAACCGCTCGTTGTTCGGCAAGAAGAGCGACCCGGAGCTGCGCGCGTGCGCCGCAAAAGCGTTAGGCAAGATTGGATCGGCGAAAGCGCTCGAATCGTTGCGCAAATCGTCGGATGACAAGGACGTGCTCGTACGCACGACGGTGAACAAGGCGCTGCGCGGGGGTGATCGATGACCGCGCCCGCGACGCTCGCCAACATGGCGCTTACCGATCCCGGCAGCGACGCCTTCGTTCGTAAGGCAGGCCGCGTCCTCATCAACACAATTGCGGGTGCGTTACGCGTGATCCGCCTCTATCCGCCCGAGAACGAAGCGGTGCGCAACGCGCTGGACGACGTGGTCGCTGCCGCGAAGGAAATTCAGCGGCGCGAGAAGGAGTTGGAGCTGCGCGCCTCGGTGGAATTCATCTTCGTGAACTCCACACGGCTGCGCCTCGACATCGACAACTATGCAAGCTTTAGCCAGCTGCTGTCGCTCCTGCACTCCTGTGGCATCGGAACGGTGCGCGTGTCGGAAGATGCGGATGCTCGCGCCTGGCTCGTGTTTCTGTCGCAACTCCTCACGTTAGGTCGTGAGGAGGAGACGACCCTCGATGTGGTCCTGCAAAAGCTGGATGCCGCGCAAGTGCATTCGATCGACCTGGGGCCGCCACTCGTCACCGAGGACGACAAGGATTTTCAGGAGCGGGCGAAAGAGGCTGCCAAGCGTACCTACTCACAGTCGGTCGCGGTCACGAAGGACATGATCAAGTCGGTGCGCATGGGGCAAAGTCCCAGCACCAAGAAGATCAAGCGTATCGTCCAGTCGATCGTCGATCAGATCCTGAACGAAGAAACGTCGCTCCTGGGCCTAACGACGATTCGCGATTACGATGAGTACACGTTCACGCATAGCGTCAACGTCTGTATTTTTTCTGTCGCGTTAGGCCGGCGTCTGGGACTGTCGAAGCTGCAACTTTACGATCTGGGTCTCGCCGCGCTCTTCCACGACATCGGCAAATCGCGTGTGCCGCTGGAAGTCTTGAACAAACCGGATGGGTTCAACGAAGAAGACTGGCGCCAGATGGCCGCGCATCCGTGGATGGGCGTGCTCACGCTCTTCACGTTCCGCGGCCAGCACGAGCATCCGTATCGCGGGATGATCGTTGCCTACGAACATCACATGAAGCACGACCTCACCGGCTATCCCAAACCGGTGCGGCCGCGCACGCAGAGCATCTTCAGCAAGATCGTCGCGGTGGCCGACGGTTTCGACGCGGCGACGTCCCGGCGCGCGTATCAAACCACGCCGCTGTCACCCGCCGCAGTGCTCGCCGAGATGCGAGGGAACCCCCGGCGCGGGTTCGACCCCGTGATCGTGAAGGGGTTCATCAATCTGTTAGGCATCTTCCCGGTCGGAACATTGGTCGTACTCGATACGTTCGAGCTCGCGATCGTGCAGTCGCCAAACCCCAAGCCGGAGGCCGTGTCGCGTCCCATCGTGCGCATCGTCAGCGACGAGCGCGGGAACGTGCTGTACCCGGGCGTCCTGGTCGACCTCTCGGAGCAGAACGCCGGAGGCGCCTACCGGCGCACGATCATCAAGACGGATAACCCCGACCGCTATGGAATCAATGTCGGCGACTACTTCGTCTGACGTCGTCGCGGCGCGCTTAGCCGACCTCAAGCGGCGCGAACGCCGCGCGTTGGTCGTGTACGTCACGGCGGGGCATCCGACGCCTAACGACTCGCTCGCCCTCATGCGCAAGATCGCCCGCGCCGGCGCCGACATCATCGAGGTCGGCATTCCGTTTTCAGACCCCATGGCCGACGGCCCTGTGATCCAGGCGAGCTCGCAGATCGCACTCGCGCAGGGCATGACCGTCGGACGCACCCTGGAGCTCATCCGGGCCGCCGACCTGGATATCCCGGTCGTGCTGTTCAGTTACCTCAATCCATTGCTTGCAGCCGGCACCCGGGTGCTCGAGCACGCCGCCGCGGCGGGCGCACACGGTGTTCTCGTGACCGACCTGCCCGTTGGTGCCGATCCGGAGCGCGAACGCTGGCTGGGTGAGGGACCGCTGGCGTTCGTTAGGCTGGTCGCCCCAACGACTCCCACCGACCGCATGCGCGACATCGGCGCGCATGGCAGCGGGTTCGTCTATCTCATCAGCCGCACGGGAGTGACTGGCGAGCGTGCAGAGCTGAGCGCCGAGCTGCCGCGGACGGTGGAACGACTGCGCAGCGCGACAGCGCTGCCCATTTGCGTTGGTTTCGGGATCTCGACGCCGCAGCAAGCGCGGGCAGTTGGTGCCCTTGCCGACGGTGTGGTCGTCGGTTCAGCGGTTGTACGCGAGGCAGCGAAGAGCACCGATCGCGCCGCAGAATTGGTGCAAAGCCTGCGCCGCGCCCTAGACTGACCTAACGATATGCGCCCTATCAACACGTTCGGCCGACTCATGCTCCTGGGTGGCACCGCCGTTCTGGTGGGTGCGCTCACGGCCGATCCGCGTTGGTCGACGCACGCGGTAGCTATCGCCTTGATGTTTGTCGCCACGGTGGGCCTGCGGTCGTTCACAATCCCGCTGACGAAGTATTCCTACCTGACGGCAACGCAGCTGGTCACGACGGCAGGGACGTTGGCCGTCGGCGCCCCCGCGACCGTATTTGCGACCTACGTCGGAGTGCTCGCGGGCGATTGGATAGGCGCGCGAAAGCCGCTCCTCGCTGCATGGATCAACGCCGGCCGCGAAGCCCTCGCGCTGTACGCGGCATTCGGCGTGTACGCCGTGGTGGTTTGGACGATGGGGGCCGCAGCGGCGCCGGCGCTGTCCGCCGACCTGATCCCTGCGTTTTCGCTCTTCCTGGTGCTGCAACTCGTCCTGGGACGCACGCTCCAGTACTTCTCGCTGATCGAGCGCGACAAGCTCTTGCCCGATGAGCGATCGCTCGTGTTGCGCTACGAGGTGATTGCGTTCGGTGCCTGCGCCATCGGCGCCATCGTTATGCTCGCGGCCCTAACGACGCTGGGCATCTTTGGCTGGGTCGTCGTCGTCGTCGCGATCGGTTTCGCCGGCCTCCTCTTCAAGAAAATCCTGGAAGAAGCGATAGCGGCCGAAGAGCTCAACAAAGTGCACGCGATGGAGCTCGTGGTGAACGAAGACGCGTCCATGGCGGAAACGTTCGCCCGCGTGACCGGTCTCGCCAATCGGCTCGTCGAATGGAGTGACTTCCGCGTGTCGCGCGTGCATAACGGGTCGCTGCGCACGATCTTCAGCAGCGGCGACGGCGTACTCTCCACCTGGCGCGAGCCCGGGCCGGACAACGAGCGGTTGCGTAGCCAGGTGCTCGACACAGGAACACCAGTGGTCGTGGTCGACGCGCTGCGCGACGACCGCGTGGAACGGGTGCGGCCGGCAGCGCGTAGCATCGCCATAGTGCCGATGCGCTT
>DATFBW010000161.1:0-13406 GCA_035253645.1 Gemmatimonadaceae bacterium | reverse complement strand
TCGCATGCCGCTCGCTCGCTCAACGAAACGGCATACCAAAGACCTCGGTGGGCAAAGAGATGATAGTTCTCCCCTTCGTACCACGTACCGTCACCGAGAAGGCCGCGTTCCAGGTGCGTCACAAGCCCGGAAGGGCCGTAGACGGCGCGCTGCCGCAGCGCCTCGTCACCTAACAAGTTGCCGCACGCGATCAGGGCCGCGTTGTTCCATACCTGTCGGTTCGAGAGTCCCTCGTCGTATTCGGCGATGAGCTCCGAGCTGGGTTGCAGCAACCGGTCGCGGACCGTCTCACCTAACGCCGAATTGCCATCAGTCCGCTCCACGAGGTGGAGGGCGCATGCCAGCTGCAAGATCCAAATCGATTCCAGATAGGTGCTGAAAAAAGGTCGCGTAGGGCCCAGCACGTTGTCCCGGTTCGGGTACTGCAGATACACGTCGGCATATCCACGAAGGATGCGCTCCGCGAGGAGCCGGTGCGCCGAGTCGCCGCGGGTCGCGTAGAGAGCGGCCGCATGGACTGCACGCTCCGCGAGCCAGAGCTGATACCACATGATCCACATGCCGTGGTGCTCCGCAGCGGATACCTCCGCACCGCAGTGCACACAGCGGTGGACGTGCGCATTCCAGGGATCGAAGTCGAGCGTGTTCCCGCACTGCGTACAGCGGCCGCCCAACCGCGTTAGGCGAGCCTTTTCGGTCGGGATGTCGATCGTCGCTGCCCGAGTCAGGCGCTCCAGATCACGCTCCAGAGAATCCGCGAGCGGTGCCAGTGCACCCGCGGCCAGTCGTCGGCGCTGCACAAGCTCGTGGGCATGCAACAACATCAGCTCCCCGGTTCGAGGCGCCAGCGGGTCAGAGTGACCAGCTCTCCGCGCAAATCCATGCGCGCCTCTTTGAGGCGTCGTGAGACGCCCTGCACGCCTCGGGCATGATACAACCAGGCAACCGGCGTCAATGCATCGAGATCGCCCTGCAGCGCTCGCCAACCGTCGTCCAGCGCGCTCCGTGATGTAGCTGCGTCGATGGCCGCAAACCGCGCGTCGAGCGCCGGGACGTGAAAGCCTGCGTAATCGAGCGCTCCGCCCGCATAACGAGAGTCGAACATCGCTCGCAGATACGACAACGCAAGGTCGCCGGGAATACCGGTTACCAGCGCGTCGAAGTCCTTTGACTTGGCACGTGCCAGCGTTAGGAAAGTGCCTAACTCCACCTGTCGGATTGCGACGTCGATTCCCACGGCGCGCAGGTCAGCCTGAAGAAGCTGTTCGATGGCGTTGTCACCGCTGCCAACGGTGAGCACGGTAAACGCGAGGGGCTTGCCTTCCTTGGACCACGTGCCTTCATCCCGGGTCCAGCCCGCCTGCTGCAAGAGATGAGGGATCGAATCGCGCGACGGTGGCGCAAAGGGCACGGCCCGCGGGTTGTCTGGACTCAGCGCTGAAGCGCTCGGGGTCCCGAAACCGGAAAGGGCAACGCCGACGATGCGTTTCCTGTCGATAGCGGCGGAAATCGCGCGGCGGACGCGAGCGTCATCGAAGGGTGGGCGCGTCGTGTTGAAAACGAGCGCCGTAGCAAACAGCACCGGATAACTCAGCACGCCTAACGTGGGATCTTTTTCCGTGAGCTCGGCCATCGTTGGTGCAATTCCGGCTACGTGGAGATCGCCGCTTACAAGGCCGGCAAACTTCGTGGTGGGTTCGTCCACAACGGCGACGACAAGCCGATTGATCGCCGGCGGCCCGTCCAGCGATCGCGGAAAGCTCGCGCTGCGCTCGAAGATCCAGCGCTCGCCCGCGTCGCGGCGGACGAACCGGAATGGGCCGTTTCCCACGGGAGCCGTTGCAAATGCGTGTGTTTTGAAGGCCGAGCGTGGGACGGATGCCAGGAGGTGCGCTGGTGCGATCGGCAATTCGCACAGAACAGGAGGAAGCTCGGGCTGCGGCGTTTTGAATGCCACGACTACAGAGGAATCGTTAGGCGTCGACACTGCGGTGATCTGCGCCAGATCCGCCGCTCGATAATACCCAGTGGCGGGATCGCGCGCGGTGTCGAGCGTGAACGCCACGTCACGTGCGGTAGTCGGTGTGCCGTCGTGCCATTTGAGATCCGCGTGCAGGTCGAGCCTCAGCGCACGACGGTCGTCCGACCAGCTCCAAGAACGCGCGAGATAGGGCTGGGCGCGCAGTGAATCGTCGTACCGCGCAAGTGTGACAAACAGCGCGTACCGTTGGATCTGCCGCGAGAGCGGATGCACCGTGACAAGCGGGTTCGCGGACTCGAGGTCCGCACCGGACGCGTAAACGACCGTCTGATGGTCCTTTCGCGGACTGCACGTGGTCACGACAAGCGCGATTGACGCCGCGACGCTGCGTCGCATTATCACGTTATGCACACCGTCGTC
This sequence comes from Gemmatimonadaceae bacterium, assembly GCA_035253645.1. Classification (GTDB taxonomy): domain Bacteria; phylum Gemmatimonadota; class Gemmatimonadetes; order Gemmatimonadales; family Gemmatimonadaceae; genus DASYRX01. The sequence goes on along the minus strand of DATFBW010000161.1, from coordinate 11,005 downwards.
CGTCGAGTGGGGCTCGCACTGCTGCTATATGGCTTCGTCATCACGCTGGTCTTTGTGCTTGTGCGTGCGGCGCCCGGCGATGCGGCGGACTTTCTGGTCTCGCCGAACGCGACAGCAGCCGACGCGGCGCGGCTCCGCGCACAGTTAGGCTTGGACGCGTCGCCGTTCGTGCAATATGCACGCTGGTTCGGGGGCGTGCTGACGGGGGACTTCGGGATGAGCTTCGTGGAGAATCGCCCAGTGACGCGTGTCCTGCTGGACGCGCTGCCGGTTTCGATTTGGCTAGGGGTAACATCGCTCGCTCTGACCTTCCTGCTCGGGATCGCCGTGGGCGCTTATCAGGCGACGCGCCTTGGAAGGCCCGGGGACACCGTGCTGACGGTCGTCACGACGGCCGTGTACGCGGCGCCAAGCTTCTGGCTGGCACTTGGATTGGTCGCGCTGTTCACAGCGGGCGCGGCGCGCTGGGGGTTTCCGGATTTCTTGCGCCTGCCGGCGTTTGGCTTTCGAGATCCGTCCGCTGAAACGCGCGGGCTTAGTGCCTTCGCCGATCTCGTTAGGCATTCCGTCCTCCCCGTCACGGTCCTTGCACTGATCGGCGCCGCCGGCATCGCGCGGTATACGCGGACGATCATGGCGGATCTGCGCGGTCAAGAGTTCGCCCGCACCGCGCTCGCCAAGGGCGTTTCGCGAAGGACCGTCGTCATGCGGCACGTGCTTCGCAATGCGTGGCCGCCGCTGATCGTGCTCGCCGCCCTTGCGCTCCCCGGCCTGGTGGCCGGCTCCGTCTTCGTCGAAAGTGTCTTTGCGTGGCCCGGGATGGGGCGCACGATGCTTCGCGCAATCGCGGCTCGCGATTACCCGGTCGTGATGGGTGCGACGATGGTGTATGCAGCCGCTGTCATCGTTGCCAACGCGTTCGCGGACGCGCTATTGCCCGTCGTGGATCCCAGGCGGCGGCGATGAACCGCACCGCGCGCTTCGCGTTAGGTGGCTTGATCCTACTCGCGCTGGCCAGCTGGCTCGTGCCGCTGATCAGTCCGGCCGATCCGCTCGCTATCGGCGACATTGTCGGCCAGCGCCTGCTCCCGCCGGGCTCGCGCGGCGCTGATGGCAACTGGCACTTGCTCGGGACGGATCGCTTTGGCCGCGACCTCTTCACGCGCATGATGCTGGCAGGGCGTATCTCGCTGGCCATCGGCGTCGGTGGATCCCTGCTGGCTGCCGCGATCGGCGTGTTGATCGGCGCCGGCAGCGGCTGGTTAGGCGGCGCCATCGATCGGGCCCTTATGGCTCTGGCCGACACGATGCTCTCGGTGCCGCGTCTCGTGCTTCTCTTGTTGTGTGCCGCTTTATGGCAACCCGGGGTTGCGACGGTCGTTTTCGTGCTGGCCGCGACAGGCTGGATGGGGGTGGCGCGCATCGTTCGCGGCGAAGTCCTGGGCGTGCGGGAGCGACCATACGTGGATGCCGCGCGCACTGCGGGGGCGCCCGACCGCCGGCTCTTGTTTCGCTATGTACTGCCTAACGTGCTCGGCCCGGCGATCGTGGCGGCGACGTTAGGTGTGGGGAACGCGATCCTCCTCGAGGCCGGTCTCGCATTTCTGGGCCTGGGTGTGCAACCGCCACATCCGAGCTGGGGGAACCTGATCGCCGGGGGACGGGACTTGATCGTGAACGCGCCGTGGGTCGCCGTCGCGCCGGGGCTCGCGCTCATCGTCACCGTGTGCTGCTGCACGTTGCTCGGCGACGCGATGCGCGATCGCCTGGCGGGGGAACAGCTGCTGGGAGAACGCGCCTAACGGCGGTTGCCGGCGCTCTCGACTGGTATCAGGATGGTGTGAATGCCTCGTGCGGCGACGCGGATTTCGACGCGGTTACCCTGCACCGATAGTGCCTCGAGCGGCGTTTCATCCAGGCGTCCCACGTGGGCCGCCGCAACGCGCCGCGGAAACACCCACGCACCATCGACTGGCTCGTCCGCCACATTGACGCAGCGCGCTACGATGAAGCGGCCATCGTCGCTTTCCTTGAGCGTGGAGAACGCGAGCCCACTCCCTTCCAGAGCAACCCCCGGGATTGGGTCCGGCAACACCGTGAGGTCGCGTTGTGTGTGTCCCGTCAGCGGCAGAAGGACATCGTCGACTACGGACAGGACGCTCGCGCGGGTCGCGCTGGAATCGCCGTCGTGCCAGAAGAGGCCGAATCCCGCCTCGAAGGCGCCGATGCTTTGCGCCCCTGGCGTAGCAACCGGCCAGCCGGCGTGACCAGGCCGCTCCGGGAGAGCCGCGCGGGACAACTCACCCACGGCCCTAACGAGTGTGATCGCCACCGAGCCGTCCGACATTACCGTGTACTCTGCCAGCCCGTCGCTCACGATCGTGCATCCGCGCGGCCCATCGAAGAGAGTGACAAAGCGGTGTAACGGATCCGTTCCCGGGACTGCTTCCGCGCGCATCTCGCGCCTGGATATGCGCAGTTGCTTCCGTTCGATCAGAGCAAATGCGGCGTCGGCTAGCACGTCGCGCGGCTTGACGCCCGTTCTGACGACGAGTCGGAGGCGATGGTCTGTCGACCAGTTGACGCCGAAGACGTGGAGCCTAACGAAATCCGTTCCGGCATCCAGCGACGCGCGTACGATCACCTCGAGCCCCTCGCGGGGTTTTTGATCGCCGCGCGCTACGCGCCACGTGCTATCGATCGCGCCACGCAACGGACCGCGCAGTCCGACGCGCGAGCCGCGCATCACGCCGATCCCGCGCGAACGCGGCACCGGTGAGTGTGTGTACGTGTCACCACGCTCGCCCACGATCTCGAACCCGACTAGGGAGCTTACCGAACGCTTCGCCGAGGCATCGCGCAACACCATCCCGGTCTTCGATCGCGTTAGGCTATAGCGATCCGTATAAACGCCCCGTGTGTCCGCCCGCACTGTGGGCATCGGTCGTGCGCTCTTTGGGCGTTCGCCTAACGGGAATGCCGAAATCCCGTATGCGGGGATGTTCGGCAGCCAGACGAGTGCATGCTGCCGCTCGACAGCATGATTGATCGGATACGAGCGGGGTGCCTCGATCCGCGCGTGCAGCTCCTCGCGCGAAAGGATCTGGAGAGGAAGGTCGGGCACTGCCGGCGGCGCGGTCACTGTCTTCGAACGGCCGGCGGAGTGCGGTCCCACTGGAATCAGTGCTTGCGGCACATCCAGAGCTACTTCGGCAATGCCGGCGCGAGCTCGCGGGGCGCGGTTTCGCACGATGAGCGCCGACTGCCACGATGTCATTTGGCTGCGTGCGTCGTCGGAGTCGTGCCCGATCAACCCTGCCACCGCCGATTCCCGTATCTCGAGCGCGAGCGTGGCCACCTCTCGTTGCCGTATGTCCATAGCGTCTGCCACTGCGTCCGCGGAGCAACCGCATAACGAGTCGTGCGGATGCGTGGTCAGGAGCATTTCCCAGGCGGAGATTACGTGGTGCCGGATCGATGGACGCCCCGTGAGGCGTGTTAGCGCCGACCATGGCTCGACGTCGCGCACCAAATCACGCTCGATCAGGGCGTTGGAACGCTTTTGATGTGCGCGGGTGGCAAACGTACCCCCAAGGGTCCAGGTGTATCCGTACGAATCGCGCAGCTCCCCCGCGACCTTGGGAAGCGGTGTGTCCGCCGCCCGCGCTTTCAACACGTCACCCAGCTCGCGCAGCCCGCCCATGCGCAGGGCCGTCGGAGCCACGACCTGCCTGAGCGCCGTAATGGCCGCGGCAATGTCACGTTGCGGCGCGTGATGATCGGCCCCGTTAGGCACCAACCAGACACCTAACGTGGAGCGAGGCTCCAGTATCGCACGCATCGCAACCCACCGCTTCCGTGCCGCCGCTTCATCCGCCGGCAGGTGCGAGCCGGCCTCGTAGCCGTCCGGAGGGAGGTGGAATAGCAGCGTCTGCTCGCCCCCTGGCGCGAGCCACCACGCCGCATCTCCTTTGGGAAACCGGCTGCTGCCGTAGCCGCGCCATACGATCGTCGCGCTGCATCCGAACCCTGCGGCGATCGCGGGCAGTGCGGCAGGGTGCCCGAAGGAATCGGGACAATACAACACAGGTGGCGCCTCGCCGCGCGAAGCACGCATGGTTCGGCGGCCGGCGAGCAAGTTGCGGACGAGTGCTTCGCCGCTCGGGATCAGCTCGTCGGCGAGCACGTACCATGGTCCCGCTTCGAGGTTACCGCGCTGCAGCGCGGCGGACAGCTCGGCTGCGCGCTCCGGACGCACCGCGAGGTAATCGCGAAGGACGATCGCCTGCCCGTCCAGAAGGAAAACGCCGTTAGGCGGATCGTCCAGCAGCTCGTCGATCAAATCGACCAGGCGTTTCCGGAAGCGCGGAGACGGGTGGTACCACTCGCGATCCCAGTGCGTGTGTTGAAGAACGAAGACGAGTGGTTCCGCCACAGCGCCAGTGTAGACGCTGCTTCCCCTTTCTGCAAATCGTTGTGCACGTAAACGGCCTCGACGGAGCCCACATTGCGCTGAAGGTTTGGCGTGCATTGATTGGGAACTGCACCACGTTCGCATGGACTCATGCCGGCAAAGCACACCGCACCACTCGATCGGAGAACTCGGAATGCCGCACTCGCTTCCCGCGCTACCCTACGCTTTCGACGCGCTCGAGCCGCACATCGATGCGCAAACGATGCAAATCCACCACGGCAAACACCATCAGACCTACGTGACGAATCTCAACGCGGCGCTCGATAAGAAGCCGGAGCTGCATAACGAATCGCTGGAGAGCCTGCTTGCCGGGATCAGCAAAGTCCCTGAGGAGATCCGTACCGCGGTACGTAACAACGGTGGTGGCCATTGGAATCACTCCCAGTTCTGGACCTGGATGGGACCGAATGCCGGCGGCGAGCCGACCGGGAAGCTTGCGAACGCGATCTCGAGCGCGTTCGGAGACTTCGCCAAGTTTCAGGAGCAGTTCACCGCGGCCGGTACCGGACGATTCGGCTCAGGCTGGGCATGGCTCATTCGTCAGGGGGGCAAGCTCAGCATCACGAGCACGCCGAATCAGGACAACCCATTGATGGATGGCGTATCGCCTAACGACGTAATCGTCGGCCTCGACGTGTGGGAGCACGCCTACTACCTGAAGTACCAGAACCGGCGCCCCGACTACATCAAGGCGTGGTGGAACGTCGTGGATTGGAAGGCGGTGTCCGAGCGCTTCGGCTAGCGGGCCGCTTCCCCCTCGAGGTACGTGTACCCCTCGAGGCCAGCCACGTATTCGGCGATGAACATGTTCGCTTCCTGCCGCGCGATATCGGGGCAGGCGCCGACTTTGCGCCGGAACGTCGTAAGAAGCTCGGTCGGCGTGTACTGGACGTAATTAAGGACCTCCGTCACGGTGTCGCCTTTGACGAGGTCTGTGATCTCGTACGTTCCGTCGCGGAGCCTAACGTGAACTGCGTTCGTGTCACCGAACAGGTTGTGCAAGTCGCCGAGGATTTCCTGATAGGCTCCGGTGAGGAAGATGCCGAGGATGTATTCTTCGTCCTCGCGCGGCGGGTGCAGCAGGAGGCTGGCGCGACCGTCTTCTTCGCCGACGAACTTGTCGATCTTTCCGTCGGAGTCGCAGGTGATGTCCTGGAGCGTGCCGCGCCGCGTGGGCCGCTCGCGCAGCCGGTGGATGGGCATGATCGGAAACAGCTGATCGATTGCCCAGTGGTCGGGGAGCGATTGGAATACCGAGAAGTTGCAGAAGTAGCGGTCCACCAGGATCGCATCGAGGTCGCGCCCGATGTCGGCGTAGGTATGCCGGTTCTCATCCACGATGTGCGCCAGCCGGTTCATCGTGGCGAAGTAAATCGACTCGGCGATCGCCCGGCCGCGTAATGAGAGCACGCCGCTGTTGAAGAGGTCGCGGGCGCGGTCTTTGTCGAACGACGCGTCGTGGTAAATCTCGTTGATCTTGCGCTTCGGCAGCTTCTTCCTGCCTAACGCGTTGTGATCCTCCAACATCTCGTGCAGCAGGGAATGATCTTCTTTGGTGAGCGTGGGCAGCTCGGGCTCCGCATGCGACTCGACGTCGATCACCTTGAGCAGCAGGAGCGCATGATGCGCGGTGAGCGCACGCCCCGACTCGCTGATCACGTGCGGCATCGGGAGGTTCTTCGCGCGGCAGGTCTCCGCCAACGTGTAGATCACGTCATTGGCGTATTCCTGCAACGTGTAGTTGACGCTCGCATGGGATGTGGAGTTCGTCCCGTCGTAATCCACACCGAGCCCACCACCCACATCGACGTGCGTGATGTCCACTCCCATTGCGCGTAACTCGCCGTAAAACCGTGCGACCTCCGCGAGCGCGCTCTTGATCACGCGGATGTCAGTGATCTGGCTGCCAAGGTGGAAGTGGATCAACTTGAGCACGTCGAGGCGGCCTAACGATTCCAGCCGCTGGATCAAACGCATCAAGTCAGAAGCGTTCATCCCGAATTTGGACTTCTCACCCGCCGACTCGGCCCACCGTCCGGAACCTTCGCTCGCCACCTTGATGCGGACGCCGGCATTGGGTTGCACCTGCAGATCGTCGGCTGCCTGCAGCAGCACATCCAGCTCCGAAAGCTGTTCCAAAACGATGAAGACGGGATGGCCAAGTTTCTGCCCCATCAGGGCGAGACGCATGAACTCTTCGTCCTTGTACCCGTTACAGACGATGAGCTGACTGCTCGTCTCCGAAAGCCCGAGGACCGCTTGCAGCTCGGGTTTGGAGCCGCATTCCAATCCGACGCCGTGCTCGCCGCCGTATCTAATGATCTCTTCGACGACGTGACGCTGTTGATTGACCTTGATGGGATAGACCGTCGTGTATTTCCCTGTGTACTCGAATTCGCGCATCGCGTTTTCGAATCGTTCGCTCAGCTGGCGGATGCGCGTTTTGAGGATGTCGGAGAACCGGAGCAGAACGGGGAGAGCGATCCCCTGCTCTTCGAGGTCGTGTGCGAGCTCGAGCAGATTGACCGTGAGCTCGGGATGTTCGGGGTCGGGGCGGACGATGACGTGCCCTTCTTCGTTGGCATCGAAGAACCCAGCGCCCCAACCTTCCACGTTGTAGAGGGCTTTCGCCTCGGCCACGCTCCATTCCGCGGGCGACGGTTGATCGACAGGAACGGGCGTCGTCATCTGTGTTGTTGCCATGTCTCGAAAATAGGTACTCGACCGCCGTGCAACAAATGCTGGCGGGCGGGACGGGGGCGCGGCGTCGGCGGAGGATCGCCAAAGCCGGCAAAGTTCACGTTAGGCGTCTATGTGGCGACGCGCTGGGCGCATGGAGCGAAAAGCGAGTGAAACGATTCATCTTCGTTACTGGAGGAACGGGCTACATCGGCACGCGTGCAGTTGCGGCGCTGCTCCAGCGCGGGCACCGGGTGCGAGCGCTGACGCGGGCGGAATCGCGCGGCAAACTTCCAGCGGGGTGCGAAGTGGCGTTAGGCAACGCGCTCGATCGACACACGTTTGCCACACAGGTGTCACCCTGCGACACGTTTGTGCAGCTCGTCGGGACACCGCATCCTGGCCCCTCGAAGGCCGCGGAATTCGAGCGCGTGGATCTCGTGTCCGTGCGTGAAAGCGTGCAAGCCGCGGCGACTGCAGGGGTCGCGCATTTCATTTACGTGTCGGTAGCACATCCGGTTCGCGTCATGCGCGCGTATCAAGAGGTGCGGATCCGCGGCGAAGGCCTGATCCGCGACGCCGGCCTCAAGGCGACGATCCTGCGCCCATGGTACGTACTCGGCCCGGGGCACTGGTGGCCGATCGCACTGCTGCCGTTCTACGCCATTGCCGCGCTGGTGCCGTCGATGCGCGACGGTGCGCGCCGCACCGGTCTCGTGACGATCAATCAAATGGTCCGCGCGCTTGTGGCTGCCGTCGAGGCCGGGCCGCCGAGCGAGGCGCGGATCCTGGATGTTACGGCGATTCGGCGCTCGTAAAACTCACGGACCTTCGTAAGAGCTTTTACCGCAGAGACGCCGAGGACACGGAGGCTCGAAAAGAGAATCAAAAAACTCTGCGAAGCTCGGCGTTCTCAGCGTCTCTGCGGTAGAAGTTCGTGATGAACCTAAGGTTTCGGTGATTCGGGGATCGGTGAAGAGGTGGTTGCGGCCTTTGGCGCGATTTGATCGCGCCCTTTCTCGAGGGCCGGAATGCCGCGCACCATCCAGTCAGGCGCCGGCTCGCCTTTGAGCTTGTTGGCGAAAAACTGCTGCATGCGCATGTCGATGTCTTTTTGATTTGCGCGCTTGCGCGGGTTATGCCCGTCCCCGTTGTAGTTGAGCATGTACACTTCTTTGCCGAGTCGCCTGAGGCCGACGAACAACTCGATCCCCTGATACCAGGGGACGGCACCATCGGCGTCGTTATGCATGAACAACACAGGCGTCGTCACGCGGTCCAGGTGGAACAGCGGTGAGTTCTCGATGAAGCGCACGGGATACTCCCAGATCGAGCCACCGATGCGGCTCTGCGTCTTCTCGTACTGGAACGGTCGCGCGAGTCCGCTTTCCCAGCGGATCCCGCCGTACGCACTCGTCATGTTCGCCACAGGCGCGTTAGGCACCGCGGCGGCGAACATTGTCGTCTGCGTTATCACATAGGCTGACTGATAGCCGCCCCACGACTGGCCCGCGATCCCAACAGCTTTGGGATTCACAAAGCCGCGGCCGATCAGTGAATGAACGCCCGGGACGATGGCGGATACGGCGCTGGGGCCGGGCCAGCCCGGCTTGTACACGATGTCGGGAAAGAAGACGAGATATCCCAACGACGTGTATACGGACGGATTCACCGTGTTGCGACCAGCCGGCGCGTGATACTGGTGCAAGCCGTCGGAGAGGCGCTCGTAGTAATACACAACCATCGGATACTTGCGCGACGCATCGAACCCTTCGGGCTTGTAGAGCAACCCTTGCAGCGGCACACCGTCGTTGCTGAGCCATTCCACCAGCTCGACCGTCGGCCACGCATAGGAAGATTGTTGCGGGTTCGCGTCGCTGATCTTGGTGAGCTGATCGAAGCCCGGACCAGTCCAGAGGTTCGGGAAGTCGCTGACGGTGGACCGCGTCACCAGAATCTGAGACGCTTTCCGCGCCTTTTGCGGATTACCGAACGCAGCATCCACCATCGTTATGCGCACCGGCGGAGAAGCGGCCCCGTCGAGGCGGTCGCGATATACGCCCATCGCTTTGGTCTTCGTGTCAAACGCGCGCAGCAACAGAGGGGCCGTGGGATCGATGAAGCGATCCTCCGGATCGAGGTCCATCACGCGCAACTCGAGGCGCGACCGGACGCCTAACGAATCCGTGACGACACGCGGGGGACGAACACCGGCCGGGTCCACTTCCCATACGTCGTAGCGCGTGTGCACGAGCAGGCTGCGGTCGTCGCGCGTCCAGCCAGCGAGGCCGTACGGCCCCGGGGTCGAGGGTGAATCATGTTCTTCGTCATCGAAGCGGACGCCCTTGATGGCTCCCGTCAGATCGACGGTCTTCCCGGTGGCCACGGCGTAGCTGTGCCATCGACCGTCGTCGTACCAGGCGACGTATTTCGCCCCGGGCGACAACTGGGCGCTGAAGCCCAACTTCGTCGCGATACGCGTTCGCTTCCCGCTGATCGCGTCGATGAGCACAACATCCGAGCCGCCGGCACCCCACATCTGCGCCACGGCGTACGGGACGCTCGTCACCGCCAACGCCGTCCGCGCATCTTCACTGAGCGTGGCGCTGGGGAGCGAGTCGTTCGTTAGGCGGACGGCGGACTTTGCGGCGATATGATAAACGCCGGTCCACGTGCGGTTGCGGTCTCGCGTCAGCTCGCGGAGTTGCTGCGGCTGTAAACGCGCGTCCTGCCAGTGCCAGAGGTCGAATACCGCTTTGTCAGCGAGCGAATCGGCCGGAATGGAATCGAGCTGCGGACTCGCGACGCCATAGATGATCGCGGCGCCATTGCGCGAGAAGCTGACGCTCCCGCGCTCACTCGGCGCCATTCCTTCGAGAGTCGCAGCGACCGGCGCGGCGGTCGGCGCTTTCGTGGTTGCGTAGTACAGCGCGTACTTGGCCTTCTCGCGCCCGAATTCGTCCTTGTCGCTCACGAACGCGAGCTGGGTTCCGGCACGATCGAACGCCAGCTGTTTGTAATTCGCTTCTCCACGCATGACAGGAATCACCTGCTCGGTGCCAAGTGCGCGCAGGTACACGCCGTCGTCGCTCCCGCTGCGCGAGGACACGGCGTAAGCGAGCCATTTCGCGCTGTCATCGACGACGTAGCTGGCGACATCCGGGATCCGCGACTCGTTACCGCTTTCGAGATCACGGACCACGAGCACGGAGCCTGGATCCTTGCGGCGCGGTCCGCGACGGGCAGTGTCCGGCGCGGCACCTGAATCGGCCTCGTGGTGGTACACAATCCAGCGAGTGGATTCACGCGGCAGACGGAAGGCCCGCACGCGCGCGATGTTGGTGACTTGCCCGTCGCCCAGCCTAACGAGGATCAGGCGGTTCTTCGGCTGATCGGCTGGCCGCGCACGACGCCGCCGGGCGGCGTCAAAGTCCGCTTGTGGCGCATACGCGAGCACCGCTGCAAAGCGCGAGTCCCCGCTGAACGATGGCGGCGGCGCGACGAACGGCGAGTCGACCGTGACACTCACGACGGGACGGCCTGTCCAGCCACGCGGCGTGCGATATTCGGTGTTGCCGCTTGTGGCGCGCAGCACGAACTCGCCATTCCCGACGACCGGCGAAAGGGTGTACGCCGTCCACCGGCCATCCGGCGACAACGTGGCCCCTGAAATCGTGCGCCAGGAGTCATAGGTGTCCTGGGTAAGGGCCTTCTTCACCGGCTGCGCCGCGGCCGTGGCGGCGTAAAGCACGAGGATCCCGATCAAACGGACGCTGACCATGAGTACCACCTTTGAGGAGCGCCGCCATGCGGCATGGTGACGTAAGGGAATCAATCCGCCAGGTGCGAGGT
>DATFBW010000160.1:0-17833 GCA_035253645.1 Gemmatimonadaceae bacterium | reverse complement strand
CGACTCGAAGCAGGAGCCGGACGTCGACCTGTGGGTGCCGCGCAAAAAGCCGCAGGACCAGGCAGTGGTCGTTACTCCGATTTTTGAGGACCGTCCGCGTGCACCCATGCTCCTCGAAATGGAATCCCAGCGGCAACCGCGCGTGATCGACATGCGGACGCGGAAAGTCTCCAACGACGAGGAACTACCGGCTCAATAGCCGTAGGTAGACTAGGGATCGAGCTCTAGCTTTCGTACGGGGAATTGGGACGCCAATTTCTGTGCGCGCATGACGTTTTCACTCGGTCGCAAGCTCGCTCTTTCCGCAGTCGCCGTCAGCCTGCTGCTTGGGGCGCTCACGTGGACGGCGATCCGTGCAACGCGGACGAGCGCAGAGCTCGAAGCGAGCAACGAGGAGCGTGAATCTTTAACCCGGCGAACAAGCGCTGCGGTCGGCCTGACCTGGATTGCGGCGATCCTGTTTGCCGGGGCGGGCTATTTCTTCTTCCGCCGCGATCTGGCCGCTCGGCGCAATGTCGACGTGGCATTGCGTACTCGCGAGCAGCACGAGTTCGAGTTGCGCGCACTTTCGTTGGTAGATGACTTGACGGGCCTGCACAACCGGCGTGGCTTCCTCACCTTGGCGGAACAGCAAATAAAGCTCGCGCGTCGCAACAAGCGCGAGTTGGTCCTCCTGTTCATCGACATGGACGACTTCAAGTTGATCAACGACCGGTTCGGTCATCAGGAAGGCGACTTGGCTCTGCAAAGGGCCGCGCGGGTACTTCGCTCTACTTTCCGTGATTCGGATATCATCGCGCGACTGGGTGGCGACGAATTCGTGGTGCTCGCGGCAGAGACGGGGACCAGCGCGTCGATAATCCAGCGCTTGCGTCAGGAGCTGGCGGCCCGCAACGAAACAGACGCGCAGCGCTACACCATTTCCTTCTCGGTGGGTGCCGCCCGCTTCGATCCGGAGGCCCCTCCAACCATAGAAGAGCTGCTGCGGACGGCGGATTCCATGCTGTACGAGCAGAAGCGTCGCCGCAGACCGACGCCCGCGCTCGCCGATTAGCGCGTAAGATGGCGTTAGGCAGGAGCGGACAGGCCTTCGCGCCGGTCCTACTGCCGTTCGCGGGAGTGACCCGCCATATTTGCGCCCCAACATATGCCGGCCAAACGGACGACGATCCTCGACGCGAAGGCGTTTTCCCGAACCCTCCGTCGCATGGCCGATCAGATCGTCGAACAGTACGGGGCGGACGACCTGGTTCTAGTCGGCATTCAAAGGCGCGGCGTGCAGCTGAGCGAGCGACTGGCCGCCGCCATTGATGAACGCGAGGGGACTACGCTCCCGCGTGGAGCGCTCGACATAACGCTCTATCGCGACGACCTCCAGACCGTTGGACCGCGTCCCGTGGTCGGTGCGACCAACCTCCCCTGGGCGTTGGACGATCGCTGCGTGGTGATCGTTGACGACGTGCTTTATACCGGGCGCACGGTACGTGCTGCCCTGGATGAGCTGGCGGACTTCGGCCGTCCTGCCCGGATTGCGCTGGCGGTGCTCGTGGATCGTGGGGGAAGAGAGCTGCCGATCCATGCTGACGTCGTGGGGAAAACACTCGACGTTTCGCCCAATGACCGTGTCGACGTCCTCGTCAGCGAGCTCGATGGGGAAGACGGCGTCGTTGTAGTCCCGCGGAGGGACGAGGCGTGAACCGTCGCGGCGCGGGGACTTCGGGAGCAGGTGCCGCGATCGCCTCCACGCCGCAAAACGTTCCTCTTGGCAAGGACCTTCTCGGTCTGGAAAGCCTAACGGCGGATCAGATACGACTCATCCTCGATACCGCCGAGCCGTTCAAGGAGATCAGCGAGCGTCAGATCAAGAAGGTGCCGACGCTGCGCGGGATGACGATAGTCAACCTCTTTTTCGAGGCGTCGACGCGCACGCGCATCTCGTTCGAGTTTGCCGAGAAGCGGTTGTCGGCGGATACCGTGAACGTCACGTCGTCGGGATCCAGCGTGCAGAAAGGCGAGACACTCGTGGATACGGCTCGCAACCTCGAGGCGATGCGCATCGATATGGTCGTCATCCGGCACGGGGCATCGGGGGCTGCAAGGTTTCTCGCTGACCGCATCGATTCCAACGTCATCAACGCCGGCGATGGCACGCACGAGCATCCGACGCAGGGGTTGCTCGATCTGCTGACGATCCGTGATCGATTAAAGACGCTCGAGGGGCGCCGCGTGTGCTTGTGCGGTGACGTGCTCCACTCGCGCGTCGCGCGCTCCAACATTTGGGGGCTCAAGCGGCTCGGCGCCGACGTAGCGGTGTGCGGGCCCCGCTCGCTGCTGCCTAACGCGATCGACGACTTGGGCGTTCGCGTGTTCCAGCGGATCGAAGAAGCGATCGAGTGGGCCGAAGTCCTCAACATTTTGCGGCTCCAACTGGAACGCATGACAGCCGGGTACATCCCATCGCTCCGCGAATACAACCGGGTGTTCGGCGTGACGCGCGAAAAGCTGGAGCGCGCCCCCCGCGATATCCTGATTATGCACCCCGGTCCGATGAATCGTGGCGTCGAGATCGACTCCGACGTGGCCGATGGTCCGCACAGCGTGATCCTGGATCAGGTCACAAACGGTGTCGCGGTGCGGATGGCAGTTCTCTACCTGCTGGCAGGAGGGAAGCCTGAGTTGGCGGAAGCCGCCAAAGGGGAGCGATGAGCCCGGAGCGCGGCGCGCGAAGCTCCGAGCTCGGACGGACGCTGCTGCTCCGCGGAGGGCGTATCCTCGATCCGTCGCAGAACCTGGATGTCGTTGGTGACGTGCTCGTCGTGGACGGGAAGATGGAGCACGCGGGGAACTCGTTAGGTGAGGTTCGGCGCGATGACGAACCGCTGGAGATCGATTGCTCGGGTCAGGTGATCGCACCGGGCTTTATCGACGTGCACTGCCACCTGCGTGAGCCGGGCAGGGAAGACGTCGAAACGATTGCTACCGGCGCACGGGCGGCAGCCGCAGGCGGGTTCACCGCGATCTGCGCGATGCCTAACACTGACCCCGTCACGGACAACCAGGCGGCTGTCGGTTTCATCGTGCGGCAGGCGATGCGCGCCCAGTCCGCGCGCGTGTATCCGATCGGAGCGATCTCGCTTGGCCAGAAAGGCGAATCGCTCGCCGAGTTCGGTGAAATGGTGACGGCTGGTGCCGTCGCCTTCAGCGATGACGGGCGCCCGGTCGTCAGCGCGCACCTCATGCGCACCGCCCTGGAATACGCACGGTCTTTCGGCGTGCCGATCGCCGACCACTGCGAGGAGCCGACGCTCGCTGCCGGCGGTGCAATGAATGAAGGGCTGGTTTCGGCCCGACTCGGCCTCAAGGGGGTGCCTAACGAGGCGGAAGAGATCATGGTGATTCGCGACATCCTGCTCGCGCGCAGGACGGGTGGTCACGTTCACCTATGCCACATGAGCACCAAGGGCTCTGTTGAGCTGATCCGGTGGGGGAAGGAACGCGGCATTCGCGTCACGGCGGAAGTATGCCCACATCACCTGACGCTCACGGAAGAAGCCGTCGAAGGGTACAACACGAACGCGAAAATGAACCCGCCGCTCAGAACGGCCGCGGACGTGGCTGCGCTGCGCGAGGCGGTCAGCGACGGCACGATCGATCTCGTAGCCACCGACCATGCGCCGCATCACTATGATGAGAAAGAGCAAGAGTTCGCCAATGCTCCGAACGGTATCGTGGGGCTGGAGACGGCCCTGGGGATTTTGCTTACCAACCTTGTGCATAGTGGGGCGCTGAACCTGGAAACCCTCGTCGACCGCATGGCTGTAGGCCCCGCGCGCGTTTTTGGCTTACCGGGTGGCTCTCTAAAACGAGGAAATGTGGCGGACATCACTGTTTTTGATCCGGCGCACGTATGGATTGTCGACCCTGCAAGCTTTCAGTCGAAAGGTCGAAATTCGCCGTATGCAGGTGTCGAGCTGAGGGGGCGAGCCACCTGTACCATCGTTAGCGGTCGGATCGTCCATACCTTGGACGTGCGGTAGCGGGACAGAATCGTCATGCCGGCGTCGCTCGCGCTGAAGCGACAAGTCGTTACGGTCTGTCGCCGACTGTACGAACGGGGGATGATCGCCGGAACGGATGGGAACGTGTCAGTACGCACAGGCGTAGGGGCGATGCTCATAACCCCTGCTGGCTTCAGCAAGGTCGATGTCGGAGTAGATGATTTGGTGGAAGTTTCGTGGGACGGTGCCCGCAAGAGTGCCGGTCGGCGGGCATCAACTGAGCAGATGATGCACGTGCATTGCTATCGCCGTCGTGCAGACGTCGGAGCGGTTGTGCATGCACATCCGCCGTTTGCGACGGCATTCGCCACTGCTGGGGCGGTGCTTCCTTCCGATGTGCTTCCCGAGATGGTGTTTCAACTTGGTAATATTGCTCACATCCCATTTGTCCTTCCCGGAACAACCGCCGTCGCTGACGCGATGGATCCCCATATAGCCGATCACGACGTGTTCCTCTTCGCGAATCACGGTGCCACGACGATTGGCCCCACGCTCGAGTCTGCGCACCAGCGTATGGAAAGTCTCGAGCATGGCGCGCGCATCGTGTGGCTCGCGCAGGCGCTTGGACGGCCGCGTCCGCTGCCGCGTGAAGCGGTCGCGCTCCTCCATAACATGCGCGTTGCCAACAAGGCGCCGCTGACACCTAACGATTCTCGGAGTAGGTCATGACCGAGAGTGGCCACATGGACGCACTCAACGCGCTCCTCGAAGAGCGCAAACAGTACGAAACCTGGATCTCGCAGCTGGACGCGCGCCGGAGCAGTGCGCCCGGGCATGTGCTCGAGCGCGTACGTGCCGACTATGCGGCGCGGCTGGGACAGGTTACCGAACGGCTCGTGCAGCGGGCGCCGGACCTTCGCGCGTCAGCACACGAGCTGGCTGTGCGCTTGGCTGGTCTGGAGCGCGACGAAGGAGAGAAACGGGATGAGCGTGCCGAGTACGAGCTGCGCGCGGCGGTTGGCGAATTCGCTCCTGAAGCGGCCCACTCGTTCTTTGCGCGCTGCGATGAAGCGATAGGGCGGCTGGCGTCCGAGCGTCATGCGATCGAGGCAGAGCTGAATAGGATGCGCGGTGTGTTGACGGCGATCGATGTCGCGGCCGCCGCTATCGGGGCGCCTGCGGCTCCAGTGACGCCCATCGAGCCCCCGCGCGTGCGGCCGGCCATGGAGGAGCTGGCATTCCTCAAATCGGTCGTGCCCGACCACCGCCTAACACCGGCGCTGGCAACTCCGCACGTGCCGCCGCCGGAGCCGGAGCCTGAGGAAGCGGCGCCTAACGACGATCCGATTCCGCCGGGCCAACCGTCTTTCGGTTCCTCGCGACGACCGGCGGGCCTGGAGCAGGGAAGAGGCTTCGCGGCAGCGGCGACGATGATGACGCCAGGAAATGTCCCGTCGATCCTGAAAGACGTTCCGACTGAGCAGGTGAAAACACTCCGCTGCCAGGAGTGCGGAACGATGAACTATCCGACGGAATGGTATTGCGAGCGCTGCGGCGGTGAGCTCGCCGCGATGTAAGTCTCGCTAGGCGCTCTTGGCCAGGCGGGCGATGCGGCGCTTTTGACGCGCCGCAGTGTTGCGATGAATCAGACCCTTGCGCGCGGCACGGTCGATCGTCGCTTCAGCGTCACGCCGCGTTGTCTGATCGGCGCCCGCCGTCACAGCCTTCTTGAAGGCAGTACGCAGCGCTGCGCGTTGCGCGCGGTTGCGCACGGTGGCTGCCCGCGCCTTACGCATGTTCTTCTTTCCCGACCTGATTCGCGGCACGATCTACACTCCAAAACGGACTGTCGTTAAGCTAAAAGCGAGGGGAGAATCCTAGACCTGCCTATGAGGCATGTCAAGGCAGGACACAGCTTTACTGCGCTTCGCACGGTCGCTAGCTTGAGCGCGTTCGGCGCACCGTTACTCGCCTAGCGAGTCCACCCCTACACGCCGTTCGGCCGCCCTTGGAAAAGGTCCAGTACTTCGCGCTCGCGCTCCCTGTCCTGCTGTTCTCGATGGTTGCGCACGAATATGCGCATGGCTACGCGGCTCTCAAACAAGGCGATCCCACCGCATACCAGTTGGGGCGCCTAACGTGGAACCCGCTCAAGCACATCGATCCCATCATGACGGTGGCGCTGCCAATTATCACGTGGTGGGCGGGCGGGTTCATCTTCGGCGGCGCCAAGCCGGTTCCCGTAAACCCCCGCAACTACCGCAACTTCAAGCGCGGGGACATCATCGTTTCACTCGCCGGCGTCGCGACAAACCTCGTGCTCGCGGTTGTTTGTACGGCGCTCGCGACGATGTTCGGCATGATCGGTCAGGCCATCCCAGCCCTCGCCGTCTCGCTGAGCATCCTCCAGGTCATGATGATTCTCGGCATCCAGGTGAACCTGATCCTGGCCTTCTTCAACCTGTTGCCGATTCCGCCGCTCGACGGCTCGCACGTAATGAAGTATCTCCTGCCGCCGGCCTGGTCATTACGTTACCAGCAGTTAGGCGCGTACGGGATTTTCCTGCTTTTCATCCTCTTCGCGACTGACTTTGGGAGGCCGCTGTTCACGCGCTGGATGTGGCCCGCGTTCACGCTCTACGACATCGCCGTCAACGTAGTCAGTCCCTTTAGACTCCCAACTTCATGGATGGTCGTCTAGCCTTCGCTCCGGCCCTCGTTGCCGACGACGCGCCAGCGCCGTTTGTCGTCGAGCTCAGCGAGTATTCGGGCCCGCTCGACCTGCTGCTTACGCTGATCCGCGACGAGAAGGTCGACATCTACGACATTCCAATAGCGCGGATCGCCGAGCAGTTTCTGATGCGTATCCGGTCGTTAGGTCTGGATCAGGCGGCAGATTACCTCGAGATGGCTGCGCGGCTCCTGCGCATCAAGGCGCAGCTGCTGCTGCCGCGCACAGGGTCCGAGGACGAATGGGAAGATCCGCGCGCAGAGCTGGTGCGCCGGCTCCTGGAATACCAACAGATTCGCGAAATCGTGGATCACCTCGAACTTCTCAACGACGACCGGCGCCGCCGCTTCGCCCGCGCGTATCTCCCTGAGCAACCCGCACCGCCGCAGGCACCTCTCGCACTGTCACTGATCGAATTGCTGGCTGCGGTCGATCGCGTGCTGCGTGTTTCCGAGCTACCGGATCTTCACGACGTGATCCCGCGACCACTCGACGTCGATGGTGCGATGGCGACCGTGCGTGACGTTCTCGCGTTACGCGAGCGCGTCCCGTGGCGTGAGGTGGTGCCACCCGAGCCTGAACGCTGGCAGATCCTCTCCGTGCTTCTCGCCTTGCTCGAAATGGCCCGCCGTGGCGAGCTGTCGCTCGAGCAAATAGCCCCTTACTCCAACGTCTGGATTACCCGTGAGTCCGCTGGCCAAGCTGCTTGAAGCCGCCCTGTTCGCGAGCGCTCGGCCAATTCCGGTCGACGAGCTCGCGGACCTCGACTCCGAAGCGTCGCCTGCAGCCGTCAGGGCCGCGCTGGACGAGCTCCGCGAGACCTATGACGTCGACGGCCATGGCGTGGAGCTCGTCGAGTTAGGCGAAGGGTGGCAGATCCTAACGCGATCGGAGTACGCCGAGGTCATCGAGCGCGCGCAGCTTGCCGTTAGGCCGCAGCGGTTGTCGGGTGCAGCGCTCGAGACGCTCGCCATCATTGCGTATCGTCAGCCCATCGGACGGGCGGAAATCGAAGGCATCCGCGGAGTAAACGTCGGCAGCATCCTCAAATCGCTGCACGAACGCGGACTCATCGAAGTGATTGGACGCGCAGAAGGGCTCGGGCGGCCGTTGCTGTACGGCACGACGCCGCTCTTCCTCGAACACTTTGCCTTGCGCCACCTCGAAGAGCTGCCGCGGGCGGACGAATTGGCTATCGCGCTCAAGACGGAGCCGCATCCGGTACTATGAGCCGCGGGATGCGGATCCAGCGTGCCCTCGCGCGCGCCGGCATCGCATCACGCAGAAAGGCCGAGGCGCTCGTGCAGGCAGGACGCGTCCGCGTCAACGACGAGCTCGCATCAATTGGCCAGGTCATCGATCCGGACCGGGACCGCCTAACGCTTGACGGAAAGGCCGTCGATGTCGCGCCGCGCGAGGCAGTGTGGTACGTCCTGAACAAGCCTGCGGGGACGATGACGACGCGCACCGATCCGCGCGGTCGTCCCACAGTCTTCAACCATGTGCCTGACATTCCGGGCCTAACGTATGTCGGCCGACTGGACCTGGACACCGAAGGTCTCCTGCTGTTCACGACTGATGGTGAAGGCGCGCACGCGTTGAGTCATCCGAGCCGCGAAGTCGTCCGCGTGTACGAGGCGACAGTGACGGGCGATGCGCCGCGCGCGGTGAAAGAGGCGCGGAAGGGTGTGACATTGGAGGATGGCCCCGTGCACCTCGTGTCTGCGCACGCCCGACGCGCCGGAGAACACTGGATCTTCGAAGTCGCCCTCACCGAGGGCCGCAAACGCGAGGTTCGGAGGCTCTGCAAGGCGCTGGGACTCTACGTGCAGAGGTTAAAACGCACGCGCTTCGGTCCAATCCGTCTGGGCGAGCTCGCCCCGGGGAAGTACCGTGAGCTGTCGGATGTTGAACGAACGGCGATCGAAAAGCTCGTTACCAAAAGGGGGTCAGACCCAATTTGACTTCGAAGGGGTCTGCCCCCTTTGAGGGGCGGGAGCGGGACGGAAACTTGCGGGTATGACGGCAAAGCAACGCGGAGCTGTATTCACCTATAGCGGGTCGGAGATCTGACTGTGGCAACCACAGTAACGACGAACCAGGCTGACATCGCGTTGGTTCACGCGGTCATGCGCCAGGTAGGGAAGCGCGTGGTCGGTCAGGAGTACATGGTGGAGCGGCTGCTGGTGAGTCTCCTCACCGGCGGGCACGTGCTCCTCGAAGGCGTGCCAGGGTTGGCCAAGACCCTAACGGTGCGTACGCTCGCCGAAACGATCGACACCACCTTTCAACGGATCCAGTTCACGCCTGACCTCCTCCCGGCCGACGTGTTAGGCACGCAGGTGTTCGAGCAAGCGACGGGGCAGTTCACGGTGAAGAAGGGGCCGATCTTCGCCAACATCGTCCTGGCCGACGAAATCAACCGCGCTCCTGCCAAGGTGCAGGCCGCGTTGCTCGAGGCGATGCAGGAAAAGCAAGTCACGTTAGGCGGCCACACGTTCCGGCTGGAAGAGCCGTTCCTCGTCCTTGCTACGCAAAACCCGATCGAGCAGGAAGGGACGTACCCGCTTCCCGAAGCGCAGGTCGACCGCTTCATGCTCAAGTTGCGTGTGGATTACCCGTCGCGCGACGAGGAAAAGGAGATCATGCGCCGCATGGCGAGTGGCGTTCCCATCCCCATCGAAATCGTCGCCTCACCGCACGCGATTCTCGACGCCCGCCGACGCATCGCGGACTTGTACATGGACGAGCGCGTAGTCGACTACATCGTCGAGATCGTGACGGCGACACGGCGTCCCGCCGAAGCGAAGCTCAAGGATCTCGCTCCGCTCATCGAGTTCGGCGCCTCGCCGCGCGCCACGATCGCGCTCGCGCAAAGCGCGCGGGCGCACGCATTCCTGCGCGGCCGCACCTATGTAACGCCCGACGATGTCAAGGCGATGGCGCCTGACGTGCTTCGGCACCGCGTCCTAACGACGTATGAGGCCGAAGCCGAAGACGTGACGTCGGACGACATTGTGAAACGCATCCTGGGAGCGATTGAGAGCCCGTGATGCTAGGTCAACGGTCAGAGGCCAAAGGTCAAAGCGAGCCGAGACCATTCTCTTCTTCGGTTGAAGCGCGGCAGCGGCGCACGTTAGGCGTTTCGCCCGAGGTGCTGCGGCAAGTCCGGCTCATCGAGCTCCGCACGCGTGGGCTCGTGAACTCCGTCTTTGCCGGCGAATACCGGTCTGTGTTCAAAGGGCAGGGAATGGAATTCGCCGAGGTACGTGAATACCAGCCAGGCGATGAAGTACGCTCGATCGACTGGAACGTGTCGGCGCGCACGGGACGCACGTACGTAAAGCGCTACGTGGAAGAGCGCGAGCTGACTGTCATGCTGGCCGTGGATTGCTCGGGATCGGAGTCCTTCGGAACTGCGCGGCGATTCAAGCAGGACCTCGCGGCGGAAGTCGCGGCGCTGCTCACGATGTCAGCGGTGCGCAACAACGATCGCATCGGTGTGCTCCTCTTCAGCGATCGTGTCGAGCATGTAGTACCTCCGCGCAAGGGACGCCGTCACGCGTTGCGCGTTATTCGCGACATCCTCGTGCATGAACCCGAAGGTCGCGGAACCGACATCGCCGGAGCACTGGAGTATTTGCGCGGCATGCTGACATCGCAACATGCGATCGTCTTCCTGCTGTCCGACCTTCAGGAGGAAGGACTGGAGCGGTCGTTGAAATTGACGTCGCAGCGGCATGACCTGGTCGTCGCCACGATCGAGGACCCCCGCGAGGCAGAGCTGCCTAACGTGGGGCTCGCGCGGTTCGTGGATGCCGAGAGCGGAGTGCCCATCGAGCTCGATACGGGTGATGCGCGCGTGCGGGCTGCCTACAAAGAGGCTGCGCTGGCGCATCGCCTAACGCGGCGGAAGATGCTCCGCCGCCTGGCGATCGACGAGATCCCGCTGCGCACCAACGCGCCCTATGTGGAGGCTCTCCTGCGCTTCTTCGGCGCACGCGAACGACGCCGCGGGCGTCGAGGACGCCGGTGATCTCGCTCGTCGCGGCGGTTGTGCTGATCGCTCAGGGCACGCAAGACCTGCGTGTTCAGCGGGCGATCGTCGTGCAGCCCGAGACCGTTACGGTGGGTGATCCGTTTCGCGTCATCGTCCGGGTGCGCGCCCCACGCGGTGCCGATATCGGATTCCCGGACGCTCCCGACTCGGCCGGTGCCGTAGAACCGATTGATCCGGTCAAGATCACAACGGCAGCCGATTCGACGTTCACCGATCAGTCGGCTGTGTATCGTGTCGCAGCGTGGGACGTCGGAACAATTCCGATACGCCTTGGCAGTGTTCGCGTAGCGATCGGGCGGATCGTTCAGGAGATCCCGTTAGGCGATGCCTCTGTGTTTGTTGCGAGCGTACTCCCGGCGGACACGTCGCTGCACGTACCTAAACCTGCACGCGACGTCCTCACAGTTCCCGCTCCTTGGTGGTGGTGGCTCCTCATCGCGGCCGCGATCGCGGCCATTCTCGGACTTCTCTGGTGGTGGTGGCGGCGCCGTCGACGGCTCAAGCTGATTGCAGTGGTTGATCCGTATGAAGAAGCGGTGGCTGCCTTCGATCGCGTCGAAAAGCTTGGGTTGCTGGCCGCTGGTGAGCGCGGGCGCTATGTGGCGCTCATGGTCGAAGTTGTTCGCGAGTATCTGTCTCGTATCGATCCGCGCGCGGATCTCGCATTGACGACATCCGAACTTTTGTCGGCGATCGTCGCTGTGGACGTGATGCCGGCGAATCGGCTTGCCGCGCTCCTCGTGGAGGCGGACCTGATCAAGTTTGCCAGACGTCCTGTCACAGCCGCCCACGCCGCGCAACTCGGCGCCGAAGCGCGACAGGTCGTCGATCAAGTAGAAGAGGCGCGACAACCTGCTCCGGCGCAGGCGGCTGCATGACGTTCGACTGGTATTGGTTCCTGCCGATCGCCGCCCTGTTAGGCATCCTGACACTAGCCGGCCTCATCCTCGAAGTGCGCCGACGTCGACAGAGTCTTTTGACGTTCGCCGAGGAGCAACTCTTGCCACGATTGGTTCCAGCGTCCGCGCTGAAGCCGGGTCGCGGGCGCGCGCTACGGTTAGGCAGCGCCGTGGCGCTGGCGGCTGTCGCGCTCGCGGGCCCGCGATGGGGAGTGGAGCAGCGCGCCGTGCGCGGCCAAGGGATCGACGTGGTCTTAGCTCTGGATGCTTCCCTCTCGATGTTGGCGCAGGACGAGCCGCCGAGTCGTCTCCAACGACTCAAACAGGAAGTGCGTCGCCTATGGGCGCTTTCTCCGGCCGATCGGTTCGCGATGCTCGCCTTTGCCGGCCGCAGCTACATCCTTACTCCTCTTACAGGTGACCAGGGAGCGCTCGAGCTCTTTCTTGACAACCTCGATCCGTCAATCGTCGGACAAGCAGGGAGCTCGCTGTCGCGCACTGTCAATCAGGCGACCGATCTCTTACTGGCTACGCAGTCCGCGGGCGATAAGGCGATTGTCGTCATGAGTGACGGTGAAGCATTCGAACCCGCCGAGGAAGTGGCAGCCGCGGCACAGCGGGCGGCGAGCAACGGCATTACGATTGTGACTGTTGGCTTCGGTACGCCGGCGGGAGCGACGATCCCGATTCAAGAAGGGGATAGGATCACGACCAAGCGTGATGAAACCGGGAACATCGTGACTACGCGCTTCCATCCCGAGTTCCTTTCCACATTGGCCTCGGCGACGCGCGGTGCGTTCGTTGATGCGGCGGCGAGTGACAAGGCGTCGCGTGTGCGTCAGGCACTATTGGGTTTGCGCGCCAGCGCTCGGACGATTGCATCAGGCCGGACCCGCACGCCGCGCTTCCAACTACTCCTTATCCCGGCGCTCCTGTTGTTGCTGCTCGATACGTGGTTGCGTGAACGGCGGCGGGCACCGATCCGCGTCTCCGCGCGTCCCCTGATCGCCGCGGGCATCGCGCTCATCTTTGCGGGCTGCACGCTACCATCTCGTTATGCAGCCGATGCCGCGAAGGCATATCGAGCGGGAGACGCGGCGCGAGCCGCGTCACTTTATCGTTATGCGCTGGAGCGCGATCCCACGTCGGGAACGTTGGCATACAACTATGGCACCGCGCTCGTGACGATGGACTCACTGGATGCGGCCGTGGAGCCCCTTGAACGCAGCTTGCGCCCCAGAGACGAAGAGTTGCGTTTTCGCTCGCTCTTCAACCTGGGTCTCGTGCACCTGAAGCGCGGGTTGGCCGGCGCTGATGCGGCCGACAGTACTCGTCAGGCGCTCGACGCGGCGCTCGAGCATTACAAACGCGCGCTCCGCATGCGTTCCGCCGATATGGATGCAAAATGGAACTATGAGCTGGCTCTTCGGGACCGTGAGAATTCAGGCGGCGGTGGAGGGGGTGGTGGCGGCGGTGGCGGAGGCGGTGGAGGGCAACAGGAAGAAGATCAACCGGCGAGTCGGCGCCCCGCCGGCGGCCTCGGCGAGCAGCAGGCCGAGCAGCTGCTCAACAGCGCCGCGCGTGAGGAGCGGCAGGTTCAGGGACGGCAGCAGCAGAACCGGCCGCGCCCGCCTAACGTGGGGAAGGACTGGTAGTGTTTCTGCGTCGTCTGCTATTGCTCGCCGTTGCGGCGACGAGCGCGGCCGCGCAGCCGCCGGCAGTCGTTACACAGGCACCCGTCGATCCCAGGACGGAGATCGGGTTTCACGCAATGCTGTTCCCGCGAGAGATCTACGTGGGACAGCAGGCGTCGTATCAAGTGGGAGTCTTCATCGCGCAGGATGCACGCGCGCGGCTACGGCGGAATCCCGAATTCATCCCCCCCGAGCTCCGCTCGATGCTCGGCTACGATCTGCCTTCGCCGAAGACGTTTACTCGGGTGGCTGGTGGTAGGACCTACGAAGTCCACGTATTTCAGCGCGCCATCTTTCCGCTCGTGCCCGGGCGCCACGCGATCGCGCCCGCCCGTCTCAGCTACTCGCTGCCACTATCCACTTCGTTCTTTAGTCGCGAGGAAAGTCGCACGCTGCGGTCCGAAAGCCTTGCGGTAATCGCACGTGACCCGCCGATCGATGCGAGTCGCCAACCCGACTTTTCGGGGGCCGTCGGCATGTTGTCGCTCGAGCGGCGTGTGGATATCCAGCGCGTGAGTGTCGGAACGCCCGTGGTGCTAACCGTCGCGGTGCGGGGCGTAGGGAACGTTGCGCTGCTGCCACGACCGGCTTTCCGCCTAACGTGGGCACAACTCGTCGACGGCCCGGAGCGCGTTCAGCTCGATACGACCGGCGCGCTCGTTCGGGGCGCCAAGGAGTTCGACTACATCCTGACGCCCACAGCTGCGGGAGCTCAAACCTTCCCGGCGCTGCGGTACGCGTACTTCGATCCTTACGCTCAGCGGTACGCAAACGCACAGCTGCCGGATCTTGCTGTCAGCGTGGAACAAGGAGCTCTCGTGGCTACCACCCCCAGCATGAGCGAGACCGAACAGCCGCTCACGATCAGGAAGAGAGATCGCGGAGTCGTCCCGCGTCCCGTGTCTTCGAGCGCCAACTACTGGTTTGCTCTGGCGGCTATTCCGCTGCCGGCGGCAGCGGTGGCTTTCGTTAGGCGTTCTCGTCGCCGTGACACGCAGCGCGTGGGGACTGCGCTGCAGCGGCTGGCCGGAAACAAGAAGCTGCGCGATGGCGCCGACGTGCGCCGCGCGTTGACGCTGGCACTCGGCGAACGCTTGCAGATCGACGCCGCTACGCTCGCGGATCCACGCCGCATCGTACGTGCTCTACGGCGCCGCGGGGTCACGCGCGAAACCGCGCACAAAGCCGCAGCCCTGCATGCCGAGTTGGATGCTGTTGTGTTCAGCGGGGAGCGACGCGAGCCGGATCCAATGCTGGCGCACAAAGCCGCAGCGATCTTCGACGCCATCGATCGCGAAGCCACGCGGCGGCGCACCCCGTTAGGCAGGATCGCCGTGGCCTCATTGTTCTTTTTTGCTGTTTCCGTGCCCTTAGTCGCGGCGATCGTGCAGCCGTCGGTTGACTCCGACGCTTTTCAGCGCGGCGTCACCCTCTACGAGACCGCTGCATATCCGTCCGCACAGCGTGTCTTCAGCGCGATCGCCAGCGCGCAGCCGCGGTCTGCCGACGCCTGGGCGAACGCTGGAGCGAGTGCCTGGCAGGCGCACGACACCGCTGCCGCAGCCGTCGCCTGGCAGCGCGCCCTCCGACTCGATCCGCTCGACTCGGAGACGCGTGACCGCCTCGACCTCATTCCATCGTTCCGGCGCGGGCTTTTTGGCGAGGTGCCACCAATCCCGCTCGCGTTTGTCGCCTGGCTCGGCCTCGGTGCGTGGCTCATCGCGTGGGGCTTCCAGCCGGTTCGTCGTCGATGGGCGCGGTATACGTCGCGAACCGCACTCGTGTTTTCGAGTGCGATGCTGGTTAGCGGAATCAGATTGAGTGAAGTTGCCCACGGCAGGCAAACCGCGGTAGTCCAGCAATCCGAGCGGCTGCGCAGCTCGCCCTCGTTAGGTGCGGACCTCGCCGAAGAAGTCATGCTTGGCGAAACCGTGCGTACACCAACTGCGCGCGATACCTGGACGCTCGTGCGCTTGGCCGACGGCCGGCAGGGCTGGCTCCCCACCGAGCGACTCGTCTCGCTCGAGCTGCGCGACTAGGTGACGGTCACGGTTTCACCGGTGGCCGAGGCGGCAGCGCGCATCGCCGTCCTGGCGTCGGCGGTGGCGGATCAAATCGCGGCCGGAGAGGTCGTCGAGCGCCCCGCGTCCGCGCTGAAAGAGCTCGTTGAAAACGCGCTCGATGCTGGAGCGACGCGCATCGACATCGCCGTGGAGAACGGTGGGCTCAGCAGCATCCGGGTCAGTGATGATGGCTGGGGCATGAGCTCCGACGATGCGCGGCTGGCCATAGAACGGCACGCGACATCGAAGATCCGCGCAGTGGAAGATCTCGTGGGAGTTGCCACGTTCGGATTTCGCGGCGAGGCGCTGCCATCTATCGCGTCGGTCTCTCGTTTCGAGCTGGTGAGCGCGCCTAACGCGGGCCCGGGGACGCGGCTGCGGGTGGCGGGAGGCGCCCTCGAAAGCTTCGAGGAGGCGGTGCGCCAAAAAGGAACGACAGTCACCGTACGAGACCTTTTCTACAATGTTCCCGCGCGCAAAAAGTTTCTGCGCAGCGAGCGCAGCGAATGGCGCGCGATAATGGACGTTGTGAGCAATGTCGCGCTTGCGCGGCGCAACGTGCACCTAACGATTCAGCATCAGGGAAAGCCGGTCCTCGATCTGCCGGCCGCGCAACAGCTCCGGGTGCGACTTGCGACGCTCTGGGGGACGCGTGCGGCAGAGCGTTTCATCGAAGTACGTGATATTCACGGGCCGATGCTCGTGACGGGCCTTGTCGAGCGACCGGCCGATGTCGGGACTGCGACGCGCCGCACGGCGCTCTTCGTAAATGGCCGTCCCATACGCGATGCCGGTTTGATCCGCGCCGCTGAGGCAGCGTACCGCAGCGTGATCCCCGCGGGTATCCGCCCGTCGCTGGTCCTGGAGCTCGCGCTCCCGGGGATTGACGTCGACGTAAACGTGCATCCCGCCAAGGCCGAAGTGCGCTTCAAGGAGCGTTGGCCTGTGGAACGTGCCGTCGAGGCCGCGGTGCGGCGGGCCTTAGGAACGCCGGAAAGTGCCGCGCGCTTCATGCACTGGCGCCCGGCGTCAGCCGCGACTGGCGGAGGGCCTAACGAGCACAGCGCCGCGCCGCGAGAATCGCTCGACACGCTGCCCGTCCCGGTGACGCCGTCGGACGCGGATACGATTTTTGCTGAATCCGATGCGTCCCGACCGACCGCAGGCGATACACGCTCCTCCCTCCCATCGCTCCTCGCTCCTGAGGCCTTCCAGCTGCGCCAGACGTATCTGGTCTACGAGCATGACGAGGGTGTCGTCGTCGTCGATCAGCATAGCGCACACGAGCGCATCCTGTACGAACGCATCATGCGCGCATTTGAAAGTGGCACGTTGCCGTCGCAACGTCTCCTGTTCCCCGAGACGCTGCACCTGAGCGCCGCGGAGATGGAAGCGCTGGAGGCCCATCGCTCGACGCTCGAGAAGATCGGATTTCAGATCGAAGACTTCGGTGGGCAGAGCATCGTTGTGCACAGCGTCCCGGTTCTGCATCGTCGCTTCGATGCGCTCCGCTGTCTGCGCGAGACATTGGCTGGTATGACTGGAGATCGGGCAGCCGCCACGCATGGGCGTCACGAGAAGCTCGTCGCGACACTCGCGTGTCGCGCCGCGATCAAGGCCGGCGACCCGTTGCAGCCGGGAGAGGCACGTGCGTTGCTCGGCGAACTGGCCCACGTCTCACTCGCGGCGCACGATGTGCACGGGCGTTCGGCCGTAGTACGGCTCTCATGGGACGAGCTGGAGCGCCGGTTTGGTCGACGTTAGGCTCCCCGTCATCGTCGGTCCCACTGCAGCAGGTAAGTCCGCGCTCGCCTTGTCCATTGCCCGCGCAACCGGTGCGGCAATCATCAGCGCTGACTCCCGGCAAATCTATCGTGGCTTCGATATCGGCACGGCCAAGCCGACGCCTAACGACATGGGGGAGGTGCCTCACGTCGGGATAGACGTTGCGGCTCCCTGCGAGCGCTATTCGGCTGCCCGTTTCGCGCAACTCGCCCGCTCCGCGATCGCGGATTATCGCGCACAGAGCCGCCCGGTGCTGGTCGTGGGCGGCACGGGCTTTTATGTGAAGGCACTGGTCGAGCCACTTTTCCTGGAACCTCAACTGGATCGCAAACGGCGGGAGATGCTAGGGCAATATTTGAGCACGCTCGACACGGCTACGTTGCGTCGCTGGTGCGCCGAGATCGACCCCGCCCGCAGCGCGCTCGGGCGCACGCAGCTACTCCGAGCCATCGAGGTCGCGTTTCTCACCGGCGAGCGCCTGAGCGATCACTTTCGCCGCACACCGGACGTCGAGGCGATCACGCCGCGCTACCTCATTGTCGATCCGGGCTCGACCCTGCACCGGGCAATTGAACGGCGCACCGATGCGATGCTCGAGGAGGG
>DATFBW010000159.1:0-5537 GCA_035253645.1 Gemmatimonadaceae bacterium | reverse complement strand
CGTACCTATGGCGGGGCACGTGGCGGCCAATTTTCCGCTCGTCGTGTGGAATCGCACGCGCGCCAAGGCGGAGACGTTTGCGGCGACTCACGGTGCGCGGCTGGCGGCTACTCCGCGGGAGGCGGTTCAGGACGCCGACGTCGTCGTGACATGCCTGCCGACCTCCCGCGAAGTCGAACAGCTGCTCGATGGTGCGGACGGCATGTTCGCCGGGATGAAGCCAGGATGCACACTTGTCGATTGCACGTCCGGTGATCCCGCTACATCGCAACGCATCGCGCAGCGTCTGACCGCCAGTGGCCGGAGCTTTGTCGATGCGCCGGTGAGCGGTGGCGTGTCCGGCGCCGAAAAGGGGGCGCTCACGATCATGTGTGGAGGGAGCGAGGCGGACCTAACGAGGGTGCGCCCAGTCCTGGCAACGTTCGGAAAGAAGATCGTGCTGTGTGGCGGCGTCGGCGCCGGTCATGCAGTCAAGGCTGTCAACCAGGCGTTGTTAGGCGTGCATTTATACGCAGCGGCGGAAGGCCTGGCTGCGCTCGTCAAGGCCGGCGTTTCGCCGACGCTTGCGCTCGAGGTTATCAACGCGTCCAGCGGGCGGTGTAACGCAACCGAGAACCTGATCCCGCAACGCGTCTTGACGCGCGCCTTTCCGCGAACCTTTCGACTGGCGCTTCTGGAGAAGGACCTGGGGATTGCCGCGGAGTTCGCGCGCACCGAGGGCGTGAGCGCGCCGGTTCTCCAACTCACCACGGAGCTGTATCGTGCGGCTCGCCGTGAGCTGGGTGAGGAGGCTGACCACGTGGAAATCGCCAAGGTGGTGGAGCGCACGAGCGGGACGGAGATTCGCGGATGACTGCAACCGCCGGCGAACAGACGACGTTAGGCACTGCCTCGGTCGAGCAGATCCGCAAGCACTTCCCGGCGCTGGAACGCCGGCACGGGGGCCAACACGTCGCCTATTTCGACGGCCCCGGCGGCACTCAAGTCCCGCGCGAGGTCGTGAACGCGATGGCGGACTACCTCTTCCACCATAACGCCAACACGCACTGGCTGTATCCGACGAGCGCCGAAACCGATGCGTTGATCGATCGGGCGCGTATCGCAGCCGCCGATTTTCTCGGGTGCCGTCCTGACGAGATCGCGTTCGGCCAGAACATGACGTCCCTTGCGTATCACGTCTCACGCGCCTTGGCCCCGACCGTCGGGCGGGGTGACACGATCGTCGTCACCGAGCTCGATCATCACGCGAATATCGCCCCGTGGACCCGGCTGGAGACCGAGCGCGGCGTGACAGTTCGCTGGGTGCGTATGCGGCCGGAGGATGGCACGCTGGACTCGAGCGATCTGGCGCGCGCGATTGTGCCCGGCGTCAAAGTCGTCGCGATTGGAGCCGCGTCGAATGCGTTAGGCACTATTACCGACGTCAAGGCGGTCTGCGAGATGGCTCGATCGGTGGGTGCGCTCTCGTTCGTGGACGCCGTACACTTCGCGCCGCACGCGCTGATCGACGTGGCGCAGATCGGCTGCGATTTTCTCGCCTGCTCGGCCTACAAGTTTTACGGCCCACACATCGGCATCCTGTACGCGCGCGCGGCGTTAGGCGCCGAGTTGCCGGCGCCCCGTCTGGAGCCCGCTCCCGATACGATGCCCGAGCGGCTCGAAACCGGGACGCAGAATCATGAAGGAATAGTCGGTGCGGCGGCCGCGATCGATTTCATGGCGTCGCTGGCTCCTGGAGCGACACGGCGCGACAAACTCGCGGCGGCGCATACGGAGCTCGCACGCCGGAGTGAGTCGCTGTTTGCCATGCTGTGGGAAGGACTCGGCGTGATACCGCGCGTCAGGCGGTATGGTTTGCCTCCAGGCGCTCCGCGCACGCCGACGCTTTCGTTCACAATCGACGGCATGCATTCGGATGACGTTGCGCGCGCCTGCGCGAAGGATGGCCTCTTCCTGTCCAACGGAGACTTCTACGCGGCCACAGTCGTCGAACGGTTAGGCCACGCTCACGATGGCGTAGTGCGGGCTGGTGCAGCGCTTTACAGCACGGAAGATGAGGTGGCGCGGCTCATCGGTGTCATCGGCGCGGTCGCTAAGAGCTAAGAGCTACGACCTAACGACTCTAACGTGGACTCCAGACCGGCGAAGACTGTCAAAGAATCGCAGCACGAGACGTCCGAGATCATGATGCCGCAGCACGCCAACAACCTCGGTCACGTTTTTGGCGGCGTGGTGTTGGGTCTGGTAGACAAAGTCGCAGCTGTGGCCGCCTACCGACACGCGCGCTCGCCGTGCGTCACAGCGTCCATCGACCGGGTGGACTTTCGAGAACCCGTCTATGTCGGGGACCTCGTTATTCTCAAGGCAAGCGTGAACTACGTCGGACGCACTTCGATGGAAGTTGGAGTACGCGTGGAGACCGAGAACCTGGTCGACGGCCGCAGGCGGCACACCAACTCATGCTACCTTACCTTCGTAGCGGTCGATCGGGGCGGCAAGCCGGTGCCGGTACCTGATCTCATCCCAGAAAGCGCAGACGAAAAGCGCCGGCATCATGCTGCCGGTGAGCGGCGGCGACGCCGGCTGGAAGAGCGCACGGCCGAGATGCAGCGGCACCGGGCGGGAGAAGCCTAACGATGGCGCAACGAGCTTTTACAGTGGAACAAGCGAATCGGATGCTTCCACTCGTGCGCCGCATCGTCGAGGACCTCGTGGTGGCGCACGGCGCGTGGCAACAGGCAGTGGGACAGTTCGAGGTGGCGAGTAGCGCGAGCACAAGCGATGCGGAGCATTATCAGCGGGAAACAGAACGACTCGCGCGCGAAATCGACGGCTACCTGCGTGAGCTGAGCGATCTCGGCGTCGAGTTCAAGGGCTTTGAAGAGGGTCTCATCGATTTCCCCAGCGAGATGGACGGCCGTTCCATCTATCTCTGCTGGAAGCTCGGCGAACCGTCGGTGATGCACTGGCACGAAATCGACGCAGGTTTCGCCGGTCGCAAGCAGCTCGAAATGGTGGAGCACCGATCGACATGAGCCGCAAAAAGATGAAACCGTTCCAGAGCCCGGATGGCACCGCATGGGGCGTCGAAGTTCAAAACCCCAGCTTCAGTAACGCGATTGTCGTCTTTCACCATCCCAACGGCCGCACGGCGCGATTGGACCGGTACGCCTGGCATCACGACTCCGGGCCTAACGCGAATGACGTCACCGCCCGGCTCGACACCGGGGCGTTGCTGGATAAGCTGTCAGATGGGGACCTGGCGCGGCTTTTCCGACGGTCGATGCCGATCAATACGCGCTGGCCGCGCTATGTGATGTCGTAGCACCTAACGCTTCGTCCGCGTAAGGAACGTCGATCTCCATCCCGTCGCGCGCGACGACGGTTGCCGGAAAGACAGCACGCGCCTCGCGCTCCAGGTCGCTGGTATCGCGCGTGTAGCGCGCCGACAGGTGAGTCAACACGAGCCGCCGCACGCCGGCCCGAATAGCCACGTCCGCTGCCTCGCGCGCTGTCGAGTGTCCCGTCTCTCGCGCACGCTCCGCCTCCTCCTCGGCAAAAGTCGCTTCGTGCACGAGGAGGTCCGCTCCACGGGCTAGCTCGACCGTCGCATCGCAGGGTCTGGTGTCGCCGGTCAACACAACGCGGCGTCCCAGGCGGGTCGGGCCGACGAGGGAATCCGCTGAGACGCTGCGACCGTCATCGAGCGTGATTGTCTCCCCTCTATGGAGTCGTCCCCACAGGGGACCTTCCGGGATGCCGAGCTCACGAGCGCGCTCGGGGTTGAACCGGCCGCGCCGAACATCTTCGACCAGCGCATACGTGAGCGCTGTTGGTCCGCGGTGTACTGCCGCGGCCGTCAGGATCGCGTAAGCGCCGCGTTTGACGCTCACTCCCGCGTCGAGTTCGTGGATCTCGAGCGGAAATGAGGGGCGCTCAGCGCCTAACGACGCTGCGTGACGCAGATACCGCGACGCTCCGGCCGGCCCCCAGGCGTGCAGGGGGTCCGTGCGACCCTGCAGTGCCATGGTCCGCAGCAGCCCGGGGAGACCCAGGAAGTGGTCGGCGTGGAAGTGCGTGAAAAAGATGTCGTTGAGGGCGAACGAGACGCCGAACCGCATCATCTGGCGCTGCGTGCCTTCGCCACAGTCGAACAGCAGCGTTTCCCCCTCACGCTCGACCACAATGCAGGATACCCCCCGCTCCACAGTGGGGCGGGAGGCCGATGTTCCAAGAAAGCGGACCAGAAGAGGCACGAGGGGGTCGGATTATAGCTCGAAAGCGCGCAACGGCTCAGTCAGCCAAACTGTGACCTGCGAAGCAGTTGGTTGGTGATGTAGCACACGAATCCAGCAATTTTTGCCTAATGTTGCAAAAAAAACGCACCGGACTCTTGCGCATTGGAGTCGTCTAATGAAAGAGTAGAAAACGTCCTTGGAGGGCAAGGACGCGCTTCACGGTTCAGGGGTGCACATCGTGGAGCTATGGCGAAAATGGCCCCGAGCCACAGGAGTAGAAATGACGGGATCGGGCAAGAGCAAGCGCGGCTTCGCCTCGATGGATCGCGAACGTCAGCGTGAAATCGCAAGCAAGGGTGGTCGTGCGGCGCATGCGAAAGGCACCGCGCACGAGTGGAGTTCGAACGAGGCGCGGATGGCTGGGCGGAAGGGTGGGGAAGTAGTCAGCAGGAATCGTGAGCACATGGCCGAGATTGGTCGTCATGGCGGGGAAGCACGCGGTCGCATGCTACATGCGCGCACCGCGGCGCAGAACGAGCAGAGCGTTCTCCGTGGAGATCGCGAAGCGAGTTTCCCGGTTCACCGGGATGGGTTTGAAGGGGAGCGGCCGATTCGGCGGCAACAAGTCGAGTACGAGAGCGACGAGACCCTACAACCGTAAGGTCGTCGCCTCAGCGCTTAGCGCTAGCCGCTGGAGTTCTCCACCAGCGGGTAGTGCCTAACCACTAGGGGATTCGGGGTTGGGGGATAGGGGTTAGGCCCCTCCTCCCCTCCCCAAGCCCCCCATTTTGACAATCAGAGCTGCCTAACGCCGGCCACTGCGTCCGGCGCGTTGCGCTTGCGCCGGAGCGAGGCGTCGAGGCTCACCGGCCCCGCGCCGAAGGCGAAGTACAAGAAGAAGATGAAGGCGAAGAGCAGCGGTATCTCGCCGCGGTTCTCCCACCACCACATCTTCCCGCTCTGCGCCCAGTGCATCCAGAAGTACGTAACCGCCATTTCACCCGAGGCGATGAAGGCGGCGGGCCGCGTGAATAACCCGAGGACGATCAGCGTCGCGCAAATCGTCTCGATCACAGCCGCCGCGCCGAAGCGTGTCATGAGATCCACGGCGCCGCCGTTCGGGCCGAATCCGCCAAACCAACCGAAGAGTTTTTGCGCGCCGTGCGAGAAGTAAGCGAGGCCGGCGGCGATCCGGAGTGCCGTCAACGCCGTCACGCGCAATCTGTCATCGAGGGCGGTGTTCATTGGACTTCTCGTTAGGTGAACGTTGAGTTCCGGCAACCGTTGCTGTTGAAAACA
>DATFBW010000158.1:0-4226 GCA_035253645.1 Gemmatimonadaceae bacterium | reverse complement strand
ATGGGACAGGTCAGCGATCGACTGCTCCAACCGCTCGACGGTCGGTCCGAGAATGAACGTCTGGTTCTCGACGACTTCGCGAATGGCTGCGTCGATCTCGCCCTTGATCGTGGCGTATTGCGCCTTGAGGTCGAGGAGCGGGACGGGAAGAGCGGTCGGCGGAGCTGCTGTGGTCATGCTATTTCAGGGAAGCGATACAATGGAGAGTGCCGAAACATCGCCGCCTCGCGCAGCGGGGGTCAACTCGTCGAAGGCGTATCCGGCAATGGTAAGCGACCACTGACGAGAAAGGTCGCGCGCGAAAACGCCAACACCTCACGCCCGAAGTAGTCGCGCTTCGCAAGCTCTACGAGCTGCTTGTTCGCGGTACAGTACCAGGTCTCCAAATCGCGCGGCTTGGAACGCCCGAAAACGGCAGGCGTGAACGCACCGACGTTGATCCCACCGGAATCTCGCGCCGATGGATAGCGAAAGAGCGCCACGCCCGCATCGCGCATGGCGCGGCCCAGCGGCTGCGTCTCACTGTAGCTTACGGGTGACGCGATCGCCTTCTGATGAGCGGCGAAAGGCGGTGCGACGAGGTCGATTCCCTTTGCCGATCGTGCACTGACTCGGAATGCCGTGAGTGTCGTCGTTAGGGTCCCCAGATCCGCGTGCGTCCCTTCGAGGAAGACGAGACGATAGAATGACACTTCCGCGAACATCGCCCGGCGCGTCTCCGATCCATACCAGATGCCGCGCTCCTGCTTGGTGCCGAAGCGGGAACCCCAACGCAGCGGCGGATACCGGAACGGCGTGGCCAGCAGATAGTGCAGCCTCGTACCACTCACGTTAGGCGGCTTCGCCCGATCGATCAGCTCCTCGAGGAGGGCCTGCTCATCCGCGCTCGCGACGAGCTTTCGCGTCGAGAGCTGGTGCTGCGCCTCGACGGCGCGCCACGGCTCGAGCCGCAGCGCGCGGATCTCAGAGTCGCCCGCGCATCGCGTCCAGATACTGGACGACATCTACTAGCCCCTCCACGGTCCGTATCCGATCTGCAGGGACGCCTCGCAGGTGATCATTTTCGGCGTGCATCCAGAGGCGCGCCTTCTCATCATCGCCGCCGACTAGTGTGTCGAGCGAGCGGTACGCGCGGAGGAACAGGAGTGCCAACTCGCCCTCTTTTGACTCTGGGTTCAACGTCCGCGAGCCTTGCAAGCGCGAAACCGATGCTTCGCTTGTCCCAAGGACCGCAGACAGGTGCCGGTTCCGCAGGCCTAACCGCTCGGCGGCCGAGAAGACAGCGCGGACGAGGACAGCGCCCGGATCGAGCTCAGCTGAACTGGGACGGAGCGGAGTAGCCACACTTGCAAAACTACCTACCAGTTCTTGCAATTGCAAGATATGGCGTCCATGGCGCTAATTCTGCGAAGCACGGCCAACTCGCATCCATGGCCCGGCCTTGGGCCCTTAGTGCGCTGCTCTTTCAAAACTCAGCCAGACGACGTAGTGCGAGCCATCGCTCGTTCTCGCGACACCGACTGCGCGATCGCGGTGGACCGAACGACCCTCACGCCGGGCGCGGCGCGCGATTCGCCGATTTGCGCTCCCCGTAGAATCCACCATGAGAAATCGGGAAGGTTCGTTAGGCGAACCTACTCTCTGGCTCCCAACGCCGCCGTCATTTGTGGCCGTCGCTATACCTTGGCGCGCAGCGGCAATGGCACCTCGCGCCCCGTCTTGGCCGACTCGTACACGGCAAGGATTATCTCCAGCGACTTGCGCCCGCCCCGCCCGTCGGTATCCGGCCGTGCTTCGCCGCGCAACACCTCGAGCACGTTGCGATAATACGCCTCGTGCCCGAACCCATAGACGTTAGGCGGCGCGGTGGCCGCTTGCTCGATGCGCTTGTCATCGTCGTCGTAATCGGCAAACTGCCACTGCTCCACCTTGTTCACGGCAGTCCCCCCGATCTTGACCGTCCCCTTCTCTCCCAGAATCGTAATCGATCCTTCCAGGTTTCGCGGATAGGTAAGCATGGTGACTTCCATCACGCCTAACGCGCCCGAGCGGAATTTGAGCAGCGCGACACCGCTGTCTTCCGCTTCGATCCTGCGCGCCAGCGTCGCCGTTTTCGCCAGCACGGACTCGACGGGGCCGACCAACCACTGAATGAGATCGACGTAGTGGGAAGCCTGGTTCATGAAGGCACCGCCGTCGAACTCCCATGTCCCGCGCCAGGGCGCCTGATCGTAGTACTCCTGCGGTCGCGTCCAGCGCACGGTGGTGTTGGCCATGTAAATGCGCCCAAAACGGCCGTTATCGATCGCGCGCTTGAGCAGCTGGATGGATGGGTTCAAGCGGTTCTGCTTGACGACGAACAGCCTAACGCCCGCGTCGTCGCACGCTTGCACGAGGTCGTCGGCAGCGGAGAGCGAAATCGCCATCGGCTTCTCGCAAACCACATGCTTCCCCGCCCTCGCCGCCATGATCCCATGTTGCGGATGCAGCCCCGATGGCGTGCAGACGACGATCACATCGCTCGGTGCTTCGGCCAACAACTTCTCATACGACGTGTAGTGCGGGACACCCTGACTCTCCCCCGCCTCGCGCGCACGCTCGGGCAGGATATCGCAGACCGCCGTTAGGCTCAGACCCGGGACTTTGGAAAGCGCCTCGAAGTGCGTCCCCGCGATGCGGCCGCAACCGACGAGCGCGACGCGGTACTCCTTGTCAGCGGGTGTCACGCCGCCTGCTCCGGAACCAAGTGCCCATTGCGCAGCGAATATTCGCGACCACAGGCCGTACAGCTGAGGCGCGCGTTGTCGGTCGGTGCGGGGAGCCGCACACCGCAGCGGCACATCCAGCCGATCTGCCGGGCCGGAACGCCGGCGACCAAGGCATACGGCTTTACCTCACGAGTGACGACAGCCCCTGCACCGACGAACGAATATTCGCCTAACGTCACACCGCAGACGACCGTCGCATTCGCACCGATCGACGCGCCGCGCTTCACGAGCGTCTTCATGTACTCGTGTTTGCGGGAGACTTCACTGCGCGGATTGATGACGTTCGTAAACACCATCGAAGGGCCGCAGAACACGTCGTCCTCCAGCTCGACACCCTCGTAGATCGACACGTTGTTTTGGATCTTGCAGTTGTTGCCGATCTTGGTTCCGGGCATGACGACGACGTTCTGCCCCAGGTTGCAGCGCTCGCCGATGACTGCACCGCGCATGACATGCGAAAAGTGCCAGACTTTCGTGTCGTCCCCGATGACCGCGCCGTCGTCCACGTAGGACGACTCGTGCACGAACGGCTTCATTGGGTGCGGTGTGCGCTCAGCACCGATTCGGTCTCGGCGTGCCAGTCCTGAAGCGGCTTCACTTCCGGCGGGCGCGACCGCAGTGCCATGATCGCGGCACACGCGGCGCTCGCAGCCGACAGTGTGGTCGTGTAGGAGATACGGTTGGCGATCGCGATTTGCCGTATGGAGTAGTCGTCAGCCTGGGCATGCTTGCCTAACGGCGTATTTATCAGCAGCTGAACCTCGCCGTTGAGCATGAGGTCCGTTACGTTCGGCCGCCCTTCATGGATCTTCCGCACGAGGTTCGTGGGAATTCCGTGGTCCGCACAGAATTTCGCGGTCCCTGACGTCGCATACAGCGTAAAGCCCATCTCGTGGAAGCGGCGCGCGATCGGCACGATCCCCGACTTGTCGGAATCATTCACGGAGACGAAGATCGCGCCGCTCTCCGGCAGGGAGTTATCAGCCGCCATTTCGGCCTTGGCGAACGCCGTCCCGAACGACGTCGCGATCCCCATCACTTCCCCAGTCGATCGCATCTCAGGACCGAGCACAGGATCGAACTCGCGGAACTTGTTGAAAGGAAACACCGCTTCTTTCACCGAATAAAACTCGGGGATGATTTCTTCCGTGAAGTTCAGGCTCGCGAGCGTTTCGCCTAACATGACGCGCGCAGCATAGGAAGCGAGCGGCACGCCAATGGCTTTGGAAACGAAGGGAATCGTGCGGCTCGCGCGTGGATTGACTTCGAGCACGTATACAACGCCGTGCTTGATTGCGAACTGCACGTTGATGAGCCCGACGACGCCTAACGCCTTGGCGAGAGCCACGGTGTGCGCCTTCATCGTCGTGATGTCCTCTTCGCCGATGAGATACGGCGGGAGGACGCACGCCGAGTCGCCGGAGTGGATGCCGGCATCTTCGATGTGTTGCATGACGC
>DATFBW010000157.1:0-2922 GCA_035253645.1 Gemmatimonadaceae bacterium | reverse complement strand
TGACGAATCGGTCACTGAGAGTGAGCTTGCCGCCGCGGTGCGTGCTGCCGTAGACCGGCTACCACCGCGCTGCCGGGAGGTTTTCATGCTCAGCCGCGACAGCGGTCTCACATATGGCGAAATCGCCAAAGCGTTAGGCATCTCCATCAAGACGGTCGAAACGCAGATGGGAAGGGCGCTCAAGGCCCTCCGTGAGAGCCTCAAGATCTACCGTCCATGAACCAGCTGAACTTTGACCACGACCCGGCAGATTTGGCCGTTCGCCGGGTTCAGGGACTCGGGTCGCTACCGGTGTCAAATTATGTGCGGGCCCAACAGCCCGAGCTATGAAACGCATCTTCCTTACCTTCAGCCTTCTCTGCGCTGCCATGTTGGCGGTCGGCTGCGTCGACTCCCCTCAGGAGCCGTCCGCCTCGCCTGACTCCCCTCTGGCCAGCACGTTCGACGCGCTGTCGCGAGACGCGGCGACGAACGGTGACAACGCGCGCGGGACAGAATTCGCCTGGGCCGCGGTAGCCATCGCGGCGGGCATGACGCCCTCGCGCCTCATTGTCAACAATAGCGGGCGGAGCGAAACGTATGAGGCCTTCGTTCACGCAACGACAATCAGCGCTCCAAACGTGACTGACGGCCTAACGACACGCACACTGATTGCGTGGCGTAAGCCAGCCAATGTGCTGCAAGTAATCATGCTCAGTGCGCCGGACAACGTGTCCAATGTATTGCATCCCGCGAGCATGGGCCCGATCAACAACAGCAACGCGCCCTTCCGTGGTGCGCATGCGGCATACTATGAACGCGCCGATAACGCATCGCTCAAGACATGGATCGGTGTTGGCGGGTCAGTGAAGCTGACGGACGGCAATATTGGAACGCAGCCTTGCGAAGTGGCGCTTCCCGTGACGTCGGGTGTGTCCTGTGTGCGGGCGCGATTCAGCGTGACGTTCGACATCCGCCTCGCGGCGATCTCGCCGGGTGCGATGACGCCGAGCGCGAACGCCGATCGTACGTTGCGCGCGGCGGAGCACGCAATCAATGGACTCAAGCTCGCCGTACGTTGCGTGACGCCTTCACTGCAAGCGAAGGGCTGCGTGACGAGTGCGGGCCGTTCGCGTTAGGTCTTTCACCCGGGCGATCCAACCAAGAGGGGACCAGCGCGTATAGCGCTGCTTGGAAGGGCGCCCGGGTGTAGATTGTCGCCGCCATGGCCATACAGTACGTCGACCCGGCGCTCCCCAGACACATCTTCTCCTGGCGTTCTCCGCGACTCGGCATTGAGATGCCGATCGTTACCTATGGCAACGCAGGGGTGCCGTTGCTGCTGTTCCCGACGGCCGCGGCCGATTTCCTGGAGAACGAGCGCTTCTTTCTCGTGAAGGCGATCGAGCCGTTCATCTTCGACAGGCGCGTGCGGCTCTTCTCGATCGATAGCATCAACGCGCATGCGTGGATGGATCGCACGGTCCCCATTCCGGAGAAGGCGCGTCGTCAGGCACTGTATTCGTCGTACATCGAAGAAGAGGTGGTGCCGTACATCCGGCACGTTACCGGTGATGCCGCGGTGCGGAGCCTAACGACCGGGGCGTCCT
Source organism: Gemmatimonadaceae bacterium (assembly GCA_035253645.1). Taxonomy (GTDB): domain Bacteria; phylum Gemmatimonadota; class Gemmatimonadetes; order Gemmatimonadales; family Gemmatimonadaceae; genus DASYRX01. The sequence continues at coordinate 1,333 of DATFBW010000157.1, read as the reverse complement.
TCGGCGCGTTTCATGCCGCGAATGCCTTTTTCCGGCGGCCGGATTTGTTTTCGGGGACGATCGCGATGAGTGGGTTCTTCGACCTTTCGCGGTCGTACCTCGATGGCTACCACGACGACAACGTCTACTTCAACAATCCGGCGTACTACCTGCCTAACCTCGAAGGGAGATACCTCGAGCTACTGCAGCGGGAATCGAAGGTGGTCATCGTGACAGGGCAGGGGGCATACGAAGCGCCGGACAACTCGCGTCGGCTCTCGCAGCTGCTGCACGCGAAGGCAATCGCGCACGTCCTCGATGTCTGGGGTTTCGATGTGCGGCATGATTGGCCTGCTTGGCGAAAGATGCTGCCCTACCACTTACAAAAGGTTCTTGGTTCGTAGTCCGTAGCTCGCAGCTCACGACGGTCTCGAGCTCCTACTGATTGACGACGCTGCCAGCGCGTGGTACGGTCACCGCCGATGCTACTCGTTGCGGTCGCCGCACTTTGGTTGCAAGGCACGTCCAGTGATGCGCGTGCTTTGCTGGATTCCGCCAATGCCCGACTCTATCGCGCGCCGTTCGACACAGCGGCCGCGTGGTTCATCCGGGCGCGGCACGCAGCGCAGGCTCGGCACGATTCGGCGGCAACGGCCGAAGCGATGCTACGCCTCGCCCTCGTTAGGCTTCGCAGCCGGTCACCGCAGGTGGCATTACCGCTGATCGACAGCGCCGCGCCTTTTGTCGGCAAACAGAATCTGCGGTTACAGTCCCTATTTCACTGCCTGCGAGCGGCGGTTCTCGTAACGCGCGGCGATGCCGCTACTGAGTCCGCCGCGTCCTTGGGATTGGAACTGGCACGCCGCGACGGCCACCGGGCGCAGGAAGCCGAGTGTTTGGACATGGTTGGCTGGCACTATCTGAACATGGGCGAGCACACGCGCGCGGCCGCAATGTTCGACAGCGCAGTCACGATATCGGCCACGACGTCGGACTATTCTACTCGGGCGCTGGCCCTTTGGTGGCGCGGGAATCATGCGCTCGAGCTCTATGCGCACGATGCGGCGCAGCGCGACCTCACGGCGGCACTGGCCGAAGCTGAGCGAGCGGAGAATCGATTCGTCGCTGGGTGGGCATGGCTGCGGCTCGCGGTCATCAGTTGGCAATTCTCCGATTTTGTTTCCGCGCGCGCACAGCTGGCGCGAGGACGTGCGTTGCTCGACGAATTGGGAGACTTGTGGGGAATGGGCTATGCGCGCATGACGGCGGCTGGTCTCTTGCTGGACGCCGGCGACGTCGCTGCCGCCGAGCGCGCGCTGGCGGAGGACCTCGCATGGGCTCAGGGCGGTGGATT
>DATFBW010000156.1:0-2782 GCA_035253645.1 Gemmatimonadaceae bacterium | reverse complement strand
GGACGCAGCGCAGCGTGTGCTCGCCACCTTGCAGTTCATCTGGCACGCCCCGCAGGGACCTAACGCCACAGGCGTGACCGGGCATCACGGCTTCCTCTACCACTTCCTCGACATGGACAGTGGGCACCGCTTTGCACAGGTAGAACTGTCGACAATAGACACTACGCTGCTGCTCGGCGGTGTGCTCTTCTGTCAGCAATACTTCGATGCGTCGACGAGCATCGAAGCCGCGATCCGTGCCTACGGGGACTCGATCTTCCGGCGGGTGGATTGGACGTGGGCGCAGCCGCGACCGCCGCTCATCTCCATGGGATGGCATCCGGAAACGGGGTTCATCGCGCACGACTGGCGCGGCTTCAACGAAGCCATGTTGCTCTACGTGCTGGCGCTTGGTTCGCCGACGCATCCCATCGACCCAGCGGCCTGGGAGGCGTGGACACGCACATATCAGTGGGCCGAGTTCTATGGCCAGCCCCATGTGAATTTCGCGCCGCTCTTTGGTCATCAGTACTCTCACGTGTGGATCGACTTCCGCGGGATCCGCGACGCCTACATGCGCGACAAGGGGCTCGACTATTTCGAGAACTCACGCCGCGCAACGCTGGCCCAGTGGGAGTACGCGAAAGCGAACCCTGGCCGTTGGCGCGATTACTCCGCGACGGTGTGGGGGCTCACGGCGGCAGACGGGCCTAACGACACGCTTGTCGTGCTCGATGGGCGTGAGCGACGCTTCTACACCTATCACGCGCGCGGCGCGGCGGCGAACGAGATCCGCGACGACGGGACGATCGCCCCGACGGCGGCGGGCGGCTCGATCCCCTTTGCGCCTGATCTCACCATCCAGGCGCTTCGGGCGATGCGCCACCAGTACGGGAGCGATCTCTTTGGCCGCTACGGATTCATCGATGCATTCAATCCGACGTTCACGCTCCCGGTGCAATTGGGACAGGGTCTCAGGCACGGGCGCGTGGTGCCTGGGAGAGGGTGGTTCGACACTGACTACCTCGGCATCGATCAAGGACCGATCGTGGCGATGATCGAGAATTACCGCACGGGGCTGGTGTGGGATCGCATGAAGCGAAGCCCGTATATCGTTAGGGGACTTTGTCGTGCAGGATTCACGGGGGGCTGGCTCACTGGAAGGTGCTGAGAGGAGTCCACGTGGCCAAGCGAATTTTTCGGATCGTCCGGGCGGTTCTTCTGGCGCTCGCGTTCATCGTCGTCGCTACTGCTGCGACGTTGTACGCGCTGAGCGAACGTCGGCTGGACAAACGGTATCCTGTCGCCGCGCAACCGGTGGCTGCGCGGACGGACAGCCTCGGCATCGCGCGGGGTGCGCACCTCTACCGCGTGCTTACATGCGCGATCTGTCATGCCGAGGACGGGGGCGGCGCCGTCTATGAAGACGCGGGGCCGATAGGGTTTCTCGCGGGCCCCAACCTAACGAGTGGCCGAGGTGGTGTCGCGCAGTCCCGCACGGACCTGGACTGGGTCCGCGCGATTCGATATGGCGTTAGGCTGGACAGCACATCGCTCATCGTCATGCCCAGCGAGGTCTTCACTCGCCTCAACGATGCTGACCTCGGCGCGATCCTCGGTTACCTGAGACAGCTCCCACCAGTGGACCGCGAGCTGGCGCCCTCTCACTTCCGCTGGCTCGGCCGAGGACTGCTCGCAACGGGTCGCATGAACATCCTCGTGGCGCCAAAGACGCACGGCAACATCGAGCGATCAACAGTCGCCGAGGGGGCAACGAGGGAATACGGCCGCTATCTCGCCGATATCGCCGGCTGCCATGGGTGTCATGGCTTCGGCCTATCAGGCGGACGGGTCGCGGGACCGCCGGATCTTCCACTCGCCTCGAATCTGACTCCGACTGGTCTGCGGAGGTGGACGGAGCAACAGTTCTTCACGGTGATGCGGACGGGTCGGCGTCCCGATGGGACGTTGCTGCACGAGTTCATGCCATGGCGAGCGTTTCGCCATATGAGCGACGTCGAGCTCACTGCGTTGTGGCTGTACCTGGCGAGCGTTCCGCCGAAGGCATTTGGCGGAAAGTAGCCACACAGGCGCAGCCTAGCGCCTAACGCCAAGCCGCTGTCGCAACTCCTCGATCCAGTTCACCACGACAACGAGCTGTGGCTCTTCATTGCCCGGCTTCACCATGATGAAGCGCTTTCCGTCGGGCGTGACATCGTAATTCTGATGAAAGGGGTGCAGCTCGTAATTCCCCGAGAAAAGCGTACGACTCGATGTGACCGTGAAGCCCGGCGTGCTGGAGTACGTGACCTCGATCAGCTCGCGCCCGCGACGGTAGAAAAGACGTTTTCCGTCTGGCGCCCACAACGGCTCCGTTCCCCCGCCGGTCGAGATCGTCGTCCGCCCGCCGCCGCTCGGGAACGGTCGGACATAGATCTCGTATTGCCCGGACTCATTGGACTGATAAGCGAGCCATTTACCGTCCTTTGAAAGTCGCGGCATCAGCTCGTCGAAGCGCGTAGCGACGACCGCGTGAACCGAGTCCTTGCGGTCGAGCCGCAAGAATCTGATGTCTCGCAGACTGTCCGCGTGATCCTCGCGAAAGATCACGCCGCTCCCATCGGGAGTGAAAATCGCCTCGCGTATTGCCTCGTTGCCATTGTACAGCCGTTGCGCCGGCGCGCTACCGTCCGCGGCCTGCCACCAGAGCCTGGAGTTGTTCGCACCCTGCGCGGACAGGTACATGATGCTCTTGCCGTCCGGCGTCCACTCGGGACGATCGTTGTTGCCTGCCGTCGTTAGG
>DATFBW010000155.1:0-3781 GCA_035253645.1 Gemmatimonadaceae bacterium | reverse complement strand
CGAACTCGCGGAAAATTCCCGTGTTGGGATTCGGCGACTGGATCTCCTCCTTAAGTGCCTGCTGCATCGCCTCATCCCCGCCTGCGTATCCGCGCTCGCCCGACAGCAGCCGGCAGATCGCCATCTCGTAATCCTGGTTGGTGTCGATCTCGAGCTCCCGCCGGTTGTGGCGGTAGGGAATCAGCGTCTGATACAGCTCCGACACTTCGAAGGGACGTGACAGATACTCCGGATACCCATTCCGGACGTTCTGAACCAAACGGCGAAAGAGACGATCGAGCTCATCCATAGTCGTCGAAATGCAAATGTGCGAAAGCCATCGCGGATACGTGATTGCATCCGCAATCTGCAATCGAAATGTGCGCTGTGCGATGGGCTCCGTCCACCAGGGCCTTCTCGCACATCGCACATTTTGATTGCCGCTCTGCGATGCAATCACATATCCGCGATGGCTTTCGCACATTTGCAGAGCTGAGCCTCGAGCCGCAGCACTGCTGTATCGCTGGGCGCAGCCAGCTTGGCTGTCGCTAACGCGGAACGCGCGCGAGTCGTGTCGCCCAACGCCAACGACACCTCGGCGCGCAAGAACGACCGCGCGATGACCGGCGCCTCCGCCAGCTGATCGGCAACATCGAGCTGACGAGCCGCGTCAACCGACCGCCGTGCGCGATGCAACGCCGCCGCATACAAGAAGGCAACCGATCCATCCCGCGGCGACTCCGCCGCCGCGTCTCCCAGAACGCGCGCGACCGAGTCGCGCTCTCCTTTCATCTCGAACGCACGCGCGAGAAAGAGTGGTAGCGTTGCGCGCGCCGGATCCGGCGCCGCGTACGTCCGAATGTCCGCCAGCAGCGAGTCGGGCCCGCGTGCCGCCAGCAGAGCGGTCAGATACTGAAGCCGGAGCAGCGTCGAGCGCGGCGCATCCGTTACCCCGACGCGCAGCACGCTCAACGCCCGCTCCGCGTCGCCATCAGCAAGCAGCTCCCTCCCGTACTTGAGCGCCAGCTTCGGATCGTGCGAGTACAGCGAGTACGCATGTCTGTACAGCGCCATCGCCTCCGCCCGATTCCCCCTCTGCATGTGCCAGGACGCCAGCGAGAGATACGGACGGTACGCCCGCGGATCGGCGACGATTCCACTCGTGAACAGCGTGAAGTTGTCGCTCCAGCGCGAGGCCGCGGTTGCGCTACGCGCCACTCCGAGCAGCGCGAGAGTGACAACCGGTATGGCCAGCGCGCGCGCAGGAACGCGCTCCATCACCTCCGCCATCATCCAACCCACCAGCAGCGCGATCCCCACACTCGGCAGATACAACGTTCGCTCGGCGAGGAGCTGCCCGGTGGGAACGAGTAGGTTGGACGCCGGCAGGAACGTGATCGCGATCCATCCGATCGCCACCAACGGCCGCCACTCCCTCTGCCGCGCCCGCATGACGCAAAGCACACACACGAGCAATGCGAACGACACCACCAGCACCGCCACCATGCTCGGCCCCTGCTGTGGCACGATCGTGCTGTGCCCGTAGTGCATCATCAGCGTCGACGGCCACGCCAACAGCTGCGCGACGATCGGCATCGCCGCCAGCATCGTCCACACCCGCTCGCTCGCCGTGAGCCCCTTGATCCCGATCGCCACCGCCTCGGGATCGACCGAAAGCGTTCCCAAGACGGCGTAGCGGGCGAGTGTCATGATGCCTAACGAGATCGCGGAAAGCGCCCACACACGCGACGCCCCGAAAATGGGACTCGGGACTCGGGACTCGGGACTCGGCGTTGTGGGGCGATATGCTTGATCGCCACGAGCCGTGCCGAGTCCCGAGTCCCGAGTCCCGAGTCCCAATAAGGCAAGCGCTCCAACAACTGGAATCGTCACTCCGCTCTCTTTCGCGCCTAACGCGACCAAATAAATCGCCGCCAGAATCGCCGCATCCCTCCACGAAACCTTGGCGTCTCGTTCCGTCGCTCTCAGGAGCACGAGCACGTAGGCCAGTGCGCAGACGGCAACCAGGACCTCGGCGCTGCCGACGATGTTCGCCACCGCTTCGACGTGAACCGGGTGCACCGCGAATAGCAACGCACCGCCTAACGAGGCGGCGGCCGGGAGCGCGCGTGTCAGCAGCGCCAGCACCATCAGCGACGCTGCCACGTGCAGCAGCACGACGTACATGTGAAATGGAAGCGGCGATCCGCCGCCGAGCTGCCAGAGCGCCGCGTACGCCATCTGCGTCACGGGCCGATACAACCCCGCGCCTTCTTGCGCGCTCTCCGGCCAATACGGGATCTGCCACGCCTTCACCACACCGTCCGGCGCGTGTAGCTCGGTGCGCTCGACGATGATCGGCACGTCGTCGTAGACGAACCCGAAGCCGAGCGTGTGAAGAAAGGGAAGGAGGGCCGCGAGCGCGATGGCAAGCGATCGCGCGCCGCGGCCGCCGAGCGTCATCCGACCTTGATCGCGGTCATAGCGCGAACCGGAGTCCGCATCCGGAACGGCAGCCGTGGCTGGCTGCGCCGCGTGAAGTGCGCGCGGAGGATGTGCCCGAGCGCGGCCACTCCGTCACGCCACGTGATCTTCTTTCCTTCGGCGTAGGTGCGGCCGTGATAGCTGATCGGCACCTCGTACACGCGCGCGCCCATCTGCGAAAGTCGCGCGACGATCTCGGGCTCGATGCCGAATCGCTGATTCGTCAGGCGCATCATGCGGAACACTTCCAGCCGGAACGCCTTGTACCCCACTTCCATGTCGGTCAGGTTCAGGTTGGTGAACATGTTCGACAGGAAGGTGAGTCCGCCGTTCCCCATGCGGTGCCAGAAGTAGAGCACACGATGCGGGCCCGCGCCGCCGAAGCGGGTGCCTAACACGGCGTCGGCACGCCCTTCCAGAATCGGCTGGATGAGCTTCGGGATGTCGATCGGGTCGTACTCGAGGTCGGCGTCCTGGATGATGACGATGTCGCCGTTGCAATGCTCGCGCGCGGTCTGGATCGCGGCCCCTTTTCCGCGATTCACCGAATGGCGCGCCACCACCAGCTCACCCGACTCCCACGTTTCCGCCCGATCCTCCAGGCGCTTGGCGGTCCGATCCCTCGATGCGTCGTCCACGGTCACGACCTGAACCGCGAGTGTCGACGCCACATTCTCCGCGAATGCCGCTACCGCATCCAGCGTCCCGTCGATCGTCGCCTCTTCGTTGTAGCACGGGATGAGGATGCTCAGCTTCGGCATGTCGGGCAGGTACGCGTAGGTCATCGGCTTTCGACGCCCTCCATCTTCTTGTCCACGTCGCCGCTCATCTTCTCGGGATCCGTGTACTTCGTGATCACGCGGGTGATGATGTGCTGGCGGTTCTTCTTCGCGTCGTTGAAGCCGGCGAAATAGCCGATCATCCCCCCGACCATCAGGAAGAAGATGAACTTGACCATTGGCTCGTCCGAGAAAGGGGAGGGAAAGGCGAAGGAAGAAACCGCCTACAAAAGACGTATCTCGGAAACCGGGGGTAACGTCACGCCGCGCCGGAACATAGCCGCGCTGGGGACGCCGTCCGGCTCACCCCGCATTCGGTTCCGTGCCCTCTCTGCCGCCAACCAGGCGTCGAACCCGCTTCCGACGGGCCCACCGGACGTCGTCTGGTCCCTGGCCGCCCTCGTCGCCAGGAGATTGGCGTATTCGTTCTGGGGGTGCTCGGCGTGCCCCCGCACCCACCGCCACGCGTGCTCGTGCTTGGACGCGGCCTCCGTAAGCTCCCTCCAGAGCTCCAGGTTCTCGAGCACGCCCCCCTTCCG
>DATFBW010000154.1:0-9554 GCA_035253645.1 Gemmatimonadaceae bacterium | reverse complement strand
CGCCGCAACCAGGACCGCCTTGTAGCCAGCGATTGTCGCCTGCGATGACAAAACGTCCATGGATTGGGCGCGAGTGACGCGCGGGACCCGCTCGAGCGAGAGCGCGGAGGCTTTGCGGGCGCCTAATGCCGCGAGTGTATCGGCGGCGGCGTTCGGCTGGAGCAATGAAATGATGACCGAGCCCTCGCGCACCTGGCTCGCCTCGGCCGGCGTGGGCCTTTGGACCTTCAAGACGATTTCGCTCGCGCCAAACACGGTCGGCGCGTCGGCGAGCTTTGCGCCCGCCTTCGCATAGGCATCGTCCGGAAAGCGAGCCGCCTCGCCAGCTCCCCGTTCGACTAAGACCTCATGACCGCTCTTGGTCAGACGTCCGACGGTGTCTGGAACAAGTGCGACGCGGGCTTCGTGAGGGGCGGTTTCGCGCGGGACGCCAATCTGCATTAGGTCAACGGTCAAAGGTCAAAGGTCAAAGCTCAAAGGCGACGCTAGCCTCGGCTAGTCCCCGCTTGCTTGACCTTTGACCCTTGACCTTTGGCCGCGTTCTTACGGCAAATACTTCGCTGGAATCTGGAACGCCGGTGTTTCGCCCTGCCAGTAAATGGACACGACCCACCAGCGATCGCCGTCCTTGAGCAGCTGGATCGAGTTGATCCCGCGCGCAAAGGGCTTCTCGTCGGTTGCGAGGCGCCGCGATTCGTACGTCGAGAAGAGGTGCATGACGTTGCCGAACTGCTCGCTCACGCGCTTGATCTCGATCTCGAAGAAGCCGTTGCGTTCGAGGCCAGGACCGGCCGTGTTTATGTAATCGTCGACGCTCCACACGATCACCCCGGTGCCGGCACCGCCTGGGCGCGCGACGGCAGGCATGAGTCTCGCGTTAGGCACGAACAGCGAGCGCATGCGGTCCCAGTCGCGCTTCTGTCCCGCGGGACCGGAAATGACCTCATATAACGCTTTGATGATCGCGTCGGGCGACGACACGTCCTGCGGCCGCGCGGTGGGGCGCGGGACGGTATCGATCGAGGGCGGACGGTTGAAGTTGGGTTGTGCGGAGGCGCCTGCGGTTGCGAGCGCGAGGAGACCGGCGAGCAGGTAGGGGCGCGACATGTGAAATGATCGATGGGGTTCAGAACCCACTGAATTTACGCGGCGTTCTCACGCCGAGTGAACTCAAATGCGGTCTGACCGCCTAAGATGACCCCTATGGATTTTGGGAGCCTACTCCTGTCGCTACCGCCAGGGTACGCGAACGCTGAGCAGCACTCCAAAGCTTCCCTCGATCTCCTCTTCCAGACCGAATGGCTTTTGATACGTCGGTTGGATCGAAAATGCGTCGCGGATGATCCAGGCAAAACCAACGTCGACCACACCGAACGATTGATTGGCCCGCAGCGACTCGCCACCACCCACGGGAAGCTGTTTCTGCGAATCGTACTCGTACCGAACACCGACGTTAGGCACGATGCGCATCCCCGAAGAGAGCGAGTACGGGAGGCCTAACGCGAGTCCCGCCGTCACGATTGCCGTCGTGTAATCCACGCCGTCCAGGTCGTAGGGCCCGAAAATCAGTCCTCCGCCAACGATCGGGCAGAGCTGCGCGCCCGAGCGGAACAAGTTGATCTGATAGCCACCTTCCAGAATGACCGCGGAGCTCGTGACGTCTGTGGAGTCGTCGATCGCAATGCCGCCGCCGATGCCGGCGAACACGCCATCTGCGCGTCCGGCGCTCACTGCTCCGGCGTACGCCTGTCCGTCTTGCGAGCTGTAGCCGCCGACATTGAGCCGGACGGCTCCGCGTCGGAAGGACGGGTAGCCCAAGCACGTCTGCGCGGCCGCCGATTCGGCGACACTCAGGATGAGCGTCAGGGCAGCTAGGGCATTCATGAACAGTCGCGTGATACGCATGGAGACTCTCTCAGCTCTGAACGGATATTGTTAGGGGGGTGGTGCTCTGTCGTGTGTTGATTTTGTGATGCGCGTGGCGCTCGCGCGCAGGCACTAACGACTTCGCGCAATAAATCGTCGTACTACATGACCTACCATTCCGACTCCTCATGCGCCCACTAGTTTCGGCTCTTGTCTGCGCGGCGTTGGTTGCCTGCGGCGGTGACAGCAGCGGACCCTCAGTGCGCGTCGCGAGCATTTTCGTTTCCACACCGCAGCAATCGATCGCCGTGGGTGACAAAGTGCAGCTCACTGCCGTGGCCATCGATTCCGTTGGAAACACTGTGAGCACGACGTTCCAGTGGAGCACATCGTCAAACGTTGTCGCTGCGGTCTCGAACACGGGGCTGCTGACTGCCGTGACGGCGGGCAACGTTACGATTTCGGCGAGTGCCGGCGGCGCGACCGGCACGTTAGGCCTGACGATTCGCGCGACGGCGAACCTCGCGGTCGTGACCATGCCGCCTGGCGACGTCTTCACACCCTTCCAAGTGACGATCCCCGTTGCCGGGACCGTGCGCTGGGAGTTTCCGCAGCGGGCGCATAACGTAATCTTCGAGAAGAAGGCCGGCGTCCCCGCAGACATCCAGCAAGTCGCCAACACGACGGTCTCCCGTACGTTCAATACTGCTGGGACCTTCCCGTACGATTGCACGCTGCATCCTGGGATGTCGGGAGAAGTGGTTGTACGACCCTAGGGGTTTGGGGTTAGGAGTTCGGGGTTAGCCCGGGATCGACGTGTCGCCGCGTTAGGCTAACCCCGAACCCCGAACCCCTAACCCCTAACGCTATTTGGTGACTCCTTTGAACACGGGCGTGAAGTCAGGAAAGACGACGCTCGTCTGATTGTTGCCTAACCGGCGAGATACGATCTCCGCCAGGACGTGACGGTGATCGAGCGTCACCCGCAGGTCCGCCCGGTTCTCGAGATTCTCGATCGCCAGCCCTGGCCATGTCTCCACCAGCACGCGGCCGCCCGCGATCCCCTTGCCCATGCAGAACATCACGTTGCCGCGCCCGTGGTCGGTGCCACGCGTGCCGTTCTCGCGCACGTTGCGACCGAATTCGGAGATCACGACGACGGTGACCCCGCCCGGATACCCGCCGTTGATGACGTCCTGCCAAAAAGCGCCTAACGAGCCAAACAGCGTATTCATCGAGTTGAACATCGAACCCGCGAGCGGATCCTGGTTCGCGTGCGTATCCCAGCCGCCGATATCGACATGCAGCGCTTCGACGCCGATGTCGCCCTTGATCAAGGCGGCGCAGGAGCGCAAGGCACGGCCGAAGCCGTTGTTCGGATACACCGCGCCGTTTGCCGGCCGGTATGCGGCGATGTTCAAGTTCTGAAGCAGCGTGATCGTGTTGAGGGCATCGAGAGCCGACGAACGCACGGGCTCATCGGAGACTTCATAGTTCGCCCGGATCCACGCCGTGCGCTCGGCGCGCGTGGCGGCCGACCCCTGGATGCCGAAATTGGCGGGGTCGCTGATCGGAAGTGTCTTCGGCCCACCGACGAGCGTGCGCGCGAGACCATCCGAAAGGCCTAACGCGCGGATCGGCGCGGTGCTGCGCATCGGCGTCGACGTGGCCAGGTGTCGCGCCAGCCACCCTGTTGCCACGTTGGGATCGCGCGGCTTGCCGACCTCGATGTACTTCTGCGCGTCGAAGTGCGAGCGCGACGGATCGACCGAGCCAGTCGCGTGCAGGATCAACAGCTCGCCCGCCTGATACGCGGGGAGCAGCGGTGACAACGGTCGGGAGACGGCCCATGTGTTATCGAGCGCGAGCCCGCGCTGCGCCACGTTCGTTGAATCGGGGCGCGGGATCGCGATCGTCGCTCGGCCGGAGTAGTACAGCGGGTCGTTGAACGGGTACACCATCGACAACCCGTCTGACCCACCGCGCAAGAAGATCGAAACGAGGATATCTCGCGTCGAATTCTGCGTTTCGGCGAGAACGACTTTGGGGAGCCACTCGGGGAAGAGCGCGGTAGCGAAGATCCCGCCGCCAAGGAGGAATCCATCGCCCACGAATTGGCGTCGCGAGAGCTCATTGTATTCGTTACACGCGTCGCAGTCGTGCTGGAGCTTGTCTGTCATCGTCCGCTCTCCGTCCGGGGAGTGGGGAAGTGCTCGTTAGGTTGACCTAGTAATACATGAATGCGGACGAGCTCACCGTGAGGGCGAGCGCGTCACGCAGCCGCGCATCTGTAATCGTCGAGGCGGAAAGGAACGCCAGCAGCTGCGTTTGCAGCGACGCGGGCATTTCGCCGCCGAAGAGACGTTTGTTGATCTCGGCACAAATTCCATCGGCCGTGTTGACCGTGCGGAACTGCGCGAGATCGACGCGCGCATCGGTTGTGTTTGTCGCGAGGAAGTTGGCGTAGTTCCAACGCAGCAGGACGGTGCCTGCCCAGAAGTCCACGCGATCGGGGTAGCCGTCGGGATCGTCCCATTGGAAATACGGCATGCCGAGGTAGAGCGCGTAGTTGAACGCCAGGCGGGCCTGGTTGACGATCGTCGGCTTGAGCGCTCGCACGGACGACACGATCAGGTGGTTTGGCCGTTTGAACTTGGCCGGCGCCGCCATCAGGTTGGCCGGCGTTAGGATCTTGCGGAGCATCGCTTTGATGTCGCCGCCAGTGCGCGTGTATTCGGCTGCCACGGCGTCGACGATTGCAGCCGGCGGATCGTACTGCAGCATCCACCGCGTCATCTTGGTCGCGATGAACCTGGCCGTGCTTGGATGGTTGATGAGGAACGTGAGAAGCTGCTCGCCTTCCGCGATTGCTGCGGCGCCGACGCTGGGTGCCTGTGCGGGGTAGCTGCGCCCCATCACCGTCTTCGCGCCGAAGTCGTGACCCGTCGGATCGAAATAGAATTCGCCGCGGTTGCGCAGCGTCCATCCGGTGAGGATGCGTGTGGCCTCTTCCACGTCTTGCTGCGTGTAGCCACCGTCCACGCCGACTGTGTGCAGCTCGAGCAGTTCGCGCGCGTAGTTCTGATTGACGCGATTCACACGGCTCAAGGTGTTGTCCAGGTAAGCGAGCATCGCCACGCTGTGCGCCGAGGCGCGCAGCATGTCGGGGAACTTGCCTAACGCATGTTTCCGAATGACCTCGCGCTGATCTATGGTCTGAAGGTAGAGGACCTTGTCCCAGAGAATGTTGAAATGGTCACTCCAGAACTCGACCATGCGCTCATAGAGCTGCCGTTTGGAATACACGGCGCGGTAGAACGTCGAGCGCGTGAGCTGATCGAACACGAGGCGCTGATCCATCGCGGCCAGCTGCGTATGATCGTACGTCAGCGACGGGAAGTTTGTCGTTATGTACTGGTCGACCGCCGAGTCATTGATTCGCGTGTAATTGAGCTGCTCGTCGAGGTAGCGCGTGAACCCGAGCTGCTTGGCGCGCTGCAGCTCTTCGTCGGTGATGCCGTGCGTCGCGCGCCTAACGAGTCGGGAGATGGCCTCCTTGCCAGGATTCGGCGCGTTTGTCGAGAACCCGCTGTATATCCGCGGGCGTGGACGCGCGATGCGCTGTGCACGTGCGCTCCGTGCGGGGAGGAGCGTTGCCCCGGCGAGTACCGCGCCGATCTTGAGCAGATCGCGGCGGGACCTCTTCTCGTCAGTAGGTGTTTGCGAGTCGGCGTCTGCCGCCTCGGCATCGAGCTCCTGCTGCGTCACGGTGTCGATATCGGTAGGTGACATGCGGACCCCTATCTCCTAGTCGTTGCTCTCAGCACGTAGTCGACTGCTGCACACGGTACCGCGTTACGACTTGGCTCATTCCAAAACGTTAAGACACATCTCTTTGCGCGCGCCCTGAACGCTACACGCGGAACGAATTTCGTGTCGCGATCAATGCCGCGCGCGAGGTGTGGCATCGCTCACGCACTGGGGCGTGCGCGATACGTTTTGGGAGGATCAGGTGACGAGTGTTCGTAGCACTACTGTCGATCTATCACTACACAATCGGCAAGCTGCCTAACCAATGACGTCTTTATCCTCGCCCTCTCCCCCTGCTTTCCCGTCACGACCGAGACTCAAAAGGTCATAGCCAGAGGCGTTTCGCTCTCCCGGACTCCGGTAGATGTACGGCTTCCCCCAGGGATCCAGCGGGACATCCTTTCGCAGATAGGGACCGCGCCAGTTCGAGGGAATGGGGGCCTTCGTAGGGCGTTCTCGCAATGCAGCCAACCCTTGATCGGTGGTTGGATACGAACCGTTGTCCAGACGATAACTATCGAGCGCAGTTCCAAAGAGAGCGATCTGGGTTTGCGCAGCCGTCGCCCGGGCATCCGACACGCGTCCGAGGATCTGGGGTGCGACAATCGCTGCGAGTAGGCCAAGCACGATGATGACAACCACGAGCTCGAGCAGCGTGAAACCGACGCGTCTCTTTAGAGAAGGGGCGGAGCGGATCATCGCCGTGTTAGGTGAAATGCCATTCAGCGAATAATTGTCGTCGCGTTGACGCTGTAAATAGCCTGGAGCATAGCAAGGGCCACAAAACCTACCAGCGTGCCGAAAACGAGGATGAGCACCGGCTCGACATAAGCAACGATTTGTCGAAGGGCACTCTGCGCTTCATTCTCCGCGGTGCTGCCAGCTTGTTCTGCCAACTCGCCAAGCGAGCCGCTTTCTTCACCCGCTGTCACGAGCTCGAGGGCCAAGGGCGGTAACGTTCCAGCCATCGCCGTGGCGATCGTCCGGCCACGACGAACATCCTCCACCGCCTGATCGAGTTTGCTCCCAAGGGCGGTATTCATCACGGCCGAGCGCGCACCGGCCAACGCTCCGGACACGCTTGCGCCGCTTTCAAGCAGCATGGCCAGAGTGCGTAAAAAGCGGCCCGTTTCGAAGTTTTTTTCGATGGAGCCGATAACCGGCATGTGAAGCCGCGCCGCGTGCCAGCGTTCACGTCTCGCAGGGTCGGCGAGCCACGCGCGGATCCCAGCGATTGCACCGATCGTCGCGAGGGCACCGAGCCACCACCAGCGAACGAAGGCGTGGCTTGCGCCTAACAACAGACGAGTCGACAGCGGCAACGTTCCACCCATCTCGCGTAACATCGCGGCGAAGCGCGGGACGACGAACAGCATGAGAATGAGCACAGCGACGCTTGCCACGACTGCGAGCAGAGCAGGATACGAAAGTGCGGCACGCAAGCGCGCACGGAGCGCAACCTGTTCTTCGAGGTAGCTCGCGATACGAGTAAACGCTGCATCCAGCGCTCCGGTCTCTTCACCTGCGGCCGCCATCGCGATTACCACCGGCGAGAAGACTGCGGAGGCCTGACGCATGGCGGCAGCCAGCGAATCGCCGCGTTGCACGGCGTCGCGGAGGTCCATCGACGCGCGAGCCACGGCACTGTGCGTTGCGTTCGCCGTCACGAACGTCAGCGCGCGGTCGAGCGGCAGACCTGCGGCAAGCAAGGTCGCCATCGTTCGTGCCCAGACGCTGAGCGCCGCGCGTTGGGAGGATCGTGTTCCTCGCCGTGCGGTCGTTGCAGCCGTCGCCGCATGCAGCTCTACCGGGACCAGGGCGCGTTCCTCGAGCGATGCCAGTGCAGCCTGCTCCGAAGCTGCCGCGAGGACGCCGTCGACGAGTCGTCCGTCGGGCGTGGCGGCGCGGAAGCGGTACGTCGATTCCGGCATGCGGCGCGTTAGGCTTCGGTACCGGCCCCGATCACCCGCGCGACTTCTGCGATCGAAGTCTTTCCTTCGGCGGCGAGCAGTCCCGCCGACTCGGCAAGCGGCGTCATTCCATGTTGCCGCGCGGCGCGCCGTAACTCATCGAGTGGCACGCGCTGCACGATCATCTGCCGCAGTTTGTCGTCGAGCACGAGGAGCTCGTAGATGCCTACGCGGCCGCGGTAGCCGGTCTGGGAGCATTCATCGCACCCCTTCGGACGACGAAAGTTGGCGCGTGGAGCGTGGAGCGCGGAGGGAGGACCGAGTGAGGCAAGCGCAGATTCGTTAGGTGTGTACAGCTCAGCGCAATTGTCGCAGAGGAGGCGCACCAGGCGTTGAGCCAGGATCGCCTGCACAGTGGCGCTCACGAGGTACGGCTCGATAGCCATGTCCAAGAGTCGCGTCACGCCACTCGGCGCATCGTTCGTATGCAGCGTGGTGAAGACCAGGTGCCCGGTGAGCGCTGCCTGCACGGCGATCGCCGCCGTCTCTCCGTCCCGGGTCTCGCCAACCATAATGATGTCGGGGTCGTGCCGCAGGATGGAGCGGAGTGCGCTTGCGAACGTCAGCCCGGCCTTGCGATTGACAGGCATCTGCACGACACCGCTGATCTGATATTCGACGGGGTCTTCTACGGTGACGATTTTTACGCCAGGCGCATTCAGCCGGCCAATCGCGGCGTAGAGCGTCGTGGTCTTGCCCGATCCCGTTGGTCCGGTGACGAGGACAAGGCCGCTCGATCGCGCGGTTACTGTTTCCCACTCGGTACGGACGGCTGGCCGCATTCCCAGCTCGTCGAGGCCGCGGTGGTGGGCGCCACGATCCAGCAGCCTGACGACTACACTCTCACCGTGCAGCGCCGGCAACGTCGCCACGCGCAGGTCGATATCGCGTTCCGCGAGCCTAACGCGGGAGCGCCCATCTTGAGGCAGGCGCCGCTCGGCGATGTTGAGGCCGGCCATGATCTTCACGCGGCTGATCACGGCGGGCGCTTCGGGCCCGGTGATGCGCGAAATGTCATGCAGCACCCCGTCCAGCCGGTAACGCACTCGCACGCCCTCGCGCGGCCCGCTGGATTCAAAATGCACATCGCTGGCGCTCGCCCGCAGCGCATCGAGCAGCAGGACGTTCACCAGACGTACGACCGGTGCCTGCGCCGCGAGCGCTCGCGCGTCGTCGAGCGACTGTTCTCCCTGTGCGGCGCCGTTGTCGCCGTTCGCGTCGGTACTTATCTCCGTCGTGCGCGTGGTCGCGAGGATCGCGGCGCGGATTTCCGCGGCACTTGCCTCCACGAGGCGGATCGGTCGTTCGAACAGGAGCTCCAGCTCATCCAGCGTGCTTTGCGAGACGGCTTCACCGGCGGCGACCAGCAGCGAACGGTCGTCGGCGGTGCCTAACGGGAGCAGACAATGCTGGTCGAGATAGCGCGGAGACAGCCGGCGTGCCCACTCACCGGCGGCTGCTTCGCGCAAATCGACAGCCGGTCGCGTCATGGCTTCCGGCGAATCGAGTCGGCCGCGGTGCCGATGCTGTCCATCCGGCTCCGTACGCGCTCGCGGATCGCATCCGCTTCGGCATCGGTGCGCACGATGTACGGCGTGACGAAAATCGCGAGCTCCGTACGCGCGCGGTTCCGGCTCGACCGCTTGAAGAAGAAACCGATGAGCGGCAGGTCCTTGAGGAAGGGGATCCCGCTGTCGCGCACCTCGGTGGAGTTGCCGATCAAGCCACCAATGACGACGGTCTGGCCATTGCGGATTATCGCGTGCGTGGCTGCTTCACGGGTGGAGATGACAGGGGCGTTGAGCGCCGCCTGGATGGTCTGCGTCGTTAGGGTGCTCACTTCCTGAAGCACTTCGACACTCACGTAATCTTCGGAATTGATCGTGGGGATGATGATCAGATTCGTCC
>DATFBW010000153.1:0-4350 GCA_035253645.1 Gemmatimonadaceae bacterium | reverse complement strand
CGCTCGTGTGGATAGCACTCGCCATTCTCTGGTTGCCGACGCCAAATGCCGCACGAACCATCGCGATGCCGTACGAACATGCGAGCCGCGCCTAACGCCACCAAGGCAGGTACTGATGCGGCGCAACAAGCAACCGCTGTGCTGCATCGCGTTCACCCAGCGACCGCACTCCGGGTGGTGAAGCTGATCCATACTGTCGTGTGGGCGTTCTTCGCTGCCTGCATCCTGACGATTCCAGTCGCGGCGTACCGTGGGCATTTGATTGTGGCGCTGCCTCTGGCGGCTATTGTCTGGGTCGAAGTTCTCGTGCTGGCTGCCAATCGCTGGCGCTGTCCACTGACCGCGGTGGCAGCTCGTTTCACGGATGACCGCAGGGAGAACTTCGATATCTACCTTCCATTGTGTTTAGCCCGGCACAACAAACTCATCTTCGGCTCGCTGTTTGTGATCGGGCTGTTCACGCTTTTGACGCGCGCGCTCACATGAGCACCACGTTACCTGCGCGTTTGCCCTAGGTCGTGTCATACATTGGAATACGAACCTAACGAGAACAGCATCCGGACCGGCGCATGCAGCTTCCCTTCACTCCCGAGCAGTTCTTCGAGGTATTTCGGCAATACAACCTGGCTGTCTGGCCCGCACAGTGGGGACTTTACGCGGTGGCCTGCGTGGCGCTCGTTCTCGCTCTGCGCGGAGGGCGCCTCAGCAGCCGCGTTGTCAGCGCGACCCTGGCGCTCTTGTGGCTCTGGATGGCCATGGCGTACCACATCATCTTTTTCACGCATATCAACACAGCTGCGTACGCGTTCGGCGCGCTCTTCGCGCTGCAGGCGGCGCTGTTCGCGGTATTCGGCGTATGGCACGAGCGCCTGCAATTTCGCGCACAACGGAACCTCGCCGGTGTGAGCGGCGGACTGCTGGCCGTCTTTGCCCTCGTGCTGTACCCGCTGTTAGGCACCGCTTTCGGTCACTCGTACCCGGCGGCGCCGACGTTTGGGCTGCCGTGTCCGACGACAGTCTTCACCTTCGCAATGTTGTTGTGGGCGTGGCCTTCTGTGCCGCGAGCTTTGCTCATCATACCCATACTGTGGGCCGTGGTCGGAACGTCGGCCGCGGCACTGCTCGGCGTGCCCGAAGACTTCGGTCTTCCAGTTGCGGCCGTAGTCGCCGTGCTTGTGCTGTGGCCAAAGGCGCCGCGCCTTGTGCGCCGTCGCGATGTGGCCTGGCCAGCACCTTCAGTGAGGCCGGCGGTTGGGCGCGTTAGGCGCGATCAATCAAGACCTGCCGAGCAGTAGATGTAACACCTTGGCCATTCATGCAGAGGATCCGATGAACACCTTCAGTCTCGTTAGGTACTTCTCACCCGTCCCGGCGGCCCCGGTAATCCGCCGCCTCTCGAGAACACGCGGAGTGCACGTATGAGCGTCGTACACCTACATCTGCTTCTAAATCATATCCCCGTGGTCGGTGCGTTCCTGGGCATTGTCCTCTTGGGATACGCTCTGATCCGGCGGAACAGCGAAATCGGCAAGCTTTCCCTGGCGTTGTTTGCATCTCTGGCCGCGGTTTCGATTGCTGTTTTCTTGACTGGCGAACCTGCGGAGGAGGTTATCGAACACCTTCCGGGCTTCTCTGACGTCATCACCGACCGGCATGAGGACCTCGCGCGGACTTCGACGATAGCCATGGTGGCGTTCGGGGCACTGGGACTAACCGCGCTCGCGTATTACCGGCGCCGCGTTCTGCCGCGTTGGGTGGCAGCGGCAGGTCTGGCAACGGGCCTAACGATCGGCGGATTGCTGACCGCCACGGCGAACGTCGGCGGGCAGATCCGCCACAACGAGATCAGGCCCGACGCGGCAGCTGCGTCTGGTGATCGCGACTCCGACTCCAACGAGCAACGCCGCGAATAGCTCGAGGAGCTCACGGCCACGCGTGCCGCGTCTCAACTGAGGATCCTGCCGCAATCGGCTTGTCCGGGAAACGCCTACATCACACCCCGAAAGCCCCGCACGCGAATTCGTGGCTTACCTGACCGTTTGCCTGAGGCTGAGCGCCGAGACTTAGAGGAACACCAGCTCCGGCCTAGCCGAGGTTTGCTCCCATGTCCAATCGAACTCCACGCGCAGTAGCTGAAGGCCGTCGCGCGTTTCTCAAAGCAGGCGCCATGACGGCGATCGCCGGCGGCGTGCTCGCCGCTTGCGATAGCAGGACAGCCGCGGCGAAAGTCGCAGCGTTGCCAACCGCCGACAGCGACCACTCTGGCGGAACCATGGCGGCTCATCCGGTCACGCCACCATCGGGCAACACGGCGGATGAGATGGATCGCATGCACGAAGCAGGCGTAAAGGCATTCCCAGCAAAAACCGCCGGCAAAGGAAATGTGTTGATGGAGCCGAAGGTGGTCGCGGGCGTCAAAGTGTTCGAGCTCACGGCGCGCAGCATCCGCTGGGAGACGTCGCCCGGAGTCACTGTTGAGGCGTGGACATACAACGATCAGCTCCCGGGACCACAGATCCGCGTGCGGGAAGGAGAGCGCGTACGGGTCATTCTCAAAAACGAGCTGCCCGAATCAACGGCGATCCACTTCCACGGCCTGGAGCTGCCTAACGGTTTGGATGGCGTCCCGTTCATCACGCAGCCGCCGATCAGGCCCGGCGAGACGTACACGTACGAATTTGTGGTGCCTAACGCGGGGTCGCACATGTATCATTCGCATCACAATGCCGCCAAGCAGGTCGGGCTCGGCTTGTTAGGCGCCTTTATCGCAGAACCCAAGGCGGTGCGTCCCATCGAGCGGTGCGACGTGGATTACGTGATGATCCTCAACGACGGCATCCACGGCTACACGCTCAACGGCAAGAGCTTTCCGGCGACGGAGCCGATCGTGGCAAAGCTTGGCCAGAAGGTGCGCATCCGCTTCATGAACGAAGGGATGATGATCCATCCCATGCACCTGCATGGCATGCACATGACAGTCATCGACAAGGATGGCTGGCCGCAACCGGCGCCCTGGAAGTGCGACACGCTCAACGTCGCTCCCGGCGAACGCTGGGACGTGGTTGTGAATTGCACGATGCCGGGAACGTGGGCCTTCCACTGCCACATCCTGCCGCACGCGGAATCGCAGCATGGCATGATCGGCATGGTGACCGCGCTCGTCGTGCAACCATGAGAACCCCGGCGCGCAAGGCTTGGCTCCTAACGAGTCTCCTCCTTCCACTCTCCGTTCTCGCGAGCGCCGTCGGGCTGTTCGTCCCTGACTTTTACCGCGAGCGAATCCTGACGCCGGCCATGCGCGGGCAGGACCTCGTTACCTTCGTGGCCAGCTTCGTGCTGGTCGCAATGCTTCCACATCTGCGACGGCCGTCAACCCGCGCCCGCATCGTATGGATCGGGTTGCTGGGATATCTGCTCTACACGTACGTAGGCGCCGCCTTCGCTTATCGCTTCAACGCGCTGTTTCTCGTATACGTCGCGCTTTTCGCTCTCGCGGTTTTCGCGTTAGGTGCAGTGGCCCTCGGCATAGATATTTCGCGCGTGGAGCTCAGCTTCGACGCGACGACGCCCCGCGCACCGGCAATCGCTGTCCTCGTAGGCATCGTGGTCGTGCTCGCGGTGTCCGAGCTCGGGCCTGTCGTTGCGGCCATCGCGGCCGATACCCTACCGCCGCTCATCGAGCGCTCGCAGGGAGCGGGCAACTTCGTGTACGCGCTCGATCTCGGCCTCGTTATGCCGCTGGCTGTTCTCGGCGTTGTCCTGATGCGGCGAGGGAAGGGCTGGGGCTTTGTGCTTGCCGGCGCGCTTCTCATCAAAGCCGTGACCATAGGGATGGCGCTGCTGGCCGCAAGCGTGTTCAGTGTTACGAG
This sequence comes from Gemmatimonadaceae bacterium, assembly GCA_035253645.1. Classification (GTDB taxonomy): domain Bacteria; phylum Gemmatimonadota; class Gemmatimonadetes; order Gemmatimonadales; family Gemmatimonadaceae; genus DASYRX01. Next base: position 481 of record DATFBW010000153.1, on the reverse strand, counting down.
CGGACAGGAGCTCGAGCGCGGACTGACTGTGGCCTACGTGGTACTCACGTTAGGCGCGGCGGCGGCCTCGCTCTCCTTCTTCCGGCACTGCAAGAGCTGGGAATTCATCATGCTGGTCGCGCTGGATGCTCAGTCCAGTGGCCCACATCCCATCGCGCGGCGCACAGCGCCGCATTAGCAAATCCCCTGACGCACGGTTGGTGTGATCACCGACTGCTTCATTGAGGAGCGCGACCTACCCTTGAGTGACGGCATACGCGAACGCGCCGCGCAACCAATGGAGGTCGTTATGTGGGATCCTGATATGGCACCGAGCGAGCCGATCGTGCTCGCAACGGACGGGACAAAGGCCTGCGATAGCGCCGTGGAAACGGCTGCGAGTCTTGGCGAAATAGGCCAACGCGATGTGAAGGTGGTCACCGTGTTGGAACCGCCACCCATCGTTGCGGGTGAGTACGGCTTTATCGGCCCTGTCGAGTCG
>DATFBW010000152.1:0-18194 GCA_035253645.1 Gemmatimonadaceae bacterium | reverse complement strand
CGTGTCCCACTGGAGCATTCGTTAGGCCCCGGGAGTTGGATGCGCGGCGTTGCATCTCGTACCTAACGATCGAATTGCGCGGTGCGCTCCCGGAGGCGCTGCGATCAGCCCTGGGTGACCATGTGTTCGGCTGCGATATCTGTCAGGAAGTGTGTCCCTGGAACGTTCGCTTTGCACACGAGCTTCCGGACGATTCGCCCTTTGCCCCGCGTGCGGCCGTCGGTGGCGACGCGCGCCGCCTGGCGCGCTCCATCATGGCCATGTCCGACCAGGATTTCCGCGCACACTTCAAGAACTCGCCGCTCAAGCGGGCCAAACTCCACGGGCTCCAGCGCAACGCTGCCGTAGTTCTCGGCAACGTGGGCACAACGGACGATATCCAATTCCTGGAAAGCGCCGGCAACTCGAACGCGATGGTTCGCGAGCACGCCGCGTGGGCGATCGACGAAATCTCGGCGCGGAACAACGACGCGCCCTGAGCGCTACAATTGGCGCTACAACACAAGGCACTTTCTTCCGCCTCGTGTCGTCGACGACGACTGATCAGAAGAAAAACATAGGGCGGACATCGCGCTGATCTTCGTCGCGGTCATGCAACCAGTGCTGCGCAGCCGCGACGAAAAAAACTTCGATTGGAATTTTCCAATCAGTGGCGTTCGCGCGCGCAGTGCGTCAAACGCAGAGAGAAAAGTTTAGAAAATTCTTTGTCGACTGGTTGGCGTATGGTCGTTATGATGTGTGGCGCGTCAATTGCCCGCGTCGTGGCGGCGAGTCGCTGGACGATAGATCGAAGTTCGAAACTTTATCGGCGCTTTCGAGCGCCTTTTTGTAAACACAACGCCGCACGCCGCCCGTTCATGAAGCGTCTCGACATCACGTTGTTAGTCGTTCTTTCGAGCTTCGCCGCCTTTGTTGGCGTGCAGGCGCGCGAGACGAGCGCGATCAGTCATGAGCGTGAAGAGCACGGCGAAACGGCGCCCCTGGGGAAAGCTGGCTCGGTGGACCGCGCAGCGACAGCGACCCCCGCGAGACCCGCCATCAACGTGCGGCCGAGCAGCATCTCGCGCCCCGCGTTAGGCCCCGAAGAAGTGCTGCGTCGGCTGCGTGAGCGCGCCAGTGGCACCTTCATCAGCGACGTCATCATCGCCCACGACTCCGCCCTCGCGCGCTGGCCCGATCGGCTCGTGAATCCATTGCGTGTCTGGATTCAGCAGGGGAGCTGGCTCAGTGACTGGAGCGACGAGCGCGCCGAGATCGTCCGCGCAGCGTTCACGGAATGGTCCGAGACCGGGCTGCCGTTGAGCTTCACGTTCGTGCTGGATTCGGCTACAGCCGACGTTCACGTGACATGGACCGATCACTTCAACGAGTCCATCAGCGGCAAGACGCTCTGGGCGCACAACGACTCGTGGTGGATCGTCGACGCGAGCATCCAGCTCGCGGTGCATCACCGGGATGGAACGGCGCTCGATCTCGACGCGACGCGTGCCATCGCCCTGCACGAAGTCGGGCACCTCATCGGCCTCGATCACACGCGCGACACGACGAGCATCATGACGCCGCGCGTCCGCGTGAAGCAGCTCTCGACGGCCGACCGCTCGACTGCGTATCTGCTCTACTCGCTGCCTCCGGGCCCGTTAGGCTCGGGCCGCGCGCGCTTCAGCGCTCGTTAGGCCGCGTTAGTTCGGGCTCAACCGCACGACACGCGGTTTCGCGCTGCGGCGCGACGCGACGCGCAGCAGCGAAGCCCCGTCGCCCGCCTCATCAAGCGCCTTGATCAATTCGCGGATCGTCCTCGGCTTACGGCCATTTACGCTGGTGATGACGTCGCCCGCGCGCAGTCCCGCGTCGAACGCCACGGTACCAGGATAGACGTGCAGCACGAGAAAGCCGTCTTCAATTTCCAGCCCTTCGCGCAAATCTACGTTAGGCGGTATTAGCACAGCGCCGAGTAACGTGGCATTGGCGCTGGGAAGCCCTGGCTGAAAGCGGTGTGTGTATGGCGTGGGCGGCAGAACAGGCGTCATCACCTCGGCTCCACGCGGAAGCGCTTCCGGCTGCACCTTTCTCGTTCGCGCCAACACCTTCCCGCTGTCCGTCGTGATCACGAACCCGAAGCCGTTAGGCTCCGGCCGCACGAGCATCTTCTCCTCCATCGCCAACGGTATGGGAGCGACAGCTACATCGACCCACGGACACGGCGCGAAGCCCTGAGGTTTGGGCTCGACCAACACAGTGATTGTGCGCAGCGCGCCGTCGCGCCGAACACGCACCGGCAACTGAGCACCCGGCTTGAGCAGCGCCGCCACATCCATGGAAACGCTGATCATGTCACGACCATCGATCGTCACCAGCTCATCGCCGGCCACGAGTCCGGCTTTCTGCGCCGGTGATCCCGGCTCCACACTCACGATGACTGGATACCGCTTTCCGAACTCGAACCGCGTAGCGTTAGGGGACGTGGTGACTTCCACATCGGCGTTGAAGTTGATGCCTATCCAGCCGTCCGGCCCGGGACGCGACATGCACAACGATTGAATGTGCGCCTTCACCATCTCCAGCTCGGTGAGCGTGCGCGCCATGCGGTCGTGCAGATCGGTAAGCTTCACGCGTACAACTTCGCGCTCGGGCTCACTCCCGGCGCGCTTGAACGCGTCGTTCGTGCGCCGAATCTCCTGAGCGATCGCGCGCTGACGGAGCAACACCACTTGCAGCTCTTTGCGCTTCTCGGTCAGTGAATCCTGCTGCACGCCGCGCGCGCGCACCTGAAACGCATGCGCCGGCGCGCTCAGCGCGAGCAATCCAGCGATTGTTACCGCTAACGCAACACGAACCATCGTCTTACCACCTGCCGAGTTGATTGCCGACTTGCACGACCTGACCCATGCGCTGCAACGTCGCGTCACGAGCGCCTAACGTGGACACGTAGAACTGATTGATGAGCGGATCCTGCGGCGCTTCGGCCAGAGCTTCGCGCGTGCTCTGCGCCACCTCGTCGAGGAACGCCAGACGCGCACGGAACCTGTCGAACGCGCGATCGGTGCTCACGGTATCGTTGGCCGCGAGGTACGTCGCCGCCGAGGAGTATTCCTCGTATGCCCGGTTGAGGACCGCGAGCGCTTCTGAGGGGGACCTGAATTCGACCGTTGTGGTGTCGGCGCGCTGTCCGGCCGCCACCGCCTGGGCCACTGACATTCCCGCCGAGACACGACCGGCGAAGACACCACCTACCACCAGGAACGCAGCCGCCGCGGCCTGCATCCAGCGGCGAGAGCTGCCTAACGCGACGCTCCAGCGCGCGTTGTCACGAACGAGCCCATCAGCGACCAGACGCTCGCGCAACAGTCCCCACTCGGTAAGCGGCGGACCCAGACGTGACCGTTCATCGCCCGCGAGCGCGGTGAGACGGCGATATGCGGCGCGCTCGCGTGCACACTGAGCGCACTGCGCGAGGTGTTCCGCTTCGTCTCGCGTCGGCTCGACATCGCCAAGCTCGGCGAGACGTTCAATAGACAGGTGCAGCATGTTCTCCCTCTTTTCCGGCTTGTAGTCCTTCGACGACATGCCCGAGCAGGCGCCGGAGTTTTGCTCGAGCTTTGAAGAGTTGCGACTTGGAACCGCCGGGCGTTATGCCCAACTCACGTGCAATCTCCTCGTGCGTGTAACCCTCGACATCATGCATGACGAACACCGTGCGCGCCCCCGGAGACAACTTCGCCGTCGCCTCCTCGATCGTCGCCGCCAGCAGCGTGCGATCGCTGTCGGGCTCCACCGAAGCTGAGCTCTCGTCGATCTCGAACTCGACGCGCGCAAGGCGGCGCGCGCTACGCAACGCGTTGAGCGTGCGGTTGACCGCGATCCGGTGCGCCCACGTCCCGAACTGTGAATCGCCCCTGTAGCTCGGCAAGGCGCGGAAGATCTGAATCCAGACTTCCTGCGCGATGTCCGCCGACAGGTCGGGATCGCCGACAAGCCGCCTAACGACAGCATCGATATGCGGAGCATGCTGCGTCCAAATGGACCGCAGCGCCCGCTCATCGCCCGCGATTGCTCGTGCGATCGTTTCGTGCGTGGCCATGCGTGGAATAAGTCACCAACTGGGCGCTCGTGGTTGCACGAGCCCCCTTGTCAGTCGGTAGTAAACGCAGTTTTCGAGAGTTCGGGTTACTGGTTTCGCGCTCGTGAGAATTGTGATGGACCTCACAACGCAAAACAGAGTACTCATGTCCGAAGAGAAAGGATTTGTTCCTGCGGATTTGTTGTTCGGTCCGGTTCTTGACTTAGTAGCGGCCGAGTTCGGTCATTAGAGTAAGATTAGAATCGTCTCATGCGTTACATCACATTAGAAGCGTAACCTATTGTGGAACATTGACCTCCGCTCGGCATATCTCGTCTTGACAGTAGTTCCAAATTTTCCTATCTAAAAACCCCTCCGTTGCGCGGGTTCTACTCCGCGCAAAGCAAACGGCGGCGCAATTCATCCCCCAACTCGTTGCTGCATAAGCGTTTGTAAGCCGCCGTGTTAATCTCCCTCACCCTCGCTGCCCTGCTGACTTCGGGCGACGGTCTCCCGTCGCGCGCCCCCGCGGATGTTCGCATGTCCATGGAGCGGCTGCGCGCGATTGACCGGGTGGTGAAACGGGGACTGGATGCCGGGGGCTTTCCGGGTGCGGCAGTCGTTGTAGGACGCGACGGTTACTCGGTGTTCGAAAAGGGCTTTGGGAAGCTCGACTGGCGTGGCGGAAGTCCTGCCGTTCGGGCAGATCGCACGATCTACGACCTGGCATCGCTCACCAAAGTCGTGGCGACAACCACCGCCGCCATGATCCTCTACGATGAAGGCAAGCTGGATCTGGACGCGCCGGTGTCGCGCTATCTCCCCGACTTCGCGGGGGGAGGCAAGGACCGAGTCACTGTTAGGCACCTGCTCACGCACCGCTCCGGTCTTCCGGCCGGACGTCAGCTTTGGCGTTTGGCCAATACTCCGTCGGGTGCGCGTTGGGCCGTCATCGCGACGCCGCTCGCCTGCGAGCCCGGCGCCTGCTTCGTCTATTCCGACCTCGGTGCCGACGTCCTCGGCTGGGCGCTGGAAGCGATCGCCGGTGAGTCGCTCGATGCCTTCGTCAAGCGACGTGTCTTCGAGCCGTTAGGCATGAGCGACACGTACTTCAATCCCCCCGATTCGGTGCACTACCGCATTGCGCCCACCGAAATCGCGCCCCCGCGCGGCTATCCGCTTCGGGGTCAGGTTCACGACGAGAATGCGTACGTACTTGGCGGCGTCGCTGGACATGCTGGGTTGTTTTCCACGGCTGCGGACCTTTCCGTCTTCGCCCAGATGATGTTGAACGGCGGCGAATACGACAGCGTTCGCATCGTCAGCGATTCGACGGTGGCGACATTCACGCGCCGCGCCGGCGGGAACTACAATGGAGGCTCCCGTGCGTTAGGCTGGGATACGGCCGACGGCGACGGTTCGTCCGGGATCTACCTCACTCCGCGAGCCTATGGACACACCGGTTTTACCGGGACGTCCATGTGGATCGATCCCGATCGCAACATGTTTGTCATCCTGTTGACGAACCGCGTGCATGCCGCAAAGGCGAAGCGTCCCGGTCGCGTGATCTCGGATGTGCGCGCGGACCTTGCCGACGCTGCGGCGTTTGCGGTGACTGACGCTGAATTCGCGATCGACGACAAGGTCGCGTACCGGGCCGATAAGCGCGTGGGCTGGAATCCGATCCGTCGCAGCCGATCTGCCCGAAGCTCGTCGCGTCGCGGCCGCACGGCGACAACGCGCGTGGTTCGCTCCAAGAAGGCTTCCTCAAAGAAGCCTGTCGTTCGCTCCAAGTCAGCGTCGGCCAAGAAAACAACGACCACAAAGCGTCGCGCGGGGTAGCCGCACCACGTCATATTGGGCGTGGAGACCTGGAGGTCGAGGAGCTTATGGACGAGCGCGCCGAATCAGCCGAGGCGCCGGAAAGTGAGTTGACGGTCGATGCGGTGAAGCTTGCGCTGCGCCGCGTAAAGGACCCCGAGATCAACCTCAACATCATCGATATGGGTCTCGTTTACGACATTGCCGTAGACGGGCGCGATGTTCGCGTGGACATGAGCCTAACGTCGCCGGCCTGTCCCTCTGGCCCGGAGATCATGACAGACGCCGAGCGGGAGCTGCGTGCGCTGCCGGGAGTTGGTGAAGTAGCGGTGAACCTGGTCTGGTCGCCGCCCTGGACTCCAGATCGCATCGAGCCGAGGGTTCGCGCTTATCTCGGTTTCTGACAGACGCTACGGCTCCACAAACTGCAGATTCCAGTCGTCAGTTACGTGTTTGTGAGTGCCCAGTTCAGTCACTGCAAACTGTAGAACGCGAAACTGGTCACCGGAAAGTGCAGTTAGTTGTTATCTCGAGCTGTTAATCGCGCTGGTCTGTCGTACCACGTCGACGATAACCGGCGCCGATTCCATCGCGAAGCGATCGAGCGCGGTGACGACGGCAACCTTCGCCCCATCGAGGACCACGCCGCGTTCAGCACCGGGCACGATCCGCGAGCTCCAGCCGGTCTCATTGCGCCAGCGTACCGTCCAGAGCCGCACCACGCTTCCGGCGGGCGGCGTTAGGCGGAGCTCCAATCCCGCCCCTTTTTTGCGGGCGACCACCTTGGGCGTGGGCGGAGCGCTATCGGCGAGCCAGGGCGAAGCCGGAACGAGTGCCGGCACGTTGTAGACGTCGCGCGTCAGGCTCGCGCTCAGTGAGGGAGAGAGACCGAACGCCTTCATGCTGAAATGAATGTTCCCCGATGCTCCGGGTTGGAGCCGAGTGACGCGGATTTGCGCGACGACTTCGCTGGGATCCCACAAGTTGCGCGCCGCTGACGTCGCGCGACTCGTGAAATTCCCCGGCCACATGTGGCGGCCCATGATGTTCTCGCTGATCCACCAGCCTAACAAGTCGAGGTAGCGCTGCTCGGGAGCGTCGGTACGCCAATAGAGCTGTGGCGTGAAATAGTCGGCCCACCCTTCGTTCATCCATTTGCGCGCGTCCGCGTACAAGCGTTCGTAAGCGTCCAGGCCACGCACGCTCGCCGGATTGCCCGGCCGCCATATGCCGAAGGGAGAGATGCCGAATTTCACCCAGGGTTTGATCTCTTTGATGCCGGCATACAACGCGTGGACGAGCGAATCGACGTTTTCGCGCCGCCAATCGGCACGCGACAACAGCCCCAACCTCTCCTGATAACGCTTGAAGGTTGCGTCGTCTGGAAAGTCGTTTCCGCCTTCGGGATACGGGTAGAAGTAGTCGTCGATGTGTACACCATCGATGTCATAGCGGCGGACGACGTCCAGGACGACGCGCAGCGTATGCTCGCGGACCGCCGGTTCTCCCGGGTCCATCCAGAGGAACTGTCCATACCGCCTAACGAGGGACGGCCGCGCCCGGCTCACATGGTTCGGCGCCGGCTGCGACTTGTCGCCGGGGTGCTTCGCGCGGTAGGGGTTGAACCAGGCGTGCAGCTCCATACCTCGCGCGTGCGCTTCTTTGATCGCAAACGCCAGAGGATCGTATGCCGGACGCGGCGCGCGCCCCTGTTTGCCAGTCAGGAAACTCGACCAGGGCTCCAGCTTCGACGCGTACAAGGCATCGGCCGAGGGACGGACTTGAAAGATGATCGCATTCATGCGCAGCGCCTGCGCCCGGTCGAGCAAGGCTCGGAGCTCGCGCTGTTGTACTGCCGTGCTCAACCCCGGTTTCGACGGCCAGTCGATATTGTCGACAGTTGCGATCCACACTCCGCGGAACTCGCGCATGATAGGCGGTAAACCACTGGTATCGCTCGTCACCGTGATCTGCGCGGCTGCGGTCGTTGCGCCGAGCAGCGCGTAAAACACACCGCACGCGTGTCGCGCCAATCGCATCGTTAGGCCCCGTTTCCGCGGCGCGCGCCGGGCGGCATCATCGCTTTCAGAAGCTCTTCCCCCAAAACGTCGATTTGCCAGCGGCGCAGCTCCGGAACCTCGGCCAGATCCTCGAGCGTATCCGGCTTGCGGCGCGCGATAGCCTCGAGACGCTCGCGGGCGCACAATACGCCCGGTTCCAGATCGAGCTCACGCGCTTTCGCGTCGCGCACTTGCCGCAGTCGATTGACACGATCATCGAAGTCAGGGTCGCGCGCCCAGCGGGGCGCCTTCGGAAAACGCGGCAGCTCGCCCTCGGCAACTTTCAACCCGCGCTGCACCGCCGCGATCAGCGCGGCGCCGCGCGCTTCCACCATCCCCCGAGGCATCCCTTTGATCGCCGCCAACTCGGCCTTAGATGACGGGCCGCGCCGCGAAAGCTCCAGAAGCACTTCGTTGGCTACGACGCGGAACGTACTCCGGTCGAGCTCTCGCGCGACTTCTTCGCGCCATGGCACCAGCTCTCGCAAGACAGCCAGCTCACGGCGAGTGAGGTCCCGAGCGCCTTTGATGCGCAGAAATGCACCACCGGGGTCCTCTTCGTCCCAGCGCGTCCCTTCCAGACGTGCGAACTCCTCAGTAGCCCAGTCCCACCGTCCGCGCCGCATCAGCTCATCCCGCAACCGCTCGCGTAGGGCGAGGAGGTGCATGGTGTCTTGCGCGGCGTACGAGAGCATGTCTTGAGACAGCGGCCGCATCGACCAGTCGGCGCGCTGAAAACGCTTGTCCAGCCGCACGGCGAAGTTCTGCTCGAGGAGCGCCGCCAGACCAAAAGCGCGGATGCCTAACAGCTGGGCCGCTATCCGCGTATCGAAAATGTTGCCGACCTGCCAACCGTAATCCTGATGCAGCAGTCGGAGGTCGTAGTCCGCGTCATGGAAAACAACCTCCACATCCGGGGATTCCACGAGCGTACGGAGCGGGTCCAGGTTGCCCGCGCGGAGAGGATCGATGATCGCGTGCCGTTCGGGCGTCGATAGCTGCAACAGGTAAATGCGGTCGTGGTAGCGATGGAAGCTGGCCCCTTCCGTGTCCACGGCGAGCATGCGCGTGTCGCCGATCTGTGCGACAAAGCGTTCGACAGCAGCGGCGGTGTCGAGGTAAGAAGGAGCGTCGCTGACCTTGGTAACTGCTTTCATTCTCTCAACTGAAGCCTCCATACCCCCAACGCACCATGCTGCGACACCCTGGAGCGAGAAGCAGGCAGCGTGGGGCGGCGAACCGGCGGGGAATCTAGCACGCCACGAGGGGCGGACAGCATTATCCATCGCTCCTCACGCCTCGCTCCTCGCTCCTCGTATCTACCCGTGATTGCCACACTGGATCGTCTACGGCTGGGATATGACGAAGCCGGCCGCGGAAATGACCTGGCGGTTCTCTTCCTCCACGGATTTCCTCACGACCGTACGCTCTGGTCCTCCCAGCTCGCGGCGCTGGGAAGTCACGTGCGTTGTATCGCGCCCGACCTGCGTGGCTTCGGCGAGAGTAGCGTGTCGCCGCCTTATTCAATGGACCAATACGCCGACGACGTCGCGGCATTCATGGATTCGCTGGGGCTGAATGACGCAGTGATCTGCGGCCTTTCGATGGGGGGATACATCGCGCTGGCCATGTGGCGCCGGCACAAGAAACGGATTCGGGCGCTTATCCTCGCGGACACAAAAGCCACAGCCGACAATGACGAGGCGCGCGACAAGCGTCGGACGATGGCGCAGCTTGCCCGCGACCGCGGAAGCGCAGCGGTCGCCGATGCGCTGATCTCGGGGATGGTCGGCAAGCACACGCGAGAAACCGCGCCGCATATTGTCGACACGGTTTACCGCATGCTCGCAAAAGCCACCGTCGCGGGGGTTGTCGGTGCACTGGAAGCGTTGCGGGAACGTCCGGATTCCACGGCCACCCTACCGACAATCGACGTGCTGACCCTTCTGGTGGTGGGGGAAGACGATGTGCTCACCCCCGTGGCCGACGCGCAAGCCATGCATCGCGCGATATATGGCAGCCGGCTGGAAGTGCTCGCCCACGCCGGCCATGTGAGCAACATGGAACGCCCCGCGGCGTTCAATCACGTCGTCAGTGAGTTCCTGGCCACCGTGAAGCATGCCTAACGAGCCAGCCGGCACGGCGCCTTCGCTACAACGGGCCGCTCCGGGACCCGATTGGCTCGACGAACGCGTGCGCGCGCTGCGGTCCTCGCCAACGCTGGCGATCAACGAGCTGTCGAACCGGCTGCAGCGGGAAGGCCGCATCATCTACAAGCTCGGGTTGGGGCAGTCACCATTCCCGGTGCCAGTCCGCGTGGTGGCTGCGCTCAAGCAGCATGCGCACGAGAAGGACTATCTCCCGGTCAAGGGGCTGCCGGAGCTGCGCGAAGCTGTCGCCGAACATCATCGCACGTTGCAAGCGCTCGAGTTTCGCGCGGATGATATCCTGATCGGGCCGGGCTCGAAGGAGCTGATGTTTCTCACGCAGCTCGTGCTCGACGCCCAGCTGCTCGTTCCGTCGCCGTCGTGGGTGTCGTATGTGCCGCAGGCGCACTTGGCCGGACGCGCGGTCATGTGGATACCGACACGGCGCGAGGACCACTGGCACCTAACGCCTAACGCTCTGGAGTCTGCGCTCGCGGTGGCGCACGCCGGTCCCAGGCTGTTGATCCTCAACTCGCCCAGCAACCCAAACGGGTATCGTGTCGAGCGCGAGGCGCTGAAGGGGTTGGCCCGGGTCGCGCGCGAGCATCGGCTCATCGTGATCGCCGATGAGATATACGGGTTGCTGGATCACACCGGCGAGGCGCTATCCCTCGCGACATTCTATCCGGAAGGGACGATCGTAAGCTCGGGCCTGAGCAAATGGTGCGGCGCCGGCGGTTGGCGCCTCGGTACGTTCGCATTCGCGCCGCAACTGCGCTGGCTCCTCGATGCCGTGGCCGTTGGCGCGAGCGAGACATTCAGCGCTGTCAGCGCGCCGATCCAATACGCGGCCGTGACGGCCTTCCGCGGCGGACCCGACATCGACCTCTTTCTCCGAGATTCGCGACGCATCCTCCGTGCGTTAGGCAGCCGTTGCACGCGAATGCTGAGCGCCGCCGGCGCACTCGTCGTCGAGCCGCATGGCGGCTTCTATCTCTTTCCTGATTTCACGCCGCTCGCGGCGAGGCTCGCGCAGCGCGGTGTGCGTTCGGGCGCCGAGCTGTGTCGTCGGCTGCTCGCGGAAACCGGGGTAGCCACGCTCCCTGGTTCGGCCTTCGGCCGACCCGATGAGGAGCTCACTCTCCGTTTGTCGTATGTGGATTTCGACGGCGCAGCTGCGCTCGCCGCGGTGCAGGAGGACCGCACGGATCCGCTGGACGATGTTTACCTCGAGCAATATTGCCCGCGCGTGCTCGAGGCCGTCGGCCTCATGGCGCGGTGGGTCGCCTAACGAACGTCAGCGCTGGGGCCGACCCGGCGGATTATCGCTCGAGAAGATGTCCCTGTTGATCTGCACGTATTGCTTGAGGTTCGCGGGCACGTCTTCTTCCGGGAAGATCGCCGTGACCGGGCATTCGGGCTCGCAGGCCCCGCAATCGATGCACTCATCGGGATGGATGAACAACATCTTCTCGCCTTCATAAATGCAGTCGACGGGGCAGACGTCGACGCACGATTTGTCCTTGGTGCCGATGCAGGCTTCTGTGATGACGTAAGGCATGAAACCGGTACGTGCCGATCAGGATGAAAGAAGTTGCTTGGCTAAGATAGCCGCTCCGTATGGACGGTAGAAGTCACCGCGGAGGCACGCCAGCGCGGCTGGACATACGGCCCTATCATGGCTATAGCTCGGCGTGAAGCTGACTGTAAACGGTCGGGAACGCGAGGTTGCCGTGGCCCCGACGGACACGCTGCTGAGTGTGTTGCGTGAACGCCTTTCGCTGACGGGCGCGAAGCCGGGGTGCGAACGCGGCGAGTGCGGGGCATGCACCGTCCTGCTCGACGGGATGAACGTCTACAGTTGCCTGACGCTCGCGGTGGCGTGTGCGGGACGCGAGGTGACAACGATCGAAGGAATATCGACAGCGGATGAGCTGCACGCGATGCAGCGCGCGTTCATCGAGCACGACGCGGTGCAGTGCGGCTTTTGCACACCAGGACAGATCCTGGCGGCCATCGCACTCCTGCACCACGACCCGGCGCCGTCGCTCGATAACATCGCGCATGGCATGAGCGGCAACCTGTGCCGCTGTGGGACGTATCCCAAGATCGTGCGGGCGATTCAGTCGGTGGCGCAGAATAATGCCTAACGAGAAACGCAAGCGGTACATCGCCACCATCGTGGAGGTGGAAGGGCGCGACGAGCGGCGCGTCGTTGAGACGCCCGAGTTCGACGTCGCGCCGTGGCCCGCCGACGCCGCCCTCAAGATCGTCGGCGCCCGCGTAACGCGACGCGATGCCGCCGTGAAAGTCACCGGCCGAGCCACGTACACGACGGACATCACGCTTCCCGGGATGCTCCACGCAGTGATCGCGCGTGCGCCCGTGGGACCCGGCCGCGTCGAGCGTCTCGACGTCGCCGCGGCGCGAGCTGTGCCCGGCGTGATCGACGTGATCACGGCCGAAGACCTGCCGCGTCCCGTGCGCTTTGCCGGGGTCGCGCTTTTCGATCCTGCGGTGACGTATGGCGGCCAGGCGATTGCGGCTGTGTGCGCCGAATCGCATGCCGCCGCGCTGGCTGGATGCGCAGCGCTCGAGCCTGTGATCGCCAATACGCGGCCAACGCTGGACCCGGTTGTTGCGGCCGACGCCCACGAGCCGTTGGTGCGGTCCAGCCACATGGTGGGAGACGCCGTCGACGTCGTGGAACGCGGCGATGTCGAGCGCGGCTTGCGCGAGGCGGACGTTCTCGTTAGGCGCGCATACCGCACGCCGTCGGCGCTGCACACTCCGCTCGAGCCGCATGCCGCCGTCGCACGGTTCGAGGGCGATCATCTGACCGTGTGGGAGTCGACCCAAGGCATCTTCCGCGTGCGCGACGAGCTGGCTCGCGCGTTGGGCATGCCTCGCACATCGGTGCGCGTGCTCATGGACTACATGGGCGGCGGCTTCGGCGGGAAGAACCACGCGGGCCCACACACCGTCGTAGCGGCGCTTTTTGCCAAGCGCACAGGTAACCCCGTGCGCTGTGTGCTGGATCGCGAAGGCGAACAGACCGATACCGGCCACCGACCCGCCACTGTGCAACGCGTAACGCTAGGCGCGAAACGCGACGGGACGCTCACGGTCATCGTGTGCGATGCATGGGTCGCACTCGGGGTCGGAGGGTGGGAAGGCGGTCCGGCGCAGATCTATCACCAGTTGTACGCGTGTCCGAACGTGCGCACGACGGAGCGCTACGTCTTCACGCACTCGCAAGCGATGCAGGCGTTCCGCGGCCCGGGACACACCGAGGGCGCATTTGGGCTCGAGCGCGCGATGGACACGCTGGCGCGCGAGTTACACATGGATCCGTTGGAGTTGCGGCTGCGCAACTACGCCGCGCGTGATCAGCTCAAGGACCGCGAGTACTCCAGCGACGGTCTGCGCCGCTGTTTCTCCGAAGCTGCCGATCGCTTTGGCTGGCCCACGCGCGCGGATCGCCGCAATGATCCACTGCGGCCTAACGAGCGGCGCGGCTTCGGATTGGCCGCACAGGTCTGGCCGGCAGGCGGAGGCCCTCCGGCCTACGCGACGGTCGTCATCCACTCAGACGGAACTGCCGAGGCCCTCTCCGGTACCCAGGACCTGGGTACAGGCGCACGCACCGTGCTCGCTCAGATCGCCGCCGAATCGTTAGGCGCCCGCCTGGCCGACGTGCGGATGGTGCTGGGGGATACAGAGCGGACGCCGTACGCGGGCAACTCGTGGGGCTCGATGACGACGGCGTCGGTCGGTCCCGCGGTGCGCATGGCGGCGGTCGACGCGCGTGCGCAACTGCTGGAAGCGGCCGCCGAGGTGCTCGAGTGCAAACCTGAGGACCTCGATACGCGGGACTCGATGATCACGACGCCGGACGGCGTCTGCAAGATCACGTTCGCCGATCTCATGAAGCGCCTGGGGAACGTGATGATTTCCGGCCACGGCACGCGCGCACCTAACGAGCAGAAGCTGGGTCTCATGAGTTTTGGCGCGCAGTTCGCCGAGGTCGCGGTGGACGGCGCTACGGGACACGTGCGCGTGCTTCGCATCGTCGCGGCGCATGACGTTGGCCGCGTCATCAACCCCACGCTCGCCGAGAGTCAGCTCGAGGGTGGAATATTGCAGGGGCTGGGTTACGCGCTGTACGAGGAGCGCGTACTCGACCAAGCGACCGGTTTACCTCTGAATCCCACAACTCACGATTACAAAATACCGACAATGGCCGATGTGCCGCGGATCGAAGCCTGGTGCATCGATGCCGTTGACGTGCGCGCCAACCACGTCGGAGCCCGCGGACTCGCAGAGCCGCCAGTGATCCCCACGGCGCCTGCGATCGCCAACGCCGTCGCGGACGCGTTAGGGGTCGACTTCACGGAGATCCCGCTCACTCCATGGCGCGTGCTTACGGCGCTTGGGACGCCTCGGAGCGAAGAGCAAGGAGCAGGGAGCAAGGAGCGACAGTAGCCAAATCGCCCCTGGCTCCGTGCTCCCCGCTCCTATTCTGTCGTCAGCGGCTTCGGCCGGTACAACGTGCACGTTCTCCCAATGACCTGAATCACTTCGCTGGCTGTCGCCGTCGCCAACGCGGTCGCTGCTTCCTTTGCGCTGACCTCGAGGTGCTTGCCTAGCTGAACCTTCACGAGCTCGTGCGTGCGCAACGCGTCATCGAGCGACGCGATGACGGCGTCGGTGAGGCCGCCCACTCCCACATGGACGATAGGGTCGAGGTGGTGCGCCGCGGCGCGTAATTCTGCCCGCTCCTTGCCGCGCATTAACGCCGTTTTCCCGCGAGCTCGAAGATGCCGTATGGATTCACCGCTTCTCCTTCCCAATACCGGTCACGAAAGAGTAGTACCTGAAAATGAAGGTGCGGTGCGGTTGGCGATGCATTGCCGCTCGAGCCAACGTAACCGATCAAGTCGCCGCGCGACACGCTCGCGCCGTCCTGCAGCGCCGAGGCGTAGCGGTCCAGGTGGGCGTAGTAGTAGACGAAGCGACGGTCGGGATCGGTTTGATATATGGTGAGCCCGCCTAACGCGTTGAATCCCATGCGGAGAATGCGTCCGTCATCGGCGGCCAGGACGGCCGTACCGCGCGGCGCCATGATATCGATCGCGCCGTGTTGCCGCGCGCCGCCGTCGCGGTCGTCGCCGAACGTGTTGCGCAAACGCTCGAGCGTGATTCCCTCGACAGGAATCATGAGCCGTCGCGCGCGTAGCGCTTCGGCAGCGTTAGGCGGGGCGGCCGGTGGGGCGGTCGGCGGCGCGACGACGTCCGAAGGCGCTGGCGCCTGGGCCGGGGGCAAAGGAGTCAAAGGCGGCCCGCAGGTGGCGCTCAACCAGAGCACCAGGGCGAGAGCGGTCCATACAAGCAGTCGTACTCTCGTGTCGGACTGATGCGTCCACATCGGGGGACAGGCCTCCAAGCACCAATAGGTTCACTCGACTCGGGTGCGCGTGAGCTAAATGGCGTTCGCGCGCCAAGATAGCCCGCTCTGAAGACGGAGCGCGGGGACACAGGTCACGTCGAAGGTGGTCCGGCATACCCTTCGCCTTAACGCTGCTCGAAACACTGGACCCGGTGGAGCGCACAATGATCCCCTTTTTGTCATATCGTCGGCTTACGCGTGGGTTGACCCTTCTCCTTCTCCCGCTGCTCGGCGCGTGTTCGGGCATCTTCGATCCTGATTACAACGAGGAACGCGACTTCGAGCGCGCCCGCGACAGGTGGTTCGCGACAAGTGCGTTCGAGTACGAGGTTACGGTGGACCGCCAATGTGAGTGTCTGTATACGGGACCGATCCGCATGCTCGTGCGTGGCGGGGTGCCCGTTGCCGCGGTTGATAGGTATACGGGGGCTTCGGTTCCCTTGTCTGTCCTACGGTACTACCCATCAGTGGAAGAGCTCTTCGACCTGATCGACGATGCGCTATACGGCCGGTCCAACGACGTGGATGTGTCATACGACGCGAGCTTCGGCTTTCCGCGCCGGACGTACATCGACTACGACGGCTTCTATACAGACGACGATTTGCACTTCGAGCTGCGGGAGCTGCGCGTGGTGCGGTAGCGCTCGCGCATGAAAGGCCTAACGAGGTTCTGCGTCGCGACGCTCTTCCTCGTCGCTGGGTGCGGTCTCTTCACCGGCAACGACGACGAGGAAGCGCGGTTGCGCGCTGCCGAGGTGCGCTGGACTCGTGCGAGCGTCCAGGACTACCAAATCGTGGTGCAGTACCTTTGCTTCTGCGGCTACACGCGGCCAGTTCGCCTAACGGTGCGGTCGGGGAACGTCGTCTCCCGTGTCGATGCGGAAACGGGCGAAGCGGTTCCGTCGTATGCCACTCATATCGCCGACGTCGCCGGTCTGTTCCAGTTGATCCGCGACGCCATAGACGACGACGCGCACATTCTCGAGGCGTCGTATGACGGCAACTTCGGCTATCCCAAGTTCGTCAACATCGATTACGTCAAGAACGCGGTCGACGACGAGCTGCAGATCAGGACGTCGGAGTTTCAGCCCCTGCGTTGATCGATTGCGAGGGCGCATGCTCCGCGCCGATGATCGCTTCCGCCTCGATCTCGACCAGGATCTCCGGTGAGATGAGCCGGCTGACTTCTACCATGCTCGTGACGGGGCGTATCGCGCTGAAGAACTCGCCGTGCGCTTTCCCGACCTCCTCCCAGCGCGAGATGTCCGTCACGTAAATCCGCGTGCGGACGACATCACCTAACGTTGCTCCTGCGTGCGTCAGCGCGCGTTCGATGTTCCGCAACGTTTGAACCGTCTGCGTATACGCATCGCCCACGCCGACGATCGTGCCGTCAGCCGCTGTAGGCGTCGTTCCTGAAACCACGACGCGATCTCCGACGCGGACGGCGCGTGAGTAGCCGACGATCGGTTCCCAGGAGGTGCCGGAAGAGAAGTTGGTCCGCTTCAAGATCGATGTCCGTGTTAGCGTTCGTACGCAAAACCGGCAGCTGCCCGTTCCAGCCGTGAAGCCGGGACGTTTGCCGGTGGGGCCGATCCGGGCGTCGGCCGCGCGTTAGGCGGCGGCCCTTCGACAAGGCGCATGACGACCATGCCCCCGGCTCGCGTCGTTCTGCCACGAACCGCCACGTCGTCGTCTCCGTCCTCATCGGCGTCGAAGGCACCTAACGTCTCGTGCAAGCGGAAACGGAGATCGCGCACCGATAGCGGCCGCACATTCCCATTGCTGTCCGCCGCAAAGGCGCGCTCGCGCACCCATTCGTGGTCGCCGGCCGACAGGCTCACCAGCATGAGCGTAGTGGCGTTTTCAAAGCAACCGCTGATGCGGGACGATGCGTCCTTGAGCGAGTTGGCGAGCCGCGGTATTCGAGGCACGTCCTTGAGCTCGCGCAGCGCCTTGAGAACAGAGTCTTTCACCGCATCGAGGCGCGCGTTCGTTGACGGTGCGACTGTGGGGGTGCATTCCCGTTTGACCGCTGGCTGTTCCTGGTCGCTCCGTACCGCGACCGCCGGCAGCCAATCCTGAGCCTTCGCCAGCGAATCGACATACGGAGGCGCAGTCAGCGTCGCCACGATTCGCCCGCTCCAGGTGTCGAAGCCGCTGACTGTGACGTCATCGCTCCCCCACGGGCCGCGCAAACGCAAACGGTCGCCGCGCACGAGCGGTGCCAGCTTGCTCACAGCTTCACGATAGGCCGCCTGCCTAACGGGGCTGTCGCCGATCGTGGTGTCCACGCGCCCGATGTCCACGAGCATTTTGCCGCCGCGCGAGGCAGCGGCGAACCACCGCTGCGTCGCAGGCGAAAACACCAGAAACCGCGACAGCGAATCGGCCAATGGCGAGAGCGGCGCCGTGGCGGTGCGGCGAGCCGCGATCGCGGAATCGTCAAGCGTTCCGGCGATGAGTGTATCGAGCGCGCTGTCTACGGGCGCGACGGTTGGTGCGGCCGTGTCGGTATTGGTGGCTACGGTTTCTTCGCGCGGTGTGCAGCTGGCGACGAAGACGCCAACCCACAACACGCGCAGCGCGCCACGTAAACGGGCAAAAGACTTCCGCGCGTGCGTCACGCTCTGGAAGTTATCAGCCCGTGCGCAATTTCA
>DATFBW010000151.1:0-4873 GCA_035253645.1 Gemmatimonadaceae bacterium | reverse complement strand
GTGGCCGGTGTCTTTCACCGCGAATCCGCGCGATTCGACTTCCTGCCGCAATGCGTCAGCCGCGGCAAAGTCGCGCGCCGCGCGCTTTGCGCGCCGCTCGGCCAGGCGCGCCAGCGCCCACTCGATGTCCGAATCAACGGCCTTTGCCAAATCTTTCGGACGCTCGGCGGTCACACTCCCGTCGTGCGCAACCGCGATGCGCACCACTTCGGGGACGATGTCCAGGACCGCATCGACCGTCGCGAATGCTTGCCGCGCGCGCATCAGCGCTGCTTCATCGGTGCCGCGCCGATCAAGCTCCGCATTACCACGCTGAACAAATGCAAAGACGGCTGCCACCGCCTCCGGCGCATTGAGATCGTCGTTGAGCGCCGCACGAACCGCTTGCTCACACTCCAAGGCTGCATCTGCCAGCTCCGTCGTTCCGCCTAACGCGGAATCAAGGCGGTGCTTGAACTCGCCCACACGCCGCACCGCTTCTAGCGAAGCTTCGAGCGCGGCACCGGACAGGTTGATCTGTTTGCGATAGTGGGTGCTGAAAACGAAATGCCGCACCGCCGCCGCCGATATCCCCTGATCGCGGAGGTCCTGCACGTTGGCCACGTTGCCGACGCGCTTGGCCATCTTGGTGCCGTCGATAAGGAGAAACTCTCCGTGGCACCAGATACGCGAGAACGGCTTGCCGGTCGCAGCTTCGCTCTGCGCGATCTCATCCTCGTGGTGCGGGAAGACCAGGTCCACTCCGCCGCAGTGAATATCCAAAGTCTCACCGAGATATTTCATCGCCATCGCCGAGCATTCGAGGTGCCATCCAGGACGGCCGCGCCCAAAGGGTGCATCCCACGCCGCACCCGTAGCCTCGTCTTCCGCCTTCGCCGCTTTCCATAACGCGAAATCCTGCGCGTTTTCCTTGGAATAATCATCCTGCGCTACGCGCGCTCCTGTTTTGATCTCGCGAGTGTCCAGCCGCGACAGACGTCCGTATTGCGGAAACCGATCGATCGCGAAGTACACCGACTTATCGTCTGCGACGTACGCGATCTTCTTGTCCAGCAACGTCTGCACGAGCGCGATCATCTCGGGAATGTGTGCGGTCGCCTTGGGATACTCCTCGGCGTCCTCGATGCGGAGGTACCGGCGATCCGCGTGGAAAATCTCCGTGATCGGCTCAGTGACCTGCGTGATTGTTTTTTTCAACTCGAAGGCGCGCTTGATGATCTTGTCGTCGACATCCGTCAAGTTCATGACCTGAATGACATCCCATCCATTCAGTCGCAGCACGCGCCGCAACAAGTCCTCGAAGAGAAATGTGCGGAAGTTGCCGATGTGTGCCGGGTTGTAGACCGTGGGGCCGCACGTGTACATGCGCACCGACTTCCCATCCGCGGGCGCGAACGGCTCGATGGTGCGGGAGAGCGAGTTGTAAAGACGAAGCTCAGTCATGAGGCGCTGGAGGTAATCTACAGCGCCGGCAAAGCACTCAAGGTTCGAGGTATAATGGAATCTCCACCGATCGCTCTGCAGGTGGCTCGGCGATTGGCGCCCGATCTGTTGGGGGATCGACCTGCGTTAGGTGGATGGACCGCTGAGCAAGGGCTGGCTCGCGGAAACGGACGAAGGCGCGAAGCGCGCGCGTGACGGACTGCACGAGAACCTCTGATGAGGGGAAGTGATTCCCACTCTAAGAGCCACTATGGCAAGCACTGCACCGAATCAGCGCAGCCATGACGAAACCGCTGCTACGCCGTGCTGATGATCACGCTGTCGAAGTTGGCGTCAGGCAGATACAGGATCTGAATGATGGTCCCCGGGTCCCATCGTTGAGCGATGACCGGAAGCACCAGATCCGCGTCGCGGTGCAACTGTCCGTCGACTTCGAATTCATACCGCACGCGCGTGTGTTTGATGCCGAAGCCAATGTCCTTTTCTGTCATCTCGAGCACGCGCGCCAGAGCTGGCACGCCATCCTTGATGAAGGTGCGATAGCGGCTGCGACGCCGGACGGCCGCACCCCAGAACACAGCGGGCAGGATGCCCACCGTGATCACCGAGAAGAAAACGACCAGCATCACATCGGCTGCGCTCCACGACGACCCTACCTTCTCGTCCGGGTCCATCAGCTCCCACATGTTATGCGCTACGCGATGGAGGAGCTGCTGATTCTCACCCGTTAGTTCGCGCGGCGCGGGCTCGAGGGCGACGATGCGAAACTCCACAGGCTGCGCCACGATGTCCTTGTTAGGCACGGTCATGACGGCCGTCCCCGGCGCATACAGGGCGGCGCGCGCCGCTTTCGCGGACGCGTAGCGATCGGTCGGCGACGATTGCAGCAAACGCGCGAGGACACTTCGCATGGGCTCCCCGCACGGAAGGGCAGCGGGCACGTCCAGCCGCGCGGCATCGGTCATGAAATCGCTCGGCGGGCGGCCGGTTATGAGGTGGAGGAACGTCGCGGCGAGCGCATACAAGTCGCTCGCGGGGCTCGCCTGCCCCATGTACTGCTCGTAAGGCATATAGCCGTACGTTCCGACCACCGTGGATCCGCTCTCGTTAGGTGCGCGGAACACGTTGCGCACCGCTCCAAAGTCGACCAGCACGGGGCCTCCGTCCTTGCGCACGACCACGTTGGCCGGCTTGATGTCGCGGTGCAGAACCGGAGGGACGCGCGTGTGGAGGTATTCCAGGACAGCCAGGAGATCCGCGAAGAGGGTGATCACCGTACCAGGATCGACGTGTCTTCGCTCGGCGATCAGTTGTTCGAGTGACGTCCCGTCGACGTACTCCATCGCGAGAAACGCGGCGTCGGCGCCGTCCCATTTCGCGCGAAATGTTTCATAGATCGCGGGCACGCCGTGATGGCGTAGCTCACGGAGTACCGCACCCTCGCGCTCGAACAGCTCGTATGCCTTCCAATCGGCGGCCGCGTTCGACCGCAAGACCTTGAGCGCGACCGGACGGTCCTGTTGCTCGTCGTGCGCGAGCAGGGTGTGCGCGAAACTTCCCGTGCCGAGCGGACGGACGATCCGGTACCGTTCAGCGACGAGTGCGTCCATGGTCACGCACTCGTTAGGTTTTCGCGCCGTCTGGCAGGCGTACGGAGAGCACGTCGATCGGAGCGCCGGCCGGCGTGATGACACCGCCGTCGGGCGCGGGCACATGCAAGAGCAGCGGTTTGTCGCGCACCACTCGCCGCAGACCGGGCTGTTCGTAGAGCCGGCTCACCAGGATGCGGCGCACGAGCACCATACACGTCGCCAAAAGCGGCACGGCGACGATCAATCCCGCCGGACCCAGCAAGCGCCCCGCGAGCAGCACAGCCATCATGGATAGCACCGGCGGGATGTGCACTTGGCGCTGCACGATAATGGGCAACACGACGTTCGCTTCAACCACGTGGATCACGACGCCAAGGAGTATGACGAGGATCGCATGCGTGCCGGGTCCGAGCCCGGCGAAGCCGGGACCGCCTAACACGAAGAGTGCCGGAAGGATCGTGGACACCAGTGTGCCGAAGAAGGGCACGATTGCCACGGCGCCGGTAAAGACCCCGAAGGTCAGCGCGTACGGCACGTTGAGCAGCCACAGGCCCATCGCGGTGAGTACGCCGAGGATGACCATCGCCACCAGTTGACCTGCGATCCACTGGCGCAGTGTCGAACGCAGATCGCGCAAAATCTCGCGGACAATGTCGCGATGCACCGGGGGGAAGAGCGCGATCATCCACTCGCGGTACAGTTGCGGCGTGAGCGCGAGATACAGTCCCATCACGAAGATCGACACGATGCTGACAATGGCGTGACCTAACGAGACCACGCGAGGTACGATCTGGTCGACCATCCCCTCGAGCTGCTGGTATAGCTGCGTGAGGATGCTATTCTCGCCTGGTCGGATGACCTCCCGCAGCGTCGGATAGTTAGCGGCGAGGCGATCCAGCCCGCGCTCCCATGTCTCGAGATACGAAGGGAGTACGCGAAACAGCGCCTGAATTTCTGCGACGACAGGCGGGATCAGCGTCGCCGCGAGCGCGGCGATCGCCCCAAACGTGCCGATGAATGCAAGCGTCAGCGCAAACGGACGCGAGACGGGGAGCCGTTTCGTGATTTCGTCGGTCGCCGCGCCAAGGTAGGTGGCGAAGAGCGCGGCGATGAATACCAGAAGGAAGAGATCCGCGGCGCGACCGATGAGCCATATCAGCGCGAGAGTCGCTACGGTCGCGGCGAGAATCGTGGCAAAACGAAAACGCCCCGGTGACGGCTTCCCGTCGACCGCGGGCGTTACATGCGGTGTTGCGATACGCGAAGTCACCCCCGCGACTTCTCCTCGGGTGCGTCTTCGATGTCCGCTTCGACAGTTTCGGCGTCGCGCTTCGCGCCCGCGCCTAACTGCTTGTTTTGAGCCGGAGCGCCGCCCGGCAGGAGTCCCATTTTTTGCTTCAGCGCCATGAGTTGCACGTCCGCGCTCGCCGCGCCGTGGATCTGCTCGAGCTGCTTGAAGTCGCGATGTAGCCGATCGCCGGAGAACTCTTCGTCGATTTCCGCGGACGCTTTGATCTGACGCTCGTTTTGCTCGATGCGCTCTTCCATCCGCGCGAACGCTTCGAACGCAGACTTCTCCGAGATTGAAGACATCGTCTCGGCGATGCGCTTTTGTGCCTGCGCGCGGCGCTGCCTGGCGAGCAGCAGGTTCTTTTTGCGCTTGGCCTCTTCGATCTTGTCGTTCAGATCGCGGAGCTGCGCACGCAGCTTTTCCGTTTCGAGCTGGTGGGTTTGCCACGTCGTCTCGAGCGCCTGCGCGTGCGATAGATATTCGCTCTGCCTAACAAGTGCCTGTTTGGCCAGATCGTCGCGGCTCTCGCGTACGGCGAGCATCGCCT
>DATFBW010000150.1:0-4121 GCA_035253645.1 Gemmatimonadaceae bacterium | reverse complement strand
GGCGTCATGCTCATGATGTTCGGCGTCGGTCTCCACTTCTCGCTCGAAGACCTGCTCGCTGTACGCCGCATCGCGATCCCCGGCGCGGTAGCGCAGATGGTCGTCGCCACCGCGTTAGGCGGTGCTCTGGCGATCTGGTGGGGGTGGAACGTTGGCGGCGCGTTGGTGTTGGGTCTCGCGCTCTCCGTAGCAAGCACCGTCGTCGTGCTCCGGGCGCTGGAAGTACGCGGCCTGCTCAAGACTGTAAACGGGCAGATCGTCGTCGGTTGGCTGGTCGTCCAGGATCTGGTCGTTGTGCTCATCCTCGTTCTCCTGCCCACGCTCGCGCAGCTATTCGGCGGCAGCCGAGCCAGTACGAGTGAGACGAGCCAGGCGATCCTGCCAGCGCTGCTGCTCACAATCGGCAAGGTCGCCGCATTCGTGGCGCTCATCCTTGTCGTCGGCCGACGGCTCTTTCCGCGTTTCCTGTGGCTCGTCGCGCGGACGGGTTCGCGCGAGCTCTTTACGCTGGCGGTCATCTCGGCGGCCGTGGGAGTGGCTTTCGTGGCCGCGGAGCTGTTCAGCGTCTCGTTCGCGTTAGGCGCCTTCTTCGGCGGGACGATGATGCGCGAATCGGCGCTCAGCCACCGAGCCGCGGAGGAGTCGCTGCCGCTGCGCGATGCTTTCTCCGTGCTGTTTTTCGTTTCGATCGGGATGCTGCTGGACCCGCAGGTATTCCTGCAGGAGCCGCTCAAGCTCCTCGCGGTCCTCGCGATCATCATGGTCGTCACGCCAGTCGCGGCATTCATCCTGGTCCTCGCGTTTCGTTACCCGCTGAACAGCGCACTCACCGTCGGCGCCAGCCTTGCGCAAATCGGCGAATTCTCCTTCATCCTGGCCGGGCTGGGCGGCACGTTAGGCGTTCTGCCACCAGAAGGACGGAGCTTGATCCTCGCCGGCGCGCTGATCTCGATATCGCTCAACCCGCTCATCTTCGCGGTCATCGAGCCGGCGCAGGCGTGGATCCGTTCCAAATCCACGCTGGCCCGCGCGTTGGAGCGGAGTGACGACCCCCTCGCCCAGCTTCCTGCTTCCGTGGACGTGGAGACGCTGTCGGGTCACGTGTTGCTGGTGGGCTATGGCCGCGTGGGACGGCGCATCGCCGAAGCGTTAGGCGCGCAGCGGATCCGTTACGTCGTCGCGGAGCAGAACCGGGAGATCGTCGAGCGCCTGCGCGCGCGCAACATCAACGCAGTCTCCGGCAACGCGGCTGATCCGGCGGTGCTCATTCAGGCGCACGTGGCGCGTGCCAGCATGCTCGTCATCGCGACACCGAGCACGCTGGAGATGCGCAAGATGGCGGAAATCGCGCGCGCCTTGAATCCAAAGATTGAAATCGTTCTGCGCACGCATAACGACGAGGAATCGGCGTTGCTCGAGCGCGACAATGTGGGTCGTACGTTCATGGGTGAGCACGAGCTCGCGGTCGCAATGACGCAGCACATTTTGAACCGATGGACTACCGCAGCGCCGCCAGTCTGATCAAGGATGCAGTGCCACGCGAGACCGCAACTTGGGCCGATCTCGGAGCTGGAACTGGAACGTTTACCCTGGGACTCGCATCGCTGTTAGGCGCTGGCAGTCGCGTTATAGCAGTCGATATCGATGGTGCGGCCCTGGCCGAGCTGGAGCATGCCGCCGGCAGCGCAGGACTCGTAAGTGAAGTGCTTACGGTCGCGGCGGATTTTCGCCAGCCTCTCGATCTGCCGCGACTCGATGGTCTGATGCTCGCCAATGCCCTGCACTTCGTGCCCTCAGGTGAGCAAGGCGCTGTGCTGTCGCGCCTCGTGAATCACCTGCGGCCGGGAGGTCGCGTTATCATCGTCGATTACGACGGCCGACGCGCGAATGCGTGGGTTCCCTTCCCTGTTTCGAGCCGGCGGCTGAGCGAACTGCTGCCAGAACTCGGTCTCGAGGCTCCCAGGATCGTCGGCCGGCGACCGTCCAGATACGGCGGGAGTATCTACGCTGCCTCGTCCGCCGTATCCGGATAGGCGTCCGCCTAACGCCTACTTGACTGTCGCCGACAGAACCGGCTTGAAGAGGAGACCGTTCTGCGTAATGGAATTGCCACGCATGACGAAGCTCTCCCCCACGTCGAAGTCGATGACGAGCACGCTCACATTCGCGGCGGTTACGTCGATGCCTTCAGCAAGCCGGACTTTAAGGCCAGAGCGGTCGGCGCTCGGGAACTGGACGCCGGGCGAGGACGCGCCTGTGAGCTTCTTGCCGTTCTTGAGCGTGATCGACGACTTTGACGCATCTATGATAAGGCGCAGGCCGTTGTACGTGCCCGCTGCGATTGTTGCGCTGCCAAGATCCGCGAGCTTGCCACCTTGCAGTGCGAGGAGCTCGAAGACTTTGTCGGGCCGCGCAAGAACGACCCAGCCATCCGCGTCATCATCGTCCACATCGGCAGCCGCGTCGTCGTCGTCGGCATCCTGCAGCCGCGCATCGACGCGGACGACATGCACTTCCACTTTGGCGACCGAATCGAAGGGAAACGGCGCATCAGTAAGCTGGACGCGAACGACGCCCATGCCATCGGGGGCGCTCGCCGTGCCGCATGCGGTCAGAGCCGCAAACGCGGCCGCATATAGCAGAGGTCTGATAATCATGAGGATGGTTCCTTCAGGATCTGTAATTCATGGTGTAGAATGCTGCGTGCCGAAGCAAGGGTTTTTCGTATGATCGACCCCACAGTGATAGCTCCCGAGCAGGATAGCTGAATGCGCGTGGTGATCCGCCGCTGCGTCTATTGAATAACGAACCTGCACGCCGCCCGTGCGGCGGCGATGCTCCGTCGCGATCTTGGCGTCGAGACACAGCTCGAGAGTGGTCCCTACGGCACGTTCACGGTTGTCGTCGATGGCGAGGAAGTTGTGGATGCAGGCGCGCTGGCTTTCATGGGCGTCCTGCCCCCGTTGAAGCTCATCAAGGAGCAAGTGGCCGCACGGCTGGATCGGAGCCCACGCTCCGCCTAACGAGATAAACATGTCTGACTTCGAGCTGCTCAGTACGCGCCGTTCTTTTGTCGCCAGCGTCACCGCGCTGGGGTCGGCCTGGTTGCTTCACGACTGGGCCGCGGTCGAATCAGCGCTCGATCATGCAGCGCGAGCGGTTGCGCAGCAGCCTCCACCTTCCTTCACCACCTTGAGCGCCGAAGAAGGTGCGGTGATCGAGGCGATGACGGCGCGGATCATTCCAACCGACAACACGCCTGGTGCGCGTGAGGCAGGCGCCGTGTTCTTCATCGATCGCGCGTTAGGTACCATCTACAAAGATCAGCTCTCCGTCGTGCGTAAGGGTGTGCGCGACCTGAACGCGCGCGTCGCGAAGCGGCACCGTGGCGTACGATCCTTTGCGCAGCTGGATCCTGCCTCGCAGGACGCAATGCTTCGCCAGATCGAAGAGACGCCGTTCTTCCAGGGGACGCGCTTCGCGACCATTGTCGGCACGTTCGCGAATTCGTCGTGGGGCGGCAACCGTGACAACGTGGGCTGGAAGTTGCTGGGTTTCGAGCCGCACGCGATCCACAAGGCGCCGTTTGGTTACTACGACGCGCAGGACGCAGCACGAGGACGCTGAGCCATGGCACACCAAGCGAGCGTGCAGTTTCCGTTGTCCTCGACCGTGGATTTCGTCGTCATCGGGTCCGGCGCTGCCGGCGGCATCATCGCCAAAGAGTTGGCGACACGCGGATTGTCCGTTGTCGTACTCGAGCAAGGTCCTCGCCTAACGCAAACACAGTTCGAGCACGACGAGTTCAAGAACTTCTTTCAGAGTGGCATGACGAACACGGCGCCTATCACATGGCGCCAGAACGCCAAGGATCGCGCACAAGTGGGTGCCGGTGGTCTGATGTACGCGAAGGTGGTCGGAGGGAGCAGCGTGCACTTCACCGCGAACTTCTGGCGTTTCCGCCCGATCGACTTCACTGAGGCGTCGAAGCTCGGAACGATTGCCGGGACCGGTCTCGTCGACTGGCCCATCACCTACGAGGACCTGGAGCCCTACTATACGAAAGTCGATTGGGAGATCGGCGTGTCCGGCGTTCCCGGGTGGGGCGATCCGCCACGCTC
>DATFBW010000149.1:0-3471 GCA_035253645.1 Gemmatimonadaceae bacterium | reverse complement strand
CGACGATACGTCACAAGCCGTGCTGGACGCGCTTGGCGACGACGACATTGCGCCGGACTCGTTGATCGGCTCGTTAGGCGAGCGGTTTGGTGCGCCGATGGTGCACAACGCCATCGGCGAGTTGCTGGCGGCGCGGGCCGTGCGGTCCGTCGCGGCTCCAGTCGAAAAACCGACGCCACGGCCGCTCAAGAAGCGGATCCCACTCACGACGCTCGTGCTCAACGTGACGAGCAAGTGCAACCTCGCCTGTACCTACTGCTACGAGTACGGCGAGGATCGCGTCGTCGAGCCGAGCACGAAGCCGCGTTTCATGACCGAGGAGACCGCTCGCCAGAGCGTCGACTTCATGTTCGCGGAGGCGGGCGATCAGAAGACCGTGCACCTGACGTTCTTTGGCGGCGAAACGCTGCTCAACTACAAGGTATTGCGTTCGGCGCTCGCGTATGCGCGCCAGCGCGCCGCCATGCTGGGAAAGGAAGTGGACGTCAGCCTAACGACAAATGCCACGCTTCTGCGGGACGAGATCATCGACTGGATCGTGGACAACGACGTGGGCGTGACGGTTTCCATCGACGGCGACCGTGAGCAGCAGAATCGTCACCGCGTCTTTCATAACGGGAAGGGGAGCTACGACGTCATCCGTCCGCACATCGAATCGCTGTTGCGGAAACACCGCCGGCGGCCCGTCGGTGCGCGCGTCACCCTGACGCACGACAACCTCGATGTCATCGGCATCTTCCGCCACCTGCGGGGCGAGCTGGGGTTCTGGGAAGTGGGCTTTGCTCCGGTAACCACGTCGTGGCGCCGCGACTACGCGATCGAAGAAGCCGGGTTCGAGCAGATGCTATTGGCGTTTCAGACACTGGCGCGCGAGTATCTCGCGTTCTGTCTGGAAGGAAAGCACCACGGTTTCTCGAACGTGCGCGATACGGTGGAGGAGATCCACAAGGGGATGAGCAAAGCGTATCCCTGCGGAGCCGGTCTGGGCTTGTTAGGCGTCGCGACCGACGGTGACGTAGCGCTCTGTCACCGATTTGCAGGCTCCGATTCGCACAAGCTCGGGACCGTGTTCGACGGCGTCGATCACGCGGTGCAAGACGACTATCTCATGAAGCACCACATCGCGAACAAGACCGATTGCTCGCAGTGTTGGGCGCGGCCGATCTGCGCCGGCGGCTGTTATCACGAGGCGCAAACGCGGTACGGCTCGACCGAACGTCCGAACTTGCACTACTGCGAGTGGATCCGGCGCTGGACGCATACCTGCCTGGAAGTGTACGGCACTTTAGCCGAGCGCAAACCGGAGTTCTTGACTCAGTTCGAGGCCTAACGAATGAATCAGACCAAGCTACGTAAGATTGCGCCGCTCGCGGTGCTCGTTCTCGCCTGCGGCCGCAGCGTTCAGCTGGAGACGAGCGCGCAAGCGACCCCGCGAGCGAGCTTCTTCATAACGAGTGCGGGGCCCGGAAACGGAGCGAACCTCGGCGGTCTTGCCGGGGCCGATCGACATTGCCAAACGCTCGCCGACGCTGCCGGCATTTCGGGAGTGACGTGGCGCGCGTATCTGAGCGCTGTCGCATCCGGCGGTAGCCCAGCAGTCAACGCACGCGATCGTATCGGACGCGGCCCGTGGCATAATGTGAAAGGCATCGTGGTCGCAACCAGCGTCGATGATCTGCATAGCGACAACAACAAACTGTCCAAGGAAAACAGCATCACGGAGAAGGGGGCGGTTGTGAACGGGCGGGGCGACACGCCGAATATGCACGACATCATCACGGGCTCGTCGCTCGACGGTCGCGCCGTGATGGATACGCTCGATACGACATGCGGGAACTGGACGCGCAGCGATTCGACGGGAAGCGCGTTCGTCGGTCACCACGATCGTCAGGGCGGCGGTCAGAATCCCACGTCGTGGAACAGCGCACACCGTTCGCGCGGGTGCGGTCAGCGCAATCTGCAGGCAACGGGTGGTAACGGTTTGTTCTACTGTTTTGGAGCGAACTAGGGGATTGGGGATGGGGGATAGGGGATCGAAGTTCAATGCCCCGTTCCCAGTCCACCAATCCCCAATCCTCCAATCCCCAATCCCCGATTTCTTCTTATGCACCACCTAACGCCAATCAACCGGAAAGCCAAGCTCGTCGAGTCGCTCCATGAAGAGGGCGACGTCGTGGCCTTGCAGCAGGCCCAGCCACCGCGGCCGCAAGGGCCGCACATCCCGTTAGGCTGCTCATTTGTATTCGCCCCGGGCTGGGAGGCCGACAGCACCGGGAGCGCCGCGGGACTGTGTCAGCCTGTCGAACGCGATCTGTTCGACTGCTACGTCACGTGTTTCTGGCCGGCGCATGTGCCTGACCTCTACAACCACGCACCGGATTGGACGGGGAAATGCGCAGCCGCGCAGAAAGACTGGCGCAAGATCGACCTCATCTTCCCATGAGACGCACTGTTCTCCGATGGCTGCTTGGGCTCGCGCTGCTTCCGGCCGGAGTCACGGCGCAGGCGCCTAACGCCGCCTCGGTCAGCGGCGGCGATGGCAAGCTCTACGTCGGCACCTACGCGAAGACCATTCTCGTTCTCGACGAGCGCACGTTCGCCATCACGGATACGATTCCCGTATCCGTTGGCATTCCGATCGCGATGCTTCTGTCGTCGAACCGGAAACACTTCTATGTCATGGATCCGACGTTCGAGCACGTGGAAGTGATCGACATTGCCACGCGGAAATCGCTGGACAAGTTCACGCTGTCATCGGGGAGGACCAAAGTCCGTATCCGCGGCCTCAACGTAGAGCCGAATGAGAAGTTTGCTGTCTTTCTGATCAAGACGGCCACGAAGGAGACCGACCGCTGGGTCATCGGCAAACCGACGCTCGTGCGCTACGACCTCACCAAAAAGACCGTTACAGACACGATTCCCTGGCCCAAAGGCGAGGAACGCGAAGGGGCCCAGATGCTGTTTTCGCCTAACGGCGACCTCCTGTATTTCTTCGCCGACGAAGTGCTCGTCTTCGAGACCAAGAACCTCAAGCAGGTGGACCGCTGGGAGATGGCGCGCGCGCTCGAGGAAGGGATGGGGCGCTTCAACTTTGGATTTCCCGAGACCGTGTACGAGGAGCCCGGGTTCTACACCGGCATGTTCCGCGTTGCTGATCCTGTCCAGAATCGTACGTTGATGGGCGTCGCCCGCGTCGATCTCGTGAGGCGCGCCGTAGATTTCTACACCCTCGGCCCTAACGAGCAGGTGGGCTTCGCTCTCGCGCCGGGGAGGAAGAGAGCGTACGGCCTCAAGCAACAAGTTGGAAACTACGAGATCTGGACGTACGACCTGGAGAATCGGCGCGTATTGAGCAAGACTCCATTTCGCGGACGCCCGCGTATGGGGCTGGACGTCAGCTCCAACGGATCGCTGCTCTATATCCATACGGCTGGGATGACGATCGACCTGTTCGACACGACGACGCTCCGG
>DATFBW010000148.1:0-3546 GCA_035253645.1 Gemmatimonadaceae bacterium | reverse complement strand
TCGGCGGGCAATCCACGCCATGCGGTGCTCCTCGCTCGCCGCCTTCCCTTCCGCGGCGAGATACTCGATGAGCGCATCGGCAAGTCGATAACCGGTCTGGTATCGCTCGTCCACCGATTTCGCGAGGCACTTCATCACGATGGCCGACAGCTCGGGAGGCACTCGCGAATCCACAACGTCAGGCGCGACGGCCGTTTCGTGCACCTGCTTATAGCCCACAGAATACGAGTCGGCGCCGTCGAAGGGCGGGAACCCGAGAAGCATCTCGTACAACATCACGCCGATCGCGTACAGATCGCTGCGGCCATCCACGAGCTTGCCCATCGCCTGCTCCGGCGACATGTAGTGCGGCGTGCCCATGGCCCTGCCCGTTTTCGTTAGGCGACCATGAAAGCGCGCGGTGGCGATGCCGAAGTCGGTGATGATCGAGTGTCCGTCTTCGTCGAACATGACGTTGTCCGGCTTGACATCGCGGTGCACAATGCCCCGCCGGTGCGCGTAATCGAGTCCGCTCGCGACTTGAGCGGCAACCGCCGCGGCCGTGCGCGGCGCAACCGTCTTGTCGCGCACAAGAATGTCGGCGAGCGAACCACCCGCTAAGTACGGCATAACGAGAAATACCAGGCCGTCGTGGTCGCCGTAGTCGAGGATCGCGCAAATGTGCGGATGTGTCAGCTGGCTCGCTGCCTCGGCTTCGCGGCGGAAGCGTTCGCGCATTTCAGGGTCACGCGCCAGATGGCTGTGCAAGACCTTGATGACAAGCGCCCGATTGAGCGAGCCGTGCGTCGCATAGTAGACATGCGCCATGCCGCCGCTGCCCAGGCGCCGGTGTACGCGATAACGCCCACCCATGAGCCGACGGAGTGTGCTGATCTCATCGTCAGGCTTTTCCATGGGGATACTTTCGAGCTCGGGCAGATTTCCACTGCACCGAGCACACGCGACGGCGCGTGTGCGGTTCCAGGTGCCGCAGTCGGGGCAGAACATCGATCAGCCCCCGAAGTCCATCTTCACGAAGTCGTACGGCGGCAACGGGCCGGTCAGCTCGACGCGCAAGTGCGATTGCGCACTCGTTAGGTGCGCGACCCGCTCCTCGAACGCGGGCACCGACTCACGCTCGATCAGATACGCACAAGCGGCGCTCCGGTCGGTGCCGACCGCACCATCGGCCTGTGTCGCGACGGGGATCGCGGCGACGGCATCACCCTTGAGCCCGCGCAACGCGGTCCAGAGATGCGCCTCCAGCGAGACCGCTGCGGCTTCGGTCGCCGGGGAACCGGGCACGCTCACACGCACGCGCATGGTGGCGCGATCCGCGACGAAATCGAGCGCCTCTTGCAGCGGTGAATGGTGCAATTCGAGCCACCGCGCCACACTCGCGCGCGACCGGAATACGGTGTCGCACGGCAGCGGAACGACGGTACGACCCAGGAAGGCCTGTTCCACCACCTTTCGGTAGCGCGCGACGCGCTGCACCATTTCCGCAGTGCTGCCTAACGTGGTGCCCTCCAAAAGCACCGCGAGCTGCCGGACGGCGATGGTGTCGACCCCGGCGACTTTTGCGCCCGTCTCGAGGCCGCTCGCCGGGATGATGCCGAAGGCCAGGACAGGGTCACCCCCAGCCGTTAGGCGGGCTCTGATCGGTGTGCGTGATGTGGTTGGCACGAAACGAGCGATCGCGAGCAGGAAGCGGGTACGCGGGGGCTGGCGGGGTTAGGCCTCAATAGACGATCTGGCGACCGTCTCTGTAAGGATCGCACAGGCATGTTGTGTCGCGCAGCCATTACGGCGCGCACGTGCATCGTCACAGCATGGCACGCAGGTGAGCGACCACTCCTTCGCCCAGCCGTGCAGGGGCATAGCCACCCTCGAGCGAGCTGACGAGCCGGCCGCTGCACCAGGTATTCGCCCGATCGACGAGATCGCGTGTGAGGCTCCTCACATCCTCGATTTCGAGGGTGAATCCGCCGAGCGGATCGCCGGCCATTGAATCGAAACCCGAGGATACCAGCACAAGCTCTGGCGTCCAGTCAGAAGTCGCGGCGTCGATCGCTTTGACGAATGCGTCGACGTAGCGGCCCGCTTCGAGACCAGCGGGCATGGGCAGGTTCCACACTGTGCCAAATGGCCCACGATCCGACGCGGGCCCGGTCCCCGGATACCAGGGCCACTGATGCATGGAAACGAAGCGTATCTCGGCTTCATGCTCGACCAGCGCCTGCGTTCCATTCCCGTGGTGCACATCCCAGTCCGCGATCAACACGCGCTGGATTCCGTGTCGTGCACGCGCGTAGTGCGCAGCGATCGCAACGGACCCGAAGAGACAGAAGCCCATTCCGCGAGCGCGCAGCGCATGATGCCCAGGAGGACGAATGGCGGCGAAGGAATGCCTGGCGCGACCGTCGAATACCATGTCCACGCCATCAAGGACGGCGCCTGTCGCTGCGCGCGCGGCATCCCAGGATCCCTCGCTCACGACGGTGTCCGCGTCCAGCGCGCCACCGCCGGCCTCACTTAGCGCGCGGACGCGCTCCACGTAGGCGGCGTCGTGCGCCAGGGTAACCTCGTTAGGCGTTGCATGCCGGGCTTCGTGATGCACCAGCTCCGCAAACAGCTCTGGATCGTCACGCAGCGCGCGCGGGATGGCACGCAAGCGTCCGACGTGTTCGGGATGGCCCCAACCCGTGTCGTGCCGTCCACAGTCGGGATGTGAAATGAGCGCGACTTTCGTCACGGCTTGTTGCGAGCGCCAGTACTTACTTGACGGGTCGGCGGCGACGGCTCGTGATCAACAGAGTCGATCCATCGCGCATTCCTGCGGCGTCCAACGACGCGCCTTCGTCCAGCACTTCGTGGCCGCGGAACTTGACGACAAAGCCGTCCACGTCTCCTTCGTCGGGCATAAGCTCGCCGAGTGCGCGTCGTTTCACCTCGTGGATCGTAGCCGACTTCGCGGCCTCGACGCGCAGGACGTCCCACACTTCGGGGACCTGCACGCGAACGGAGATCATATCCGCCAGCGAGCCATTCGTGCCGAGCCTAACGACACCGGGGCGCGCCCGAAGCGAGGAGACGAGGCCGCTCATGCGCTTTCCGCCGCTGGAGGAAGGGTTGTGAAGAACCGCGCGATCTGGGCGTCAAAAAGGTAGCTGGAGCCTGTAACAGCCGTGCCGTTTGCACCGGCCGGAAGACTCGCCGCGTGCACGATGAGCTCTTCGCCACCCTGGCCGCGCAGCGTCACGTACTGGGGGCCCTCGCGCTCGACATAGGCTGTGTAGATGCTATTGCGGCCAGAAAAAAAATCTTTGGCGCGTTGCAGCACGTCCGACGGCGATGCCGACGTGCGCGTCTCCAGCAGCGTGCGGTTGGGTTGCGGCATGACGTAATCGTTAGGTTTGCTGTAGCTGAGAGGTTGGAGGGACTGCGTATTCGAGGGGCAGCTCCACGGAGAATGTCGACCCGGCGCCTTCCATCGACTCGAGCGCGATGTCGCCGCCGATAACCTGCGCCAAACGACGCGCCAGGGTCAGGCCGAGCCCGGAACCT
>DATFBW010000147.1:0-8396 GCA_035253645.1 Gemmatimonadaceae bacterium | reverse complement strand
CGCCCCGTTTACAGGGCGCGTATCGAAGAGTATTGCGTCAGCAACTGCCGCGATCTCAGCCAAATCGTGTGGCACGTCATTCTGCGAGATTCGCCGAGTGGCCCAGATTTCGCCGCCAAAGCTGGCGCGGAGGGCCCCAACATCGGCGCTACTTGGATCTCCGTGAAGTTGCACAACGTCAAGCGCCAAAAACTCGGCCATGCGGGCGACCTTGTCTGGGGCATCCAGGCCAAAAACGCCAACTTTCCTCGGTTTTTGCCGTGCGTCCGGGAGGGAGCCGAATACCGTTTGCGCAGCAGCCGCATCGATCTGACGAGGGCTGGGCGCGAAAACGACGCCGAGATACGAAGCCCCCAGCGCCGCGCCTAACGCAGCATCGTCGGGACGGGTCAGGCCACAGAATTTGATCTCAACCGGCATCGAGCTCCCCGCGTTCCCTGCGGATCACGCCGGTGAGATCGCGCACGGCCATCACTGGATCGGCCGCGCGCGACAGCGCCGATCCAACCAGCACGGAGTCCGCGCCGACGCGCGCGGCACGTTCGACGTCGACCCGAGCGGCGATCCCACTCTCGGCGATCGCGCACACGGTCCCAGGGATCCGCGGGATGAGGTTCTGCACCACCTCACGATCCACCGTGAGCGTTTCAAGATCTCGAGCGTTGACGCCGATGCACTCGGCGCCGAGGTCCAGTGCCCAGAGCAACTCGGGGCTGGAATGTACCTCGACCAGGGCCTCGAGGCCGAGGTCTCGGCATTCGTTGAGCATCGTCTTGAGCCCGATAGAGCCTAACGCGCGAGCGATGAGAAGTACCGCGGACGCACCCGCCACCCTGGCTTCGTACAGCTGGAGCGGGTGGACGTGAAAGTCCTTCTTGAGCAAGGGCAGCCCAACGCTCGATCGCGCGATCGCGAGGTCGGTCATGGAGCCGGCAAATTCCGTTTCTTCGGTGAGGATCGAAAGCGCGGCCGCCCCACCCTGCTCGTAGTCGCGCGCACGGCGCGCGACGTCCAAATCTTCACGAAGAATTCCTTGCGACGGGGACCGGCGCTTGATCTCGGCGATCACGCCCACGTCGATCCCTTCGAGGAGCGCTTTGCGAAAGGGTGGGACTTTTGGAGCGCGCCTCACCGCGGTGCTCAACTCTCCCTGCAATGGGACGAGCTTGGCGGCGACACGCTGGCGCGCCGCCGCGACGAGCCGTCGCAGGGCACCTCCGGCGGTCACCTCCACGCTCTGTGCTTGCACTTCGGCTCCTGTTCGGATAACGTACTTTCGGTTCTTATTCGGGCTGCGATGGGTCGCTCCCCCACCTCACACGCACTGCGCACTATGACCCTCACTAAACGACAGCGGGAGATCCTCGATTACCTGCAGACATATGCGGGGAACAACGGCTATGCGCCCAGCTTCGAAGAGATCGCGAAGCGCTTCCGGTATAACTCTTTGGCAACCGTGCACGAGCATCTCACAAACCTCGAGCGGAAGGGATACATCCGCCGCTCGTACAACGAAAGCCGAGCGATCGAAATCCTGCCGTCGGACGTTTTTCCGCGCGCGGTTCAGCTTCCGCTGTTGGGTTTAGTCGCAGCCGGTGCGCCTATCGAAGTAGCTGATATCAAGGAGAGCATCTCAGTCCCGCAGGAGCTCGTGCGGAAGGGCGACGACCACTATGTGTTGCGCGTGCGTGGCCAGTCGATGATCGACGAGCACATCCGCGACGGTGATTTCGTGGTGGTGAAGAGTGGGCGCGGCGCTGATAACGGCGAGATGGTGATCGCGTTACTCGACGGCAATAGCGCGACGCTCAAGCGCTACTATCGCGAGCGCGACGGTCGCATCCGCTTGCAGCCTGCGAATCCGGAGATGACGCCGATCTACGTGCACGAGAATGACGTCACAATCCAGGGAGTCGTCGTCGGCGTCATACGGCGCTATTGAAGCTCGAAGCTGGATAGCTCCGGCGGGCAACTCACAGCTTTAGTGTCAAAGCTGAGAGGTTAGTTCCGCCGACGAGAAAACGTTACCCCCTGTATCTGCACAGCGGTAGCTTGCTTCTCGCCTAACGTGAAAGTGACAACGTTTCCGCTCCCCGCGATCTCGATCCGGAACTGCGCCTTCGCCGCATCGTAGATCTCCGCCGGACCGTATAACGCCCCCCAGCGATAGTGGAGAACACCATCACGCAGCGTGAACACAACGTCGCCGTAGGATTCTTCGGAGTATGTTCCGGCGAAATCTGTCAGCGGCCTGCCTAACGACTGCCGCTGGCGACTTGCGCGCACCGAATCCTCTCTCGCAATGCCCTGCCTCCCGGAGCCGAGCTGGTCGCGCACCTGGTTTACCCGTTGGTCGGCGCGTTCCCGCGCGTCGGGACGTCCTGCTTCCAGATCGTAGGCCAGCGCTGCGACGATGTCAGTGAGCGTCGATCCACCCCCACCTGTCGAGAGAGCCACCACCCCGATCCGTCGCTGCGGAAGGAACGAGAGGTGCGACCGCGTGGTGTGATAGCCGCCGAACCGGCTGACCATCCGTTCGCCCTGATACGTGCCGACGTCCCATCCGGATCCCCATCCGTCGCGATCGAAATAAGCGAAGCGCCTTGCCTGATCGCGCGTCTGCCGGGCGATCAGCCGATGACTGAGCTCGATCGCCTGTGCTGGAAATACGCGCCGACCGTCGATTACTCCGCTGTCCATCTGCACGATCGTCCATCGCGCCAGATCGTGTAGCGTCGCGATATGTCCGCCGGCCGAGTTCATCGTCGCGTCGGTTTTGAAGAAGGGCTCCGTCCGATAGCGGCCGTCGGCGAGCAACCGATGAGGTTTGGCGATCCTCTTGGCATCGACTCCGGATAGCCTTGCGTAGGTCTCGCGCAGCCCGGCAGGCCCATACACGTTCTGCTCCAGGTAGCGGCGCCATCCCTCGGGGCGCACCGCATCGATCACCATTGCGGCGACGTTGTATCCGAAATTGCTGTACACCAGGTCGTTGTTGCCCGTCGGCGTTGCCAACAAGACAAGCGATGGCCATCGCGGTTCTGGTATTGCACCGGTGAACGCCGCGCTCTGCACGACGGCGTTGTCGTTCAAATGATGTGTGTGGGAGAGAAAATGCGCGAGCGTCAGGTTCTGCGCGTCGGCTCCCGCATGCCACTTCACGTTAGGCAGGAGCGTCGTGATCGGCGCATCGAGACGGATCCTCCCTTGATGCGCGAGCAGGGCAACGCCGAACCCCGTGAACGACTTGCTTGTCGAAGCAACGTACCAGAGCGTGCGGTCGTCGGCCGGGATTGCCGCTGATACGTCGGCCATACCATGCGACTTGGCGTAGATCGTCCGGCCGTCCATCGTGATGGCAACGCCCAGGGCCGGCGTTAGGCCCATTGCCACCGCGCGCGCGGCCAGCGAATCCACGGCACGAGCGATCGTGGCGGCGTCGGGGCGCGGCCCTTGTGTCATCGCGGACACTGAGTTGAGTGATGCAAGCAATGCGATGGTCAGCAGCGCGCGCATACATCCAGTCGGCATATCACGGCTCCCTGCAAGAAAACGCCGCCTTCAGGATGCCGATCGCTCGATCAAATGACTTGAATTCCCGAAACCAGGCGTACGCCGATGGCCGCCGCGCCAGACGTAGTCGAGCTGCTTCACGAGCGCGCGATATCGTCCGGGGCTCATGCCGATTGCGCGATGAAAGTCGCGGCAGAGGTGCGCCTCATCGGAGAATCCGCGCGAGTGCGCGATGTCGGAGATCGTTCCTTTGGCTTCCAGCATCGCAGCCGCGGCGGACTGGAGGCGCAAGCGGCGCAGTTCCTCGGCGACACCGGTGCCGTACCAGCGCCGGAGGCAGCGCGCGAGATAAACCGGATGCACTCCTGCTCGTCGCGCAACGTCGGCCACCGATTTTTGAGCGCTCCATTCAGAGCGGAGCTCGGCCACCGTGAGCGCTAGCCACCGGGGAGGTGTGCCTTTTACGGGTGGCGCGCGCCGCGCCGTAAGAGCGGCCAGCAGGTCGACGAGATCTGGATCGTCGCAACCAAACGTCGTTGTTCCTGCGCGACCCCGGCGGACCAGGCGCACGTAGGGTCGCGCCACGCTCGCATCGTGTCTCCAGCGCCACGCGACACGCCTAGCTGGATCACCAACCAGCGCGTCGATTGTACCGTCCTTGAGCGTTAGGCGCGCCATCCGCGCACCGCTGGGCCCGAAGTCATTGGCGTGCATGACGCCAGAGTCTTTGGCTACGACACTCAGC
Organism: Gemmatimonadaceae bacterium; assembly: GCA_035253645.1. GTDB lineage: Bacteria > Gemmatimonadota > Gemmatimonadetes > Gemmatimonadales > Gemmatimonadaceae > DASYRX01. The sequence continues at coordinate 4,138 of DATFBW010000147.1, read as the reverse complement.
GCGCCGGCGAACTCAGTTGTGCCGCATACGGTTTCGGAGATCTGACCGCTCAGCACGAGACTGAGGTGCAGCTCGTCGTGCTGGTGTGGGCGGTGTCGCGTGCCGGCGTAATAGCCGTCAGCATGCAGCGTAAGTATGGCCGTCATAGACGGATACCCTACGCGTGGGAGGCCTTTTGGAGTCGCGCGAGTGCGGCGGCACCCTGCCCGCTTTCGAGAGCGGCGCGCGCAAGCCCGAGGCACGCCGCCATATCGCGTCCCTTATCCGCGACGTAGAGGGCTGCCGCCGCATTCAGTAGGACGGCAGCCGTCGCGGTGGGGTTGCCGCGGCCGGCGAGCACAGCGGTGACGATATCTGCGTTTTCAGCGGGGGTGCCGCCGGCAAGATCCTCAGGCCTGCCGCCGGTGATGCCTAACGCTTTTGGCTCGATCGTCCATTCACGGACCGAGCCGTCACGCACCTCGTGCACATGCGTCGTACCGAGCGGCGATACTTCGTCGAGGCCGGGCTCGCCATAGACCACCAGAGCGCGGCGGCTGCCTAACGCCATCAGCGCGTTGGCGAGCAATCCGAGTCTGCGCCGCTCCGCGACGCCAACAACCTGGCGTCCGGCACCCGCCGGGTTGGCCAGCGGCCCGACTACGTTCATCACCGTCGGGACCGCAAGCTCTCGGCGCACCGGTCCTACGTGGCGCATCGCGGGGTGCATCGCCGGGGCGAACATGAACACGATTCCGGCCTTCTCCAACACTTCCGCCAGGCGCTCCACGGTGAGATCGAGAGGGACGCCTAACGCCTCGAGCACGTCCGCGCTCCCGCTCCGTGACGTGAACGAGCGGTTCCCGTGTTTCGCGACGCGCAGGCCCGCACCGGCTGCGAGCAGAGCTGCCGCGGTCGAGATGTTGAACGTCAGCACGCTGCCGCCCCCCGTCCCGCACGTGTCCACGAGATCGTCGCGCCTTTCGGCCGGCAGCAGAACCATCGCTTCACGCAACGCGCGCGCGACCCCCGCAACTTCCTGGGCGGTCTCCCCTCCCTCTTTGACTCTGAGCGCCATGAGGAGCCCCGCCACCTGGGCCGGCGTGGCTTCCCCGCGCATAATGACGCCGAACGCTGCGGCGGCCTCCTCCTCCGAGAGCCCACCGCCTTGCGCGAGTTGCTTGATCGCGAGCGCGAGCGCGCTATCCGCGCTCACTCAGCGCTCCAGCGAGCCGCTGCGGCAGCTCCGCGTTCGTGGCGATCAGCGCAATGATCAGCGCGAGCAGCTGCACACGCTCCATATCCTCTTCGACGAAGACACCGCGTTTCGCCCGATTCGTTAGGTTCACGACGCCGACGAGCTCATCGCGATAGATGAGCGGGAAAGAGATGAAAGAGCCCGTCGTTAGGTACTGGTCGCGCAGGAGCGGGTGCTCGCGCGCCTCCTCGGCATCCATCACGAGAAGCGGCTCGCGTGATTCCGCGACGATCCCCGCGACTCCCTTGCCGAACGGTACGCGCGATCCGACCGCGATGTGCGGCGCCAATCCGCGGAGCGCGGCGATATACAGGGCGTCACCCTCCGCGGCACGCAGCATGAGAGAACAGCGCTGCGCTTGCATGTCGTCACCAACGAGCGCGAGGAGTCCATCCACGAGCTTGAGCGGGTCTGCCTCCGCGTTGTCCACAGACAGTGCCCGCTCGACGAGGTAGAGTGTCCGCGTTTTCTGCCGCAGGGATTCCTGGCGCCGGTGCAGCTCCACATGCGCTTGCTCCAGCTGCGCAATCGCCGCCGCGAGCTGCTGCTCCATCTCCGCCGAACGCCGATTGGCGCGTCGGGCGTCTTCTGTGTGGCGGGCGACGTCGCGCTCGAGATGCACCACGCGCGCGCTCGTGCGTTCCGAGTCGGGCTCGGAGACCGCTTCCTCGCGTGCCTTCCCCAGCTCCGCCTCGAGGTTCTGCAGCTTGCGCATGTACTCGCCGTGGAGCCGCTGCGTGATGTCTTCGAGCGTACGCACTGCCTCTTCGCGCGCCTCTTTCTCCTGAAAGCGCGAATAGCCCAGCTCGAACAGGGCGACACACGGCGCAAAGCGCTCACTCGTCCGCGTCCCGAACATGCGCCGCTGCTCATACAGCGCGAGGACCGCCGATAAATGTCCGTCTGTCGTTAGGCCCCGGAGTGACAACAAGCCCCCATCGGCGAATGGGGTGATGCCAAGGAGCCGGGCTGTCTCGCTCGATTTGTCGCCCACATCGACGAACTGCCCGCCATTGACGATCATTGCGCGGACAGCCGGCGGCAGGTGATCGATTGTCGTATCGACCGGCGCGCGCGTGACTTTGTCGCCGATTGGCGTTAGGCGATCCTGCAACAGCTGACGTCGCCCGTCATACCGCAACAGAGCGAGCACAGCCGAACGATCGCCGTCGACTAGAGCCTCACCCAGAGCGACCAGAGCGGCGTCCAAATCGGGCGCAACACCAAGCGCATGCGCGAGCGATGGAAGGACTCGTGTGGACATTTTGGACGGGTCGGACTGGGGCGCCGAAACGCTCGCGCAGCGCTGCAAAAGCAATCGCGTAGCTCTCGTCGTGTCAATCGTTTGCCGCACCAGATCGTTTGCTTGCACCACGTTTCTCGCGCCGCTAAGTTGCGCGAACATGACGGTTCGCAGTGTGCAGCTCGTGCTGCACTATGACGGAACCACGTTCGCGGGTTGGCAGCGCCAACCGGACCAGCGCACAATCCAGGGAGAGCTAGAGCGCGTGCTGTCCACGCTCTGCGATCAGCCTATCGCCGCGCTTGGCGCCGGTCGCACTGATGCGGGTGTTCACGCGCGCGGCCAAGCTGTCGGAGTTCGCGTCCCCGAACGTTGGACGCCCAGTGCGCTGCGCCGAGCGCTCAACGCGCTCCTGCCGCACGATCTGTGGGTTGCCGCAGCGTACGAGATGCGCGCGGAGTTTCACGCGCGCTTTAGCGCCGTGTCGCGAGGGTATTCGTATTTCGTCGGCACCGATGACGAGGCGCACTCGCCCTTTCGTCGTCGCACGGAGTGGCCTGTGCAGCGCGAGCTCGATCGCGCGATGCTGGATCGCTCAGCGCGCACCATCGAGGGCGAGCACTCGTTCCGCGCCTTTGCCGTGCGGGGAACGGCGCCGGCCGACGACGATCACCGTTGTTACGTCATGCGCGCCGCGTGGCGCGACAGACAGAACGGTGCCGGCCTACAATTCGAAATCGAAGCGAATCGGTTTTTGCATCACATGGTGCGGTTCCTTGTCGGCACCATGATCGCCATCGCGTCGCGCGAGCGTGACGCGGATGATATGAGCCAGCTCCTGGCCGCCGGGACGAACGACGAGGTGTCCCCGCCCGCCCCGGCGCATGGTCTCTTTCTCGAGCGCGTTTTGTATCCGGAGACGCTGTATGTGCAATAACGCGATATGCCGCTCGTTAGGTTCGTGATGCCGCGCGTCGCTGGCGCCGCGTTGATCTTCGCCGCGCTCGCCTGCCAGGCGGCGCCAAAAGATTCGGCCGCACAGACGAGCAGCAATGTCCAACAGCGCACGCAGGCAAGCTCGTCGCTCAACGCCAGCCGCAGAACGGCCATCACAGAAGCGGTAGCGCGCGTTGCTCCCGCTGTCGTCACCGTGCAGACAGAGATCGTGGAGAGCGTGCCGACCGATTTCTTCGACCGCTTCTTTTTCGGACCGCAAACCGAACGGCGCGGCGCAGGCCTCGGCTCCGGGTTTATCGTGCGCAGCGATGGTGTAATCGTCACGAACCAGCACGTCGTCGCAGGAGCAACAGCGATCTCCGTTATGCTGCGCGATGGCACCACGTACCCCGCCCGTAAGCTCGGAGAGGACGAGATCAACGACCTCGCTGTGCTCAAGATCGACGCGCGCAACCTTCCTCTTGCGCCGTTAGGCAACTCCGACGACGTCGTGATCGGCGAATGGGCTATCGCGATCGGGAACCCCTACGGCTTCGTGCTGGGCAACACGGAGCCGAGTGTGACCGCGGGGGTCATCAGCGCGACGGGGCGAAATCTGACGGGACGCTCGGAAGGCGGCGGCGCGTATCTGAACATGATCCAGACCGACGCATCCATCAATCAAGGGAACTCGGGAGGGCCGCTCGCCAACGCGAGCGGTG
>DATFBW010000146.1:0-5237 GCA_035253645.1 Gemmatimonadaceae bacterium | reverse complement strand
GTCCCGGACATCCTCGTGCTCCTCGACGAGTCGCCAGCCGACATCGCGGCCGAAACGGAAGAGCTGCACCCGCACGACCTCGCTGACATCGCCGAGGCATTACCCGCGGAGAAAGTGCCCGAGTTCCTGCGGGCACTTGGAGCCGCACGCGCAGCAGATGTGCTCGAGTACCTCGACGAGGAGCTGCGGACAGAGCTGCTCGAAAAGATGAGCGCCACGCAGGCGGCCGAGCTGGTGACGGCGATGACGCCTGACGACCGCGTGGACGTGCTCGAGGAGCTCGAAGAAGAGCGCGCGGAAGAAATCCTCTCCGAAATCCCCGCCGAAGCACGCCGGGAAACGGAAGAGCTGCTGGCCTACGACCCGGACACGGCCGGCGGATTGATGACGACGCGGTTCGTGTCTGTACCGAAAAACCTAACGAGCGAAGCGGCGCTCGCCGTTGTGCGCGAAGTCGCTCGCGCCGGGAAGAAGGAGCAGCTCTACGCCATCTATGTGCTCGAGCCGGATGGGACCCTTGTCGGCGTTATGTCCCTCCGCGAGCTTCTCGCGGCCCCCGACGGCATTACAGTCGGCGATTCGGCGCACACTGAAATCGTCAGCGTTGCGACGACGGCGGATCGTGCCGAGGTCGCACGTGTGACGTCGGAGTACGACCTCGTCGCCGTGCCCGTCGTGGACAATACCGGCCGTATGTTAGGCGTCATTACCGTCGATGACGTCATCGACGCGATCGTCGAAGAACAGACAGAGGACGTGCAAAAGCTGGGCGCCGTGCAACCGCTGGACGAACCGTATTTCCAGGCCTCGTTCTGGAGCATCGCGCGGAAGCGCGCCGGTTGGCTGGTGATCCTGTTCCTCGGTGAGCTCTTCACCGCAACGGCGATGCGCGGCTACGAAGACGCTCTGCGACAAGCGGTCGTGCTCACGATCTTCATCCCACTCATCATCAGCTCCGGCGGGAACTCAGGCTCGCAGTCTGCGACGCTGATCACGCGAGCTTTGGCCGTAGGACATGTTGCGCTGAGCGATGTGTTTCACGTGCTGCGGCGCGAGGTTGGCCACGGCGTCCTGTTAGGCGCGCTGTTGGGCAGCATTGGCTACGTCAGCGCGCTGGTGGCTGGCCAGACGCACATGATTGGTGTAGTGGTGGCGGTCACCCTTCTTCTCGTCGTTACCACGGGTACGACTGTGGGCTCGATGCTGCCGCTGGCTCTGACGCGGGTCGGAGTCGACCCGGCGATCGCATCCTCACCCTTCGTCGCGTCCATCGTAGACGTGACAGGCATCATCATCTACTTCAACGTCGCGATCCGACTCCTGGGCCTCGCGTGACGCCTAACGGCGACGGCGACCGGGCCCATCTCGCGCGTGCCACGCTGCTCATCATGGGTTCCGCGGCGTGCTTTTCGACGTTGGCCATATTCGTTTCATTGGCTTTGCGCGCCGGCGCTCCCCTGCTCACAATCTTGTCGGGGCGTTTCGTCTTCGGCGCCGCGGCACTGAGCATCCTGGCTGGCCGTCGGGCATTCCGTGCGTCTCCCGATTTGCGTCGCGCGCTCGTCGTCCGCGCCGGTTTTCTCCAGGCCGCGGTTGTCTTCACAAGTGGATTCTCGTTGAAGTGGCTCCCTGCAGCGACTTTGGTTTTCCTCTTCTACACGTATCCTGCGTGGGTGACGCTCATCGCCGCCCTGACAGGTCGCGAGCGAGTGACGATGCGGCGTGCGCTCGCCCTCATGCTTTCGCTTGCTGGCGTGACCGTGATGGTCGGCGCACCCGGACCTAACGCGGTGCATCCTGGCGGCGCCGCGTTCGCGTTGGCGTCCGCGCTGATCTTCGCGATCTATCTCCTGTATACGGACCGGCTGCAGGTATCGATCCCGCCCGTCGTAACATCCTTCTGGATCGCGATAGGCGCCGGTCTCTGGTTCCTCGTCACGGCGGCGCTGTCGCGAGAGCTCACGGTTGCCGTGGCACCGCAGGTGTGGCTGCACATGTTGGGGCTCGGTCTCATCGGGACGGCGCTAGGGTACGGCTTGTTTTTCGCCGGATTGCGGCAGCTCGGGCCGGTGCGTACCGCGATCATTTCGACTGTCGAGCCGTTCTGGTCGTCGCTCTTCGGCTGGCTCATTCTCGCGCAGCATGTCACCCTTGCCACAGCAATCGGCGGAGCCTGTATCGCGACGGCAGTAATTCTGTTACAACTCCCGACGCGCAAGCGCCAGTTGAAACCCGCCGCTACCTAACGACTCGGAGCGGCCAGATCGCGACGTCGAGCCTCTTCGCAAAGTGCGCCAGCGGAGGCCCGTCGACAACGATGCCGTTCACAGTCGTCATATCGTTCCGGCGCAGCTCTACCTCCGCAGGCTGCAACGGCCATCGCACGTGATGTATCTCGGCGCTATGCAGCTTGTCGCTGCCCAACTGCGCGTAGAGGCAGTAGCGCTCGGTAAGAAAATGCTCGAGTGTGCCGGGAGCCGGATGAGCGACAGCGCCGGTTGGACCGTAACTCGCCAGGAACTCGTGCCCGCTGTCGCGGCGGCTCGAGTAATCGATCCGCGACGCAGTCTGCTTCACGTGCATCTCGGCGTGCACATAGTTGAGCCGATAAACGAGGCGCGCTGCCCATACCGCGAGCCGATTGGCTGCATCCAGACTGAAGAACCAGATCCCGGCCTTTGCGCCGTGCCTAACGTACGTCCGCACGTTCAACTCGGGGAATGTCGACAGGCCCGGGAGTGGTGGCACACCGCGCAGCGTGACACCTGACATCCAGAAGGGAGTCACCGCAATCCAGGCGCTGCCGTCGAACTGCTCGACGGTCAAGGCACGAGGTACGAGGTGCGCGATGCGAGAAGGCTCGATGCGCCAGTGCAGGAAGGCCAAATCATGCCACGTCTGGCTGCCGATCCAGGGATCCCTCGGCAGGGGCCAGGGACGATGGGCAACTTCGCGGAACGCCGGATGCGACACTGCCTAACGGCTTAGTGTCCGAACTCTCCCAGGGTGCGCGTCGGGTTCTGGGCGCCGACTTCGACAAGGTCGCGGTGCCCCGGCGGGAGGTGATCGCTCGCCGGACGCGATTCTTCCGCCTCCTGCACGGCGTACTCGAGCGCCGTCCACTGGACCGTACCCGCTTCCAGCCACTCGTGCTCCCCTTTGAGCACGCGCTGCGCCAGACGATAGATCGCGGCGTCGTTAGGCCCGAATAATGTGCGGAAGTTGGTGCGGATCCGCTCGCGCGCTTCACGGCAGAAAACATCCGCGAGCTCGATGGCGGCGGCGTTGCCGCGTTTCTCGAGCATCTTCGCCCGTACGCACGCTGCGGCCATGGCGTATAGCTCCGCGCCGATCTCCACGGCGCGGAAGAGGACCATCTGACGGCGCTCGAGCTTCGGACCGAAACGAACCATCGCATGGAAGATGGAGCGTCCCAGCTTGTTCGCTGCACGATCCGCAAAGCGCAGGTGGCGCGCCAAGCGGCCAAACTCCCCATACGGGCGCGGCTTCAGCTCATTCAGCCAGCGCGCGGGATACCACGTGGCATAGAAGGGAGCGGATTTGCCTAACGCCGACAGCCGTTCGCCGAGGGTCGCTTTGGGCTTCACGATGTTGAAGGCGAGCGAAAAATGTGTATCCACGGCTTCGCGCGCGATGAAGAGCCGCATGATCTCCGAAGACCCTTCGAAGATCAGATTGATGCGGAAGTCGCGCATCGCCCGTTCGATCGAATACGGCTTCTCTCCCCTGCGGGCGAGCGACTCGGCCGTTTCGTAGCCGCGGCCCCCTCGGATCTGCAACGCATCGTCCACGATGCGCCAGCCGATCTCCGTATTCCACATCTTGGCGATAGCGGCTTCCAGGCGGATGTCGTAGCGCCCTCGCTGATAGAGCGCCGTCGACAATTCGGCGACCGCCTCCATGGCGAACGTATCGGCAGCCATGCGACCGATCTTCCGCGCGATGGCGTCATGCTTTCCGATCGGCTGGCCCCACTGCACACGCTCGTTGGCCCATTCGCGAATCACGTTCAGCAGCGCCTTGCCCACGCCGGCGCAACCGGCGGGCAACGTTAGGCGACCTGTGTTGAGCGTGATGAGCGCCAGCTTGAGTCCCTTCCCAACCCCCCACAGAATGTTCTCGCTCGGCACTTTGACGTTATCGAAGCGGATGACGCCGTTCTCGATGGCCCGGAGCCCCATGAAGCGGAGCCGATGCTTGACTTCGACGCCGGGCGTCGCGGCGTCGACGATGAACGCCGTGATCTGTTTGACCGTCTTCCCGTTAGGCAGGACTTTGTCCGGCGTGCGCGCCATGACGACGAACAATTCGGCGCGCGTTCCGTTCGTGATCCACAGCTTCTCGCCGTTCAGGATGTAATGAGAGCCATCCTCACTCAGCGTGGCAGTCGTCGACATGTTCGCCGGATCGCTGCCGGCGTGCGTCTCCGTCAGTGCGAACGCTGAAATTGCACCGGCCGCGAGGCGTGGGAAGAAGCGCTGTTTTTGCTCTTCGGTCCCGAAAAGCTTGAGCGGCTGTGGCACGCCGATCGACTGTGACGCCGACAAGAGCGCGACGAGGTTGCCGTCCTTCGACGTCACCAATTCCATCGCGCGGATGTAGCTCAGTTGCGAGAGGCCAAGACCGCCGTACTCACGCGGGATCTTGATCCCGAACGCGCCCATATCACGCAGCTCTTGCACGTACGGCTCGGGGATCTCGCCTGACACGTCTACTTCGTCTGTCGGAAATCGCTCGACGAATGCACGGAGCTTGTCAAAGAACGGGCGCGCGCGTGCTTCTTCCTCCGGATCGAAGACCTCGGGATGCGGGTGGATGAGATCCAGACGGAAACGACCAAGAAACAGCTCGCGCACGAAACTCGGATACTCCCACTCGGTCTCGCGCGCCGATTCGGCGATGTCGCGTGCTTCGAGCTCCGAAGCGAGCGCTGGTTTGGAATCAGTCATTGGCAGTGCGAGTTGGCGCTCTAGCTATACCCTGGCCGGCCGAAGTTGCCGACAGCGCGGCGCGATCCTCCGTCATACCCCGACGCACCGCGAGTCCCATACCCGCGAGTGCGATCACTCCGAAAATCCCCCATTGAAAGGCATAACTCAAATGCGGGCCGTCGGATAATGCGGGCGGTGCAAGTCGGGCAGGTGCGGCGGATTCCGCCGGAGATGGGTTTGTCATCACAACGACATACGGGAACAGTGTGCTATCGCCTCCGAGGC
>DATFBW010000145.1:0-3266 GCA_035253645.1 Gemmatimonadaceae bacterium | reverse complement strand
CGGGACTCTTTTGAACCCCAGCGCGGGTTCAGCCGGGTACTCAGTCAACAGGGCCGCCTAACGCTAGATGCGGACTTGAATGAGCTGCAGTCCATTCAGCTGCATCTGTTGCGAACGCTGGCGAGGGATCTGATCGGACCGGACGGCGGCGAAGGGTTTCTGGTTGACAGCACCACCACACCAGTCGCGCGGAACTTCGCGATAACAAAGGGCCGGTACTATGTGGATGGCTTCCTGTGCGAGAATCGCGGCGAGGTCTTCTACCAGGGGAACGGTGCGAGCACGCGCCCACGGCAGCCGTACTTCCGGGTGACCCCGCAAAGCGACCTGGAGCTCGGTAACGACAGCCAGCATCTCGTCCTCCTCGATGTCTGGGAGCGGCACGTTTCGTTCGCCGAGACCGATGGGCGCCTGGAAATGGATCGCCGGTATCCGCCGCTGTTGCGTGAAGTCGCGTTAGGCGGCCCCGACACCGCGTCGCGCGCCCAGGTGGTCTGGCAAGTCAAGACGGACGAGCTGAGGGAGAAAGACCGAGGCGTTGTGCTAACGACGAGCAGGGTGATCCTGCCGCAAGGGCAGTCGCACCAGTTGACCGCCACTCGCATCGGAGCCGGCACACCTGCACCGACGTGGACCTCGAACAATGTCGCCGTGGCTTCTGTTACCAACACCGGCGTGGTTAACGGCGTTTCTGTCGGAACGGCTGTCATCACGGTACAAGCGGGCGCCGGTATAACCGACACAACCACGATCGAAGTGGTAGCGGCAGGTGGAGCCATACACGTCGACGAGAAGACGCCAGCAGAGCTGCGAAAGCAGGTGCTCGCCATTCTTCGCTGGGAGGAGCGGCTGGATATGTGGGAGCCCAGCGCGTGTGGAAGTCTACGGGCCGACGCCGGATCTGCCGTCGAAGATCCGAAGGAACCGTGCATAGTCGCGCCGAAAGCGCGGTATCGTGGAATCGAAAACCAGTTGTACCGGGTCGAGGTTCACAACGGTGGTACCGTTGGCAAGGCGACCTTCAAATGGTCGCGCGAGAACGCATCCGTTGTATTCGGCGTGAGTAGTATCGCGGGCAATGTTATCAAGCTCTCCAACTGGTGGCGCGATGCAAGACTCGGCATCGGGCGTGGTGACCTCGTCGAAGTCCTCGATGACGATGTCACGTTACATCAGAAGGCGACGCCGTTGTGCCGCGTCGTGGACATCGATCAGGACGCGCGAACAGTCACGCTCGATGCCACGCCCGATGTTAAGGGTGACGACCCAGGCAAACACACAATCATCCGCAGGTGGGATCACCGCGGGAGTGCAGGAAAGAGCTCGGATCACGGAACACTCGAAGCAGATCGTGCGCTCAGAATCGAGGAGAGCAACACCGATTGGATCGCGCTAGAGGACGGCGTGCGCGTCCAGTTCGTGCCCGCAACGGCACCGGCGGTCCACGTCTATCAGACGGGTGGCTATTGGTTGATTCCCGCCCGAACAGCGCTGGCGGATGTCGTGTGGCATCGAGATGGAGGAGCGCCCGTGTTGGAACCGCCGCGCGGGATCGATCATCACTTCGCGCCCTTGGCGATCGTTGCCGTCGATGGCGCGGGCAAAGTGGAGCGACTCTTTGATCTACGCCGACTGATCCCGGCTATCACCTAACGAGCAACGATGTTTCCGGCGACGACGCAGCTCCATCAGTCGTATCGGTAATTCGTTATGCGGACCTTCGCGTCACGTGGCCAGCGAAGCCAGCCCCACTCCACTGCGCAGGGGGAGCGGCACGCTACATCTCACCGCAGCCGGCTGCCTGTTCCGCGACACCTCGAGGTCGGGGCGCCTAACGACGACTTTGAGCAGGCTGCCGATCGGATTGCCCGGCATGTAGCGGGCGCGTCGTCGGGGCGCACGGCGCTTCCATCAGGTGGCGCGGCCGCGGTCACACCTCTGGTGCGTCGCGTTCTCGATGAAGCCGGCGAGCCACTCGACAGCTCGACGCGCGCTTTCATGGAGCCGCGTTTGGGTCGCAGCCTCGCCAATGTGCGCGTACACGCGGATTCGCGCGCTGCACGTTCTGCGCTGGACGTCGCTGCCGACGCGTATACCGTGGGCGATCACATCGTGTTCGGCGCGGGTCTCTACGCGCCGTATACGTCGCCGGGGCGGCAGCTACTTGCGCACGAAATCGCGCATACGATGCAACGAGGAGCGCCAGCCACGCTTCGCCGCCAGCCATCCGGCGCGTCGAAGGACACACAAACCAGGCGATTTGTCATCAAGATCCCCGCCGGCATTACGACCGTCACACAGTGGGAACGCTACATCGAAATACAGATCCTTGGCCGCGTGACGAACTCAAGGTGGAAGCACAACAACGACGCCGTCAACCAGCCTGCGAAGAACGTCGGCAAGCCGATTAACGTCCGTGTTCAAATCGCTACGCTAGAGAAGTTCGGTGTTGGCGAGGGGGCTCGCGATCCGAAAGCCGCGAAGGCGGAAAAGGTGGCGGCTGAAAAAGAATTCAAGGGGCTGAGCAAAAGTGAGCAGGATGCGATCAACAAGGAAATTGACGAGCGGTATTTCGACAGCACACAGGAAACGCCAGGTGCATTGATCAAGCGCGGAGAAACGGGCAAGGCGATCATCTGGAACAATCTGAAGCAAGAAGTACTGGCGGACCGGAAGGCGCTCGCACAGCTGCCACAGACTGTGAAGTCTTTGCTCGGCGAGTCTAACTTTGTTCCCGAGAACTACCAGGTCCTGGTACAGTTAGGCGCCGCGCTATCGCAACTGTCGGACGAAGAGCTCAAGGCATTCTTCGTCGCTGGCCCAAATGGGGCGCAGATCACGCCCGCCGACTATCCGCAGCTGTTGAGCATCGCCAAGAAGCTCGCTGCACTCTCGCCGGAGGCGCGCAAGGATTACCTCGCACGCGTTAGCGCCTCGACGGCATCGCTCGACGCGATGGAGCGCTCGATCGACAATTACGTCGAGTTCCGTGCGCGGCGCGAAAAGGAAGTTGCGAAACACGAAGAGGCCGCGAAGCCACTGTTAGGCGGCGAAGACGTTTATACGCTCTACCGTGGCTACCTGGCCTTGAAAAGCAACGTCGCGCTCGCGCGCGGGACGAAGGGCTTGGCTAAAGACAAAGCAGAAGCGGAGGAATCGTATGAATACCTGCAGGACAAACTCCGCGAACGCGAAGCAGCGCTGCTGACCGCGCTTAAACACAAAGGTTTTGATTCAATTGCGGCCTTTGAAGCGGCGATCGAATC
>DATFBW010000144.1:0-5929 GCA_035253645.1 Gemmatimonadaceae bacterium | reverse complement strand
GCGGTGGATTACCACTGGAGGTCTTCTCAGCCCGCTTCGGCCTGGCGCGCGTCGCGATGCGCCGCCGCGACTGGACAACTGCCGAGCGCGAGTTTGTCGCAGCGGAGCGAGTGGCCCTAACGAGTGGCTTGTCTGGCTATGTCTCGCAACTCGATTACGAGCGCGGCCTTCTGGCATTGCGACAAGGTGACTTCGGGGCAGCCGAGCGGCGCTTTCGTTCCGCGCTTGCGCTGAAGAGTGGCGCGAATCAGCTCGATCGATACGCCGCGCGATCGCGTCTGGCATACCTCTACGTTTTGCGCAACGATCTCGACGCGGCCGAAAGGGAGCTCCGCGTCGCGACACGCGAGCTGGATTCGTTGCGTGCTACGTTAGGCGAACGTGGCCGGCGCGTCCAGGCGTTTCAAGTGCGCAAGGGCTACGACGAGGCCGATGCAGGTTTCGCGACCATCGTGAGCGGGCTTGCGGCGGGTAACCGAGTGCCGATCGCTCGCGACCTCGCGGAGCGTCGTCGTGCACGCGAGCTCCTGGGGGACCTGACCCGGCTGGGCGCGGCAACGGACAGTAGCTTTGTCGACCCATCGTTGCATGCGCACATCGCGAGCGATGAGCGGACGGCTCTGTTGGAGTACGTGACAGGCAACGATCAGCCCACGACGTTGTTCGTCTCCGTCGGCGATTCGACGACTGCGTATCGACTGCCGTCTATCGATTCTCTTGCAGCAGACGTGGCGAGCTTTAGCGAATTGCTCGAAGCCGGTGCAGGTGCCCAAGCGCTAGCGCGGTCACTCGGTGAGCGGGTGCTCGGTCCCGTGCTGAGGTCACTCCCGAGCACGATCACACGTTTGGTCGTGGTGCCTGATGGAATTCTCCACAGAATTCCATTTGATGCGCTGCTCACGCCTAACGGGCAAGCAGTCGTCGAGCGCTTCACCGTGAGTGTTGTGCCGTCGGCCGGCGTTCTGGCGAAGCTCCAATTGCTACGAGACGACGCGCGCCGCAGCCGCGTCCTCGCCTTGGGAGATCCGCAATTCGAGCATGAGCGACCGGTTGCGCGCGGTTCGGTCACAGAGACGTATCGCGAGGCATTCGCAGGGAGCGGCGGGCTCGTGCGGCTCCCCGCTTCCGCCCGGGAAGCGCGTCTTGCGGCCCGATTCGGTGCCCGGTCACTCGTTAGGTTACGGTCCCGCGCAAGTGAAGCGTTTCTCAAGCAGGCGGCGGACTCGTTCGACATCATCCATTTCGCGACGCACGCGCTGGTCGACGACCGTTCCCCCTCAAGGACAGCGCTCGCCCTCGCGCCCGGCGCGGGAGACGACGGCTTTGCCGGCGCGCAGGAGCTCGCAGCTCTCAAGTTGAACGCCCAGCTGGTAGTGCTTTCCGCATGCCGCACGGCGCGTGGTGCGCTCGTGGCGGGCGAAGGGGTGCAGGGACTCACTGCTCCAATATTGCAAGCTGGGGCTCGCGCCATCGTCGCCAGTCAATGGCGCGTAGAAGATCGCCGCACCGTGCCCTTTATCGAAGACTTTTATCGCGCATTAGCGGCCGGTCAGAACGTTGGTGACGCCCTGCGTGAAGCGAAGCTCAGCGCGATGCGGCGAGGCGAAGCACCTGGTGTCTGGGCCGCTTTTACTCTCGTGGGCAATCCGCTGGTGACCGTGTCGCTCCGGTCGCCCCGGTCGGTGCCGTTCCCTGTGATCCTTCTGGTCTCGTTAGGTCTGGTGGCGGGCTACGGCGTCTGGATGCGAAAACGGCGCGGCGTAGCGCGCACGTCCGAGCCGTCAGCGAGCCGCGCCGCCACGGTCCAGTAGAAGTCCCGGCGCGGCAGCACCACGCGCTCTGGGAGAATGAGACTGGTATCGCTCGTGCTTTCTTGCAGCACTAGCGTCCCATCGTCCTGACGCAGCTCCACCGTATATAGCGTCGCGTTAGGTACCGGGCGCCAGACCAAACGTTGGACGCCTGAAACCGACCTTTGAGGAGCCAGCAGTGTGATTTCCTCACCCCCGGCGCGAAGGTTCGGGTCCTCTCCGCTCGGTCGCAGTTGCCAATAGCCGAGCGCAACGACGAGAAGAAATGTCGCGGCGAGGGCCCACATTCGTGGCTGAATCAGTGGCCGTCGTTGCGCGACCTGCATCGCGCGAAGCAACTCCAACTCCTCCTTGCACGCACTACAGGTCATCGCATGATTGATCGTGCGCAAGCGGGCATCTTCGGGGCCGCGTCGCTCAGCCGCCGCGAGCAGCGCCGCCGCGTCGGGACACGCATCGCGCGAAACCGGTTGCTCACCGGCGACAGCGCGTCGCAACTGATGCTCGAAGTCTCCTCCCTTCATGCGACGTGCTCCGCGGTGATACCGCGTTCGGTGAGAATCTGACGCAGGTCGGCGAGGCCACGATACAGCAGATTGCGGGTTTTTGCCTCACTCCAGCCGAGGAGCTTGGCGATCTCATCGCGCTGGTAGCCATGGAGATGCAGCCTAACGACAGTCTGGCGCGGCAGGTCCAACGCTGCGACAGCGGCGCGGAGCTGCGCGTGCAATTCCGCCTGCTCGAGTGATTCCTGCGGATTCGTCTTCGGGTCGGCGGCGACCTGCTCGATCTCGGGTGACAGCGCGCTCGCACTTTCCCGCTTGGCACGCCGTCGTCGCAGCACCGTCAACGCGGCAGATACGGCCGCGCGATGTACGTATCCCGGTCCGATCGCAGCGAGCTGACTCGCTGCGGGACGTGCGCGCCAGAGACTGATGCGCACTTCTTGAATCACTTCGTCCACCAATTCATTGGTCAGGCCATGCCGCTCGCCAACCTGCCGGAGCATGGCGGCGTAGCGAACGATCAGCGCTTCGAGAGCGGAAGAGAGCGATTCCGGCGCCTCGGCCATGGACGCCAAGGTATGTCCATGACCGAGGCCCGCAACTCGGCACGCGGCTATCGCAGGACGACCAGGTAGAACGCATCGTCGTCAACATCACCATCGGCGGCGTGACACTGCACGGTTACAACAAGGTTGGGAGCGGTCGCCGTCCACCGCACCACGTTGCAGTACGCGCCGTCGTCACGGTCCTGGTCGACGACCTGGACCGCGTAGGGTCCGCTGCTGCCAATGGGTGCCAGCCCAAAGAATGTCACGTCGAACAAGCCTAACGAGCGCCATTGCACCTGGACGGAACCCTGCGTCGAGTTCCAGGCGACGGTGGCTGGTATTCCCGCGGTCCCACCGCCGGAGACCGGTGTGTCGTCCACCCACGCGACGCCGTGCAGTGAGGCGCCGCTTGTTCCGCGATTCATAAGCGCTACCGTGAACGGTGCATCGACAGGCACGCTCGACAATGAAGAGCCGTCCCAGCAGCGGACCTGCACGACATCCCCGACGACCTGGCTGGCAGGTTGACAACGTGAATTGCCCGCGCCGAGCGCGTTGACGATAACTGCTTCGGGATCGTTGACCGGACCGCCGTTGCTTGTGAACGCGACGGCATATTGGCCGACAGCTGACCGAGTAATCGTAACCGGCAGTTGCGAAGCGGCCGGCGCATTGTTGAACATGCCCGTGGCAACATATGGGCCTGGTGCGGTCGGCTGATTCGCCACGCCGAAGCTGAAGCGGCCGGCGAGGGTATTGTCACCCAGCAATGTAATCGAGAACGGCAGGTCGTTAGGCAGACCCCCAGAAGTGAAGCAGGCCACATCCGTCACCAAACTGGCGGCACCGACAGTCCATGAGACAGGCTTGCAGTAACCGTTCGTCGGCCCGTATGCGGTCACCAGTACCGTTTCCACCTCGCCAAACAGCCGCTGCTGACCGGCAAAGTCCACGCGATAGCTACCAGCCGTTAGGCGACTGATCGTGATTGGGCCCGACGAGGAGGTGTACGAGAACGCTGGATTCGCACTGTACGACGCGGTCACCGGCTGATCGGCTACCGCAAAGGCGAAGCGCCGCGCAAGCACGGATACGCGGCCGGTACCCGTTATTCCGCTCGCACTGGCTTCGATGTCAGCCGCGCCTACCACGTTACCGGTTACAATTCCCGATTGGCTGACCGAGGCGATGCTCGTTGCTCGGCTGGTCCACGTAAAAGGCACATTCGGGATGAGATTCCCCTGTGCGTCCCGTGCTTCAGCAGCGAGCGGCACGGTTTTCCCCGGGCGCACGCTCGCCGAACTCGGCGTAATGACGATCGCGGCGATAGGACCGGGATCGACCGTGACATCGAGAGTACCTGATTTTCCTGATGCCGTCCGCGCCGTGATCGTCACGATTCCCGGCTTGATGCCTAACACGTCGGCGAGATGCGCATTGTTGGGTATCCTTGTCACGGTGCCAATGGATGTGGCCCCGCTCGACCAGCTTATTGTCGAATCCGTGACGAGGTTTCCGCTTGCATCGCGCGCCACGGCGCGCAGCTGGATCGTGCGCGTCACCTGGACATGAGTCGACGGCGGAATCGCGGGTACAACGGTGAGGGTTGCGACGGGGCTCTGTACCGGATCGGTGACGGTGAGGCCTAACGAGCCGGTCACGCCACCTGCTGACGCCGTGATGGTGACTGGACCTTTCGCGATTCCAGTGACGAGTCCGCCCGTACTTACAGTAGCGGTGGCTGCATTGCTCGACTGCCAGGTGAATGCCCAATACTTCGAGACATCGACGCCGTTGGCATCGCGCGCTACAGCCTTAAGCGTCATAGTGTCAGACACTGCCAGACTCGGTGATGCACCGGTGACGCTAATCGTCGCAATTGGCGGCGGGACCACACTGACGACGGTCGTTACCAGCAGCGTGTTGATCGTTTGATTTGAACCGACACTGACGCTGATGGTGGCGCTACCCAAAGAATGACCACTGGCCACGGCCCTATTGGTCTGGGCGCCGGTTATGGTCCTAGCCACGTTCAGTGCCACGCTGGTATCCGACGTGGTCCAGCTATAACTAGGAACGCACGATGGGGGATTCGTGGGGACAATAACTGGACTCGTAGTTACAGTTAGCTGAATCGATTGCCCAACGGACAGGGCCGTTAAGGCTGGAGTGATGGCAGCACTCGTCAGACGGCATTTGGCTTGTGGTGGGGTTGGTGATGCCCCGCAATCCACGACCAGCGTCGCCAGAGCAGCGGCCATGACCGATCTCGTGCTCCGGAGAATCGAGTGGTAAGGCAGCATCTGTCGCTACTGCCTAACGAACGTTTTGCCCGCCGCCATCAGCCGCTGACCGTCGGTCTGAAAATCGACTGCGAGCTGCCCCTTCGTCCCCTTGAACACAAGCGTATTCCCGATCACGGTGTACGTCCCATGATCCGCGTTCTCGGATGACCCCGACGCGCCACCAGCGCTCATGCCCGGTGTCGACACCGAGAACATCGTCGCCGATTGCCACTGGTAGCCGCCGCGCCCATCGAACACGACCCACTCTTCATGACTACGGGAGGATCCGCCGCTGCTCGTCGTCGTGGGATTGGACTTGCCGTCGTAATAGATCCAGCGGCCGGCGAGCTGTGCGATGGCCTGACGGTTCACGTTAGGCGCGCTGACCTTGACGGATTCCGCCAACCGCCCGAGTGTGGCGCCGAGTTGCGCCATCTGCTCCGGTGTCGTCATTGCCAGCATGTTGACGCCCGTGCCGTGCGGCGAGAACAACGCGATGTAGCGACCGTGCACGATCCTTCCCATCTGATCGTAGCTCGCGTATGTGGCTGTCAGCGCACGCAGCCCGCCGATGTTCGTTTCTCGCGGTGCCTCGACGGGAAACGCCTGCATCTGCATCTGCTGGTAGAACGCCGAGAGATCGGCGATCGCATCCTCTGGCCCGCCATAAAGGCCCGGCGCCACGAAGATCGCACCGGCGTCGGAGTTGGAAGCCAGAATCTGCAAGCGACCTAACGACTGGCCGATACGCCATCCGCTCGGCAACGCGTAGCCAATGT
>DATFBW010000143.1:0-11095 GCA_035253645.1 Gemmatimonadaceae bacterium | reverse complement strand
GTGTGGAACGACCCGCAACTGGTCGCGTATCTCGATCAAACGATCAGCGCACTCGAAAGCGGTAATGTCAGTCCGTTCCGAGTTGCTGACGACGTGCTGGAGCACTCGGCCAAGATCATACAGCGAGGCGACAGATGACTTCTGTTGATGACGTGCACCTTCCGGATCTCGTTAGGGAACAGCAAGCGGAGCTGGAACGCCTGCAGCGGGAGCTGGCCGAGTGGCGCGCTCGTTATGAGAAAGGCGAAAAGCGTGACATCGCGTTCGCGAACTCGCAGGGCGAGGTGCAGCCGCTGTACACTCTGCTCGACATAGCGGACCTCGATCCCGCGGCGATTCCTGCACCCGGTCAGTACCCATATACGCGCGGCATCCATCCCACTGGCTACCGCGGTCGCTTGTGGACCAAGCGTATGTTCGCGGGCTTCGGCACGGCCGCGGAGACGAACAAGCGTTTCAAGTTCCTGCTGGAGCACGGACAAACGGGTCTCTCCACCGCGTTCGATTTCCCCACACTGATGGGGTACGACTCGGATCATCCGCGTTCCGAGGGAGAGGTAGGGAAGTCGGGCGTCGCGATTTCGAGTCTGGCCGATATGGAGACGCTGTTTGCGGGCATCCCGCTCGACAAAGTCTCCACATCAATGACGATCAACGGCCCGGCTGTCATTCTGTTCTGCTTCTATGCTGCCGCTGCAGAAAAGCAGGGGGTCTCGCCTAACGCCATTCGCGGGACCGTGCAGAACGACATCCTCAAGGAGTACATGGCGCAGCACGCGTGGGTGTATCCCATCGAGCCTGCGCTCAGACTGATCGTCGATCTGTTCGAGTGGGGCGCCGAGCACGCCCCGCAGTGGAATACGATCTCGATTTCGGGCTATCACATCCGCGAGGCCGGTGCGACGGCAGTGCAGGAGCTTGCCTTTACGCTTGCCAATGGCTTCACCTATGTCGAGCGTGGCATCGCGCGCGGGTTGGACGTCGATTCCTTTGCACGCCGTCTCTCGTTCTTCTTCGACATCCATAACGACTTCTTCGAGGAAGTCGCGAAGCTCCGTGCTGCTCGGCGTATCTGGGCGCGGCACATGAAAGAGCGCTACGGCGCCAAAGATCCTCGTTCGTGGATGCTGCGGTTCCATTCACAGACCGCTGGTGTGACGCTTACGGCGCAGCAGCCCATGAACAACATCGTGCGCGTCGCGTACCAGGCGCTGGCAGCCGTGTTAGGCGGCACGCAGTCGCTGCATACGAACTCGATGGACGAAACGCTCGCCTTGCCAACGGAGCAAGCCGTGCAGGTGGCACTGCGCACACAGCAGGTTCTGGCGTTCGAGACTGGGGTGCCGAATGTGATCGATCCGTTAGGCGGCTCGTATTACGTCGAGGCGCTGACGGAGAAGATGGAACGCGACGCCGAAGACATTTTCAGCGAGATCGAAGTGGCCGGCGGCGTTGTGAAGGGGATCGAAGACGGCTGGTTCCAGCGCCGCATCGCCGAGTCGGCGGCACGGCAGCAGTGGGAGATCGAGCAGCGGCGGCGCCTCGTCGTGGGTGTGAACGAATTCGTGACGGACGAGCCCGAGCTGGCGATCCCGGTGCTCAAGGTCGGCGAGGATGCAGATCGCGATCAGCGGGCGCGGCTGGACAAGCTGCGCGCGACGCGCGACAACGGGCTCGTTAGGCAACGGCTCGATGCGCTGACGGCGGCAGCTGCCACGGACGCGAATCTGATCCCGTACATCCTCGATTGTGCGAGGGCCTACTGCACGCTGTACGAGATCCGTCATGCGATGGAGGCCGTGTTCGGCGCTTACCGCGAGCCGGTGTTCTTCTAAGGGCGCGCGTGTCCGGCTGCCCCTGCGTGTGTCGGGGCACTAGGTTTTGCGCAGCTTATGGCTGCTTCCCGTCCTATCCGAATCCTTGTGGCCAAACCGGGTCTTGACGGCCATGACCGCGGTGCCAAGGTCGTCGCCGCTGCCTTACGCGACGCCGGCATGGAAGTCATCTACACCGGCCTGCATCAAACGCCCGAGATGATTGCCACCGCGGCGGTGCAGGAAGACGTCGACGTCGTCGGCCTTTCGATTCTGAGCGGCGCGCACATGACGCTTTTCCCGCGCGTCAAGAAGCTCCTCGACGAAGCCGGCCGCGACGACATCCTCGTCACCGGCGGCGGCATCATCCCCAAAGAAGACATGGACGCGCTCCAGGCGCAGGGGATGGGACGGCTCTTTGGCCCGGGCACGTCGACAGGCGATCTGATCACCTACATCAAGGAGTGGTTCGCCTCGCGCGAGCGCCAGGCGACGTGACCACGCGCCTCCAAACGCTTTCCGACGCCGTCCGCGAGCTCGAAGCACAACTGCGGTTAGGCGGCGGTCAGGAGAGGATCGATCGCGAACATAAGAAGGGGAAGCTCACCGCGCGTGAGCGCATAACGAGGCTGTGCGACCCTGGCGCGCACTTCCTCGAGATCGGACTGCTCGTCGCGTACGACCAATACGATGGCCAGGCTCCCGGAGTCGGTGTTGTTACCGGCATCGGCTACGTACAGCATCGTGAGGTCGTCATCGTCGCCAACGACGCGACCGTCAAAGCGGGATCGTGGTGGCCGGAGACGATCAAAAAGATCCTGCGCGCGCAGGAAATCGCGATGCGCTGCCGCGTCCCGATCATCTACCTCGTCGATTCCGCCGGAGTAAACCTCCCGTATCAAGGGGGGGTTTTTCCCGGGCAATACGGCGCCGCGCGCATTTTCTATTACAACTCGATCATGCGGCGCTATCTGCGCATTCCGCAGATTGCAGCTGTCATGGGTCCCTGCGTGGCCGGTGGCGCGTATCTCCCGGCCCTGTCCGACGTCATTCTCATGGTCGAAGGAACATCCTTCATGGGGCTGGG
Source organism: Gemmatimonadaceae bacterium (assembly GCA_035253645.1). Classification (GTDB taxonomy): domain Bacteria; phylum Gemmatimonadota; class Gemmatimonadetes; order Gemmatimonadales; family Gemmatimonadaceae; genus DASYRX01. The sequence continues at coordinate 8,194 of DATFBW010000143.1, read as the reverse complement.
TGGTCCCAACCTCGTCAAAGGAGCGACGGGCCAGTCCGTCGATGGGGAAACGTTAGGCGGTGCGTCTGCGCATACGCGGGTCTCCGGTGTCGCACATTACGCCGTGCCGGACGATCACGCGTGCCTCGCGAAGATCCGCGACTTGATCGCGCGACTCCCGGCGACGCACCAACAGGACCCATCGCTTCCTATAGCCCCCCCCGCGCAAGACCCCACGACACTCTATGACGTCCTGCCGACCGATCACCGGATGTCGTACGACATGCGGGATGTCCTCGCCGCAATCGTTGACGGTGGCGGTCTGGATGAGTTTCAACCGGACCTCGCACGCGAGATGATTTGCGGCGACGCGACGATCGAAGGAATCCCGTTAGGCATCATCGCCAACCAGCGTGGTCTCATCAAGGGCCGCGCAGGCGAGAAGCCCCGCTTCGGGGGCATCATCTACACGGAGAGCGCCGAAAAAGTCGCCTACTACATCGAACGCTGCGAACGCCAGGGCCTGCCGATCCTCTTCGTGCAGGATGTCTCGGGCTTTATGGTAGGTCCCGAGGCGGAGCACTCGGGCATCATCCGCGCAGGGGCACATTTCGTCGAGGCGATGTCGTGTGCGCGCGTCCCCAAGATCGTGCTCACCGTAAATCACGCGTCAGGCGCGGGTTATTACGCGATGGCAGGGCAGGGCTTCGATCCCGATTTCATCTTCACATGGCCCACAGGCCGCATGGGCGTCATGGAAGGCGACTCGGCGATTCAGGCTGTGCACGGCACCGCGCTCGACGCGGCGAAGAAGGCTGGGATCGACCCGTCACGCGAAGTGAAGGAGTCCATCGAAGAGATGCGCGAAGACTATGAGCACCAGCTCGATGCTCGTTATGCCGCGGCGCGCGGGTATGTCGACGCCGTAGTCTATCCCGAGGATACGCGTGAAGTGCTGGCCATCGCGCTGAAAACGGCGCTGCATAACGCGGGACCGCACATCGGGGCCTTTGTGCTTCCGCCGCAGCCAGAGACGATACGGTGAAGGCGGCGATCCGGGTTGCGGCTGGCCAAGGGTTCTGGGGTGATTGGCTCGAGGCGCCGCGGCGGCAGGTCGACGGCGGACCAGTCGACTACCTGATGCTCGACTACCTGGCGGAGGTCACGATGTCCATTCTGCAAAAGCAGAAGGAGCGTGACCCCGCGTTAGGCTACGCTCGCGACTTCATCGGTGCTGTCGACTCGGTGTTGCCCGCTATCACCGAACGCGGCGTGCGCGTTGTGGCCAATGCCGGCGGCGTGAATCCGCGTGCATGCGCCGAGGCGGTTCTACGGCTCGCCGAGCAACGCGGCGCTCGCGGGGGGCTGACCCTTGGTGTTGTGACAGGTGACGACCTGCTCCAGCGTCTGGAGGAGTTGATCGGCGCGGGCCATGAAATGCGTAACATGGACACCGACGAGCCGCTCAGCACGGTGCGCGAGCGCGTCCTGTCGGCCAACGCCTACCTCGGCTCCGAGCCCATCGTCGAGGCGTTAGGCAAGGGCGCCCAGGTTGTCATTACCGGCAGATCCACGGATACGGCGCTGACGATGGCGCCCCTGCGTTTCGAGTTCGGCTGGGCGCCTGACGATTGGGATCGCCTTGCCGCGGGTATCGTCGCCGGACACATCATAGAGTGTGGCGCGCAGTGCAGCGGTGGCAATTGCCTGTACGATTGGGAATCGATACCCGATCTGGCGAACGTTGGATATCCAATCGTCGACGCGCGGGCCGACGGCACGTTCGACATCATGAAGCATCCAAACACAGGCGGTCGTATCTCGGTGCCGTCGGTAACGGAGCAGTTGGTTTACGAAATGGGCGATCCTCGGGGCTACATCACCCCGGATGTCGTTGCCGACTTCACGACAATCAAGCTGGAACCGGCGGGCGCCGATCGCGTGCGCGTGAGCGGGATAAAAGGTCGTCCTCCGACGGACAAGCTCAAAGTGTCGATCGCCTATCGCGCCGGATACAAAGCCGTCGGGACCCTCGTCTATGCGTGGCCGGACGCGCTGGCCAAAGCGCAGCGCGCGGACCGTGTTCTGCGCGAGCGGATCGAGCGGCTTGGGCTGGTGCTCGACGCAGTTTTGACGGAATACGTCGGCGCGTCAGCCTGTCACGGTCCGCTCGTAGAGTCGCGAAACGACTATCCAGAGGTTCAGCTTCGCATCGGTGTGCGTTCCGAACACGGGCCATCGGTCGAGCGCTTTACGCGCGAGCTGGCGCCGCTCGTGCTCAACGGTCCGCCGAGCGTTACGGGATTTGCGGGGGGCCGCCCGAAGGTGGAGGAGATCGTCGCGTATTGGCCGGCGTTGATCGATAAGACTGTCGTTAGGCCGAGCGTCGAGATCGTAACATGAGGGTGCCTCTGGTAAGGTTAGCGCACGCCCGTTCTGGGGATAAAGGGGATACTGCGAACGTCGGCGTGATCGCACTGCGACCAGAGTGGTATCCGCTTCTGGTGCGCGAACTTACGGTGGATCGCATAAAGCATCACTTCAGTGGCATGATCAGTGGAGACGTGGAGCGTTTCGAGCTGCCCAACTTGCATGCGCTCAATTTCCTGCTGCACGGCGCTCTCGATGGTGGGGGAACCTTGTCTCTAAAAACCGATGCGCAGGGGAAAGTCTACTCCACGGCACTATTGCGGCTCGTTTTAGAGGTATCAGATACAGAGGCCGCGGAGCTCAGTCTCCCTTCCGCCTAACGGCTCTCATTGCTTGCCCCACAGAAGAAGGTTCGACGCTGATACGGCGGAAACGGCGGATCACTTTCAAAATTGTTGGCACAATTCGAATGAGTTCGGTAAGGCGCTCCGAGAGAAATGTGGTACTGTACGATAATGGCAGGGGTCGACCTTATTGAAAGAGACCATATTCAGTCCATCATCGCCGCGTTTCATCGCAATTGAATCCGCTGTTTCCGCAGTATCCGCGTCGAACCTTCGTCTGTGGGGCCAGACTAACGGCCTAACCAGTGACTCAGCTTGACCAAGAAGACATGATCTCCGCGCGTTTCGCTCAGCTCACGCGCCTGCCGCCGTAGATCAAACCCCTGCGCCAATCCATCGGCGCTTCGGCCGTGACTCCATACAAGGAACAGCGTCGATCCAGGCCGATACTCCCACCGCAACACCGAGTTTGTTCGGAGCTCGTTCAGGGCGAAATCAGGGTTCTCAAACTCGAACTCTCCATTGGCGCCCTGCCACCCTCCGCCTGTCGTCACGATTTCGCCTTCATCGAAACGGCGTATCCGCCTCTCCGCGTTAGGCGAATGGGCATCGGCCACCGCTCCGAGTCTGCGGTAGGCCCCCGCGCTAAGGAACGGCTGTCCATAAAACTGAATGGAGAGCTGCGGCGTGAAGGAGTAGTCGACGCGCGCCGTGAGCGACATCGTGGTCTGTTTTACATCCCCTACCACGTAGTGCGCACCCGCGCGCTCGACAAACTGCTGCGGACTGCGCCACCACATCATGCTCGGCGACAGGACCACCTGCGCGCGATCGGCGATCCGTTGCGTAACCTGCCCAAACACGTTGAGCGATGAACCCGCGTCGCCTACGTCTCTGCCACCATTGGCCGCCAGACGCGCAACCGTGCTGCGACGTGCATCGCTCGTCACACTCGCGAAGCCAGAGATGCGCCGCGGAGTATACAGGGCAGGGCCGCCCCGCAGGGCGGTCACGGCGACGCCAGGCAAGTGATGCTCAACGGCGGCTTCGATATCCCAGAAGTTGTCGAGCTCGAAGCGGCTGAACAGACTGTGTCCTGCTTTCTCCCGCTCGCCGCCTAACGTCCAACCGCCCCAAAAGTTGAGCCACGCTTCCCAGTTGCGGACCGCCCCCGGCCCATCGAAGAAATTGCGGCCGATCCATCCGGCGGTTTGAGCCACGTCACTGCGGCCGTGAAATCCCAGGTCGTTCGCTTCGAAGCCGGAAGTAACAACATGCGCCGAACCTCCCCACCGCACGGCCCCGCTGATCTTCACCATCCGAAGCTCCGCAGCCAGGCCACCAAGCGATGAGCGCGCGGAGTCAACCGCGAGGTGCGACGCGTCGGGCCGCTGAAAGTAGTGAACGCTATTGTGCTGCGTTGCCGTGATCGCCTCGGGTGTTCCCTGGACATGGCTACCTAACAAGTACCCGGCCACGCGATAGCGACGGCCCGCGAAGTTGTGTCGGAAGTCGACTCCGCCGACAAGCGCCGAGTTCCGGAGCAGGGGCGTGGTGTTCTGTCGCAGAACCGATGTCGCCGTCGCTCCGACAAAGCTTTCACCGCCGACAAAGTCCTTCTGCAGCCGCGCCATCGAATATTGCGTCAGCGGTTCGACCACGACGCGCTGGCGGCCGCCATTGTCCAGCGCGACGTCTGCGCGCATCTCGTCCGTGAGTGCACTCAGGACACCTAACGACCAACCGGATTGTGTCTTACCTGTCAGCTTGATGGCGCCCAGGAGATCCGTCGCGGCCGGACGGTCGACGTAGCGCGCGTTTGGTGGATCGTCCCCCTGAGGTGCTCGCCCGATGCGGCGCGAATAGAACAATTGCTCGGGTCCGAAAATCCAACCTGTCGTCGACAGCGGATAATTGAACAGCTGCGCTCCTTCGAGGAAAAACGGGCGCTGCTCGCGGAAGAAGGATTCCGTTGCCGTTAGGTTCACCTCTGAGGGGTCCGATTCCACCTGTCCGAAATCGGGGTTTAGTGTCGCTGTAAGAGTGAAGTCCGGTGTTACCCCCCATTTCGCATCCAGTCCGAGCGTGGCGAGGGGCACCCGCGAACGCGTCAGCGGATTAGCAGCTTCCACCTGGCGACTCGTCACCTGCGCGAGCGTGTACGGGGTGAGCTCGAACCGACGCGGACCGCCATTGAGCATCACGTCGGTCAAGCGACCGAATTGCGAGACGAAGCCAGGTCGCTCGGGCAGGATTGGCGCCCAGTACGACCGCTCGTTATGCCTGGCAATGTGCCGGCCGAACTGGATACCCCAGCTCGCATTCCCCTGCGCGTTGGCGAATCGCAGTTGCGAAAGTGGTATCCGGAACTCGGCCGTCCATCCTAACGAATCGCGCGCCGTCTCGGACTGCCACACGGCGTTCCAGCCGTAATCCTGCATCCACTCTTCGTCGTTGGTGACCTGCGCATCCCGCTGGACACCGCGCGGATTGACAGCGAACTGAAACGCGCTCCGGCGATCGTCATAGCTGTCGATCAACACGAATGCCCAGTCAGAGTAAACGTCGGCGTCTCGCCGCGCGAGCGGAGCAACGATAGAGTCCGGCGCGTCGTACAGGCGCATCGCAACATGGAGCGCCGATCCGTCGAGCCATACGCGCGCCTCGCTGGGACGTAGCGCTGCCTTTCCCGGCGCCGGCCGTTGCTGGATGAAATCGGTGACGCGGTCCGCACGCTGCCAGATGGAATCTTCGAGCCGGCCATCGATGACGATGGATGGCTGCCTAACGCCTGTCGAGTCGTGCCGCGCCCGCACGGTACGCCGTTCCGCCGAGCCACCTGCGCCTGTGGCACTCATGCCCTGCGCCGCGACTTCACCTGCAAGCGCCGTACAAACAAGCGCCCATGTAAAGCAAACCGGTGCCGCCCGCATTTCGAGCTCTCCGCGCGAAGCGTTGAGCGCGAAAACGTAGGCGCGGCTCGCGCGGTGCAGGTGGCCGCGCCGTGGACCCTCCGTGTGTTTACTGTGCGCGACTCGTCAGGCAACGACGCGCGTCAGCGCGCTAAACGATACCCCGCCTTACGAACGGTCAGGATGTGCATCGGCCGAGCTGGATCTTCTTCCAGCTTCTTCCGCAGCTCGAGGATGTGCGTATCGACTGTACGGCTCACGACGTCGGCCTGGTGGCCCCACACCTGGCGCATCAGCTCGTGCCGTGACGCGACATCTCCATTGCGTTCATAGAGGGCCAGGAGCAGCTCGTACTCCAGCGGGGCGAGGTAGACACAGGTGCCTCGGCGGCGCACCGTGCGCGACCCGCGCTCCACTTCGATGTCACCGAACCTAACGACTCCTTCGGAAGTCCGCGTACCTTGTTTCGCCGCACGCCGCAGCAGCGCCTCCACGCGGGCCATGAGCTCGAGCACACCGAACGGCTTGGTGACGTAGTCGTCCGCGCCATGCCGGAAACCCATCACCTTGTCGCTCTCCTCACCGCGCGCAGTGAGAATCAACGTCGGGTGATCGAACCCCTCGGACCGGATTGTCCGCAGCACGCGATACCCATCGAGGCCCGGCAGCATCAGGTCGAGGATCATGAGGTCCTGCCGCCACGCGCGCGTACGAGCGATCCCAGTGGGGCCGTCGGCGGCTACTTCGACTTCATACCCCTCGATCTCGAGGTTATTGCGCAACCCGTACGCGAGGTCCGGGTTGTCTTCGACGACCAGGATGCGCGCCCCCATAGTCGTTAGGCGCCAGCCGTGGCCAAAGGTGAGCCGGCGCGCGCGCCTTCTCCTTGCAGCTCGACGACAAAGCGCGCCCCCGGACGCTTCCCGTTGTTGCCATCGCGCGCAGACGTGACATACGCACGTCCGCCCATCCGCTCGGCCAGGTCGCGCACCACAGCGAGGCCGATACCGGAGCCACCCACCGAGCCCTCCGCATCGACCGCGAGGCGATAGTAGGGCGCCCAGATGCGCTCCGCTTCGTCTTGCGGGATGCCAGGCCCTTCGTCTTGGACCGCGAGGATCGCGCGATTGTCTCCGGCGGCACCTAACGACACACGCACCGTTTGGGCCGGCGGGCCATATTTCACGGCGTTGTCTACCAGGTTGAGCAGGATCTGTTGCAAGGCATCCTGGTCCACCATCCCGTGCAGTGTCTCGTCCAGCGCCGTTTCCACGGTGACAGCACGCGAACGGGCAATGGGCGCGAAAGCGTCCAGCGCTTCGCGCACGACCGGCGCGAGTGCTGTCCGCCGCAGGGAAAGCTGCATGGCGTCCCGCTCGGCGCGGGAGAACTGCAGGATATTCTCGACCAGGTGCGTTAGGCGACGCGACTCCTGGTCGATGATGCGCAGCGACCGCTCGCGCTCAGGGTCGGAGCGCACGCGCCCCAGTCGCAACGTCTCGGCGAACATGCGGATCTGGGCGAGTGGCGTACGCAACTCGTGCGACACGCTCGCGATAAATGCCGATCTGAGACGAGCCAACTCCCACTCACGGCGCAATTGCATGAAGGCGATGGCGACCAGCGCGACCGCCAAAAGAAGGACGCCGAGCAAAAGGGGGAGCCGCGAACGCGGGAGCCCGCCGATCATGAGAGATTCTACGATCGGAGGGTTGAAGGCTACTGTCGTTAGGATACCGCCGAAATAGTCCAGGCGGTTTTCGCCGGTGTAGAGCTGCGCGTATTGGCGCGCGGACCTGTACAGCACCTTTCCATGGCCGTCGCGCACGATGACTGAGAAGAGAGAATCGTTTGTGGCGCCATGCGTGACCGACGGTGGGAGGATCTGCGCTTTCTTCATCACCTTATCGAGGTGCGGCATGGCGAGGGAATGCATGCAGAACGCAAACCCATATGCCGCCGCGGGCTTGTCATCGCGCCGCCACTTCACTTGATAGGCGATCGCCACAGGCTCGCCATCAACCGCCCCCGTGACTGCTGAATACGCGTAATCGCGCTTGTAGTACTTGAGGTCGTGCATGATGGTGTCCGCGAGCCACTTCTGCAGATCAGGTGCGAGAGTAGCCCCAGCAACTGTGATGGCGCCGGACGGCACGTCCACGCGAAATGCATAACGAGTGGAGGGCGATTTACACGACTCCTTTCTGCGGATGTGTTGCAGAAGGATCGCGGGGCTCTTGAGCTCCTGCGTTGAGCTCAGCGGCTCTTCGTGCACTACGGGGCTCAGCATCCACATCAGAGTGGAGTAAAGCCCTTCCTTGAACGATGCGTTGAATTCCCAAGCCGCGAACTCAGCGTACTCCCGCAGTACATCCTCGGCGATGCGGCGATGGGAGCGCTGCGCGCGCCACGCTTCGAAGGCGAGGACGCCAACGAGCACCACGGTGAGCACGAGCACCGTCACCAGTGTCATGGTGCGCGTTCCAAGTGGCCGTCGCTGCTGCATGCGCGCACGGTAGGGGGTTCCTGTACGTCCGGCAAGCGCCGCGCGGTGCGATGAGCCCCCGGCGTAAGCGCGCGTCAAGAACG
>DATFBW010000142.1:0-7560 GCA_035253645.1 Gemmatimonadaceae bacterium | reverse complement strand
GAGCCTCTGCCGCCACCATCTGCTTCGCTCCAGCTCACGGACTCGCTAGGCACCCAGATTCTGGAGAATGGCCGGCGCGTGGTCCGCACATTACCCGTCGGCAGTCAGAAATCGTATCCGTTTCAGTACTGGGAGCCGCGTGAGCGCGGCGACGTGTTCATCGTATTCTCGAACGGCTTCACGGGGATGACGCTCGACCTGGCACCCCACGGCGACGATCTCGAGGGCACAGCGCGCGCGTTCTTTGATTTTGGCACGTTCGATCTGCGGGCGCCGGTGCAGTTGACGCGGGGCGTGTGCGGCTAACGCGGGCGCCTAACGGCGCGCGAGCGCGGCAGTAAAACGGCGTTGCACTTCTTCGGCCGATACCTCTTCGATGGTGGCGGCGATGAACCAGCTGTGACCGAACGGGTCGAGTATCATCCCCGTGCGCTCGCCATAGAACTCATCCTTGATCGGTCGCAGCACTTTCGCACCCGCCGCGACGGCGCGCGCGATGACCGCGTCGGCGTCTGCCACGCTCAGGTGGAACCTGACTGGCGAGTTGCCGATTGTGGTCGGGCTCAGCGCGTTGAATTCGCGATGCTCGTCGGCGAGCATGAAGGCCGCCTTGCCGACGCTCAGCTCCGCGTGTGCAACCTTCCCGTTAGGCTCGGTCAGCCGGTTGGTCTCGCGCGCCCCAAAAGCCTGCGTATAGAACTCGATCGCGCGCGCGGCGTCGTCAACCACGAGGTACGGCTGCAGCGCGCGCACCGCCGGGCCTTTACGCTTGATGCCTGCGGGCGCAGTCCCGTGGCGCCCCGAGCGCCGCTTCTTTGGCTTGCGCCGATTCTTTACGCTCACGCCTCACTGATGCTGCATTCCGGGAGACAGTGCAAGGGCTACCGGATCAATGCTTCCCTGAACGCCTGCGCTCGTTGAGCCGCCGGGCCGGGCGAGCGCGGACCCGGTCGCTCCGGCTCAGCGCGTATCGCGAGCCAGATGAAGACGGGTCCGGGCGCGCCTAACGCCTCCCCTCCCCCAACTGTCCACGTCGCACGCTCGCTGAAGGTGTAGACCGCTCCAAAGCCCGCGGCACGCGCCAACGCGGCGAAATCGACGGCATTACCTAACGAGCGACCGTCCGGGCTCCCGGGCGTCGGCTGCGCGCCAGTCACCTCGTATACTCCGTTGTCGAGGACGAGCACGACGAGGTTTGGCGGCGCCTTGGCTGTGATACTGATCAGCGACCCCAGATTCATGAGCATCGAGCCATCACCGTTGCACACGAAGATCCGCCGCTCCGGTTGCGCGAGGGCGAGGCCGAGGCCGAGTGACGTCGCGTGCCCCATGCAGGACGGAACGAACGTGAAGTCCAGCGGCTGAGTTCCGCCTTCCATCCAGACGCGCGATGCCGCCATCGTTGTGATTACGACATCGTCAGCGCGCCGATGTCGCCTGACCAGCGACAACGCATCGACAAGATCGATCACGCCTTCCCCTCCGCGATCAGCGCTACGCCTGGCCGCGAAGCCGCACGGCACGCGCGATAGTGTTCCGCAATTGCGGGGAGCTGCGACGGCTCTGTTATCAGCCTAACGTCGAGTTGCCATGCCGCGAGGATCGGCTCGGTGAACACGAGCGTTGTATCGCCGGGGAGCGTGTCTTGGTTCAGGTAGCTGCGATATCCGATGACGCTGTACAAGGGCAGCTTCCAGTCGTGCAGCATATTGCGCAGTGCGTCGCCCGACTCGAAGAGTCCCGTGCACTGGATCATCACGAGGGGAGTAGCACCCCCGAGATACAAGCCTCCGGCGATCGCCCACGCCTCACCTTCGCGACAGACGCGGACGAGGTCGATCCCGCTCTGTTCGATCGCTTGTTCCCAGCGACCGATGGTGCTGTCGGGGACAGTGATGATGTGCGTGATACCAAGCGATGTGAAAAGTGACGCGATCTCGTCGCCACCGAACATGTGCGCAAGTCTGCCAGTTCTTGGACTGGCATAACGTACTACCGTTAGGGACTTCGCCGCAGCCAGTTCACGATATTCGTACTCGCTGCGGCTTTCACCTCGGCAGGCGAAAGGCCAGCTTGCGCCAAAATCTCGAGCTCTTGATGCAAAGAGCGACCCGGGTGGAGGTCTTTGTCCGGAATGGCGAAATCGCTGCCCGCGAGGATCGTGAGGCCGGCCTTGTGAAATCGTCTCGTTAGGTCCTTGTGAAACTCGTAGACGCGCTGACGCGAGGCCCGAGACTCCGGCGTCGCACCCATTTCGATGAACGGGACGTATGCATGGAGCGCCGGCGTGATCGCGACACCCGTTCTGGCCATGTGCGCGATCATCGTATCTCCCGCGGGAGATAGCCACCAATCCGCGGCTTCGCGCAAAGTCTTTGCGTAGCCCACGAACATCGGACTCGGAAGGATGCAATCCGACATGTGCTCGATGCTGGCCGCACCGGAGTCAGCTGCTTCCCATACGGCCACGGTTTCCGGCGTATGCGAGGCCACTTTCAACCCACGCGCCTTCGCGTACCGCAGCACCGCAAAGTAGGCTTCACGCGACAGACCGCGGTGCGTCTTGATGAAATCGACGCCGAGCTTGAAGAGCGAATCGACAACGCGCCGTGCGTCATCCGGCGTGCGGACGATCAACCGATTGGTACTGTCGTCGCGCGGGCCGTTGATGTGCGGACCAGAGTAATAGATGCGGGGTCCGCGGCGCTGTCCCCGGGCGATTTCAGCGCGCCACTTCCGCAAAAGAACGGGGTCGCCACCCAGGTCCCGGACGCCCACGATTCCATATTTCGTTAGGCTGTCGAGAGCATCTTCGCCCCAATACGTGACGTGTGTGTGCGCGTCCCATAGACCATCCGGAACGGGCTCCTGTTGGTTCGCGCGCGGGCCGCATGCAAGGGCGGCGAAGAGGATAGCCGGAAGCAAATACGGTCGGTTCATCATGGATGAACGTTGGCGCTGCGCGCCTCTAAGGTCTTGTCAATCCGAAACAATGTTGGTATTTCAGCATACGCGGCAACCAGGTGTCATGGTCAGGCTATCCAATCGTATATGCCAGTCACGCTCCCACGCGGAACCTATTACGGCCGGCCCATCGCCACGCGCGAAGTCGCTGGCCTCATACTCACGGAGAAACGGCATCCAGCCGGGCAGAGGCTCCCGCCGCACGCCCATGATCAACCCTATCTGTGTTTCGTACTTGCCGGATCGTGGAAGGAGCGCTTCTCGGGTGGAGAGCGAACGTGCTTGCCTCGCAGTGTGATCTATCATCCACCGGGTGAAATCCACTCGGACACATTCGACCAGAGCGCGCGGCTCTTCGCGATGGAGCTCGATCCGAGCTGGCAGCGCCGCGTAGCGGCGACAACCAGCATGTTCAACGAGCCTCATGCGTTTCACTCACGTCAGGTGAGTGTGACCGCGTTGCGATTGTACGAGGAAGCGCGCCGGGACGACGCTGTGTCTCCTCTTGTCATCGAGGGGCTCATGCTCGAGTTGCTCGGCGCCTGCTCGCGGTCGCAACTCACGCGGCGACCCGCGCCGCAGCACTGGCTGCTGGGCGCAGAGGACATCTTACGTCAGGAGTTCCGCCAACCACCTTCGTTAGGTGCTCTTGCGGCTCGCGCAGGGGTGCATCCGGTGCACATGGCGCGCGCCTTTCGTGCGCACTTCGGTTCTACGATGCGCGATTTCGTGCGGGCTCTGAGACTCGACTATGCAAGTCGTGCGCTGGCATCGACAATGCGGCCGGTTGCCGAGATCGCGCTCGACGCGGGATTCGCCGACCAGAGTCACCTGACCAAAGCATTCCAGCGGCATTTGGGCACTACGCCCGCGCGATACCGCGCTGCCGCACGTCTTACGTGAACTACTGGGCCGCCTTGGGCAGGCTCCCGAGAAACTCCGCCAGATAACTCCGCCAGACCGCCGGTTGTGAGTGCGTGCCGTGGCCGCGTGTCGCCTCGCTCGTTGGGATCAGGATGTAACGACCGTGCCTAACGCGCGGCATGAGCCTTTCCATCAACCCAAGCTCGGGAGGGTTGACGAAGTCGTCCGCGGAATTGATGGCGAGCACCGGGACGGTTATGGTCTCGAGCCGCGGCGCCGGGTCGTAATCGCGCGACGCCTCGAACGCGTAAATGACATCGTTGGCATCCAGCGCTCTCGCTTGCCGATCGATGTACGCGACTATGGAGGAGTCGGCCTGCGCGCGCGTGGGTGCCTGCCTCTGCTGCACGAGGGGCGCGGACGTCATGACGAACAGACTGCCCATGGCCGCACGGAGTCCGCGTAGCGGCGGCTGCGTGTAGTCGCCGTTGTTCCACTCCGGATCGCTCATAATCGCTTCGATGATCAGTTTGCGGATCATCCGGTTGCGGCCCGCGATCGCGGTGGGCGCGCAGGCGAGCGGCACGAGGGCATCGCTGAAGTCCGGAAAGCGCTCTCCCCAGACCCACGCATGCATGCAACCCATCGACGTCCCCATGATGAGCCGCAGGTGCCTAACGCCGAGCCCTTCCGTGAGCAGGCGGTGCTGGGCGTCGACCATGTCGTCGTAAGTGTACCTGGGGAACTTCATGCGCATCCCGTCACTGGGCTTGCTCGAGCGGCCGTGGCCGATGCCGTCCGGGAAGATGATGTAGTGCGTGGTGGTGTCGAGCAGCTCGCCCGGCGCGAACAATGGTGACATGGGCCTAACGAGTCCAGTCCCGGACCCCGTCGTCCCGTGCAGCATCAGTACGGCGTTGTGCACAACGCCATCTGCGCCGCGCCGCGGCTGGCCGAGCGTTGTGTAATGGATCCGCAGCTCGGCGAGCGTCTCCCCGGTCGCGAAACGGAAGTTACGCGCGGTGAAGTCGCCTTCCGTGCGTTGCGCCGTGGCGGACGCGAGCGCCAACAGGCTCAAGCCGAAAGCGGTAGCGGCGCGGTGTAGAGCGATCATATTTGGACGTCCTGACCTTACGAGAGAACGGACGATGGCGACGACGGCGGAGAGGTTGGTTGCTGAATTTGATCGCGAGATGCCGACAACACGCAAGGTGATCGAGCGCGTACCCAGCGATAAAGGGCAGTGGAAACCGCATCCCAAGTCGTTTGCGCTGGGGCATCTGGCGCAGCTCGTGGCCGGGATGCCCGGCTGGCTCACGAAAATCGCCGGCGGGCAGGACATCAATCTGGCGAGCGGCTCAGGTTACAGCTTTGAAAAGACGGAAACCTTACTGGAGCAATTCGATCAACACGTGCGCGAGGCGCGTGTGGCTTTGACCGGATTCAACGACGAGGATTACTCCAAGCCGTGGTCGCTCAAGATGGGTGAGCAAACGTTATTCACGGACGATCGCGGAATGGTGATCCGGCAGACGATCAACCATCTGAGCCATCATCGCGGACAGCTGACGGTGTATCTGCGTTTGCTGGATGTCCCTGTGCCGTCGGTGTACGGTCCGACGGCCGACGAAAAAATGTTCTGATCGTCACCTCATGGACGAAGCGTGCGGGCACATCAAGGCGATCTCCAGCGTTAGGCAGCCGCTGCAGCGCCAGTGCGAGGAATGTGTAAAGATCGGCAGCCGGTGGAAGCACTTGCGCACATGTCAGCAGTGCGGCGTGACGCTGTGCTGCGACAGCTCGCCTAACCAGCATGCGAGCAAACATGCGCGGGCTACGACCCATCCGGTCGTCGCGTCCGCCGAGCCCGGCGAGCGCTGGTTGTTTTGCTATCCGGATGACTCTTTTGCGGAGTACTGACATCGATGCTGGACCAGCTCAATCCACACGCGAAGCCATCGGACACGAACGGCTATCTTGCGCAACGCCTCGACGGCGCGCGCGACCTTTACCTCCTCGCGCTGGCGTTGGGGGAGCGGAACAATGACTTCGAGCCTTTCGGGCGACTGATCCGCGAAGCGCGTATCCACTTCGAAGCCGTAATCATCGAGGCACGGATGGCAGGGTTCGATACCAGCGACATTGGGGCCGTGCTTGCCAAACACAACATCGAGATGACCCACAGCATCCGCCCGGATTTGCGCGAGGGACTCGAGCGTCTACTCGCCGCCGCAAGCGAAAAGCGCGGCTCGCAGCGTTAGGCGGGCTAGCGAGTCCTTACCTGACGAGTCTGACGCGGATTATTGAATCCAGCTTCGGGAAGTTGCGCTCGAACCAGGCGTTGCCTTCCCGTTCAATCGGACCCTGGTTCCCCGCGCGCATCCCGCCACCCGCCCGCTCGTCATATTCGGCGTACAGCCGATCGATGACCTCGATTCCTTCGGTGATCTGTCCGAACGGAGCGAAACCCTGAGGATCGAGCTGTGGGTTGTCCGCCAGGTTGATGAAGATCTGTGTCGTGCGCGTGTTGGGCGTAGTCAGCATCGCGTACGCCAGCGTGCCGCGCCGGTTGCTCACGCGTGCGGTATCGTCAGGCATTGTTCGCCCCTTCCATTCGGCGATGACTTTGGGGTCGGGGTGCAGCCCGAACTGCGCGATAAAACCGGCACGCACACGAAAGAACTTCTGGCCGTCGAAGAACCCTGCGTTCACGAGGTTGTAAAAACGATCGGCTCCGCGCGGAGCCCAGGCACGGGTTACGTCCACGGTAAAAGGCCCTTTGGACGTCTCGAACCGAACCCGGAAGACGTCCGGGGCCTGGTCGATCGACACATTCTCCGGGATGGGGACCTCTTTCCGGGCGGCACATGCAACGACCAGCGTAAGAAACGCTATTCGGCTCCCCTCTGTCCAAAGAGAAGCTCGGTAAACACGTTGATTCATGGTTCGGGGTCGGATCTTGAAATACGATACCTAAATCGCGCGGCGCCATACGTTCACACGCAGTGAACGTATGACGCGCGCAATGTTTTGGTGTCGTATTTCAAGATCCGACCCCCCCCCCGCGCCCACACCAATCTTTGATTCTCATGCGGTTTCGCAAAAGCTTCGCTTTCATCCTCATCGCCGCCGCCAGCTGCGTTCAGCCGACCCGCCTTTCGCGCGATGACTCGGGTCTCGTACTCGCTCGGCAGGCGCTCAATGCGCCGAGTCCGGCGGAACCTGGGCAGTATCGCGTTAGGCATCTCTATTATGGCAGCGGCACCGATATCCGCCGTCCGTACTTCAAGGACTCCGTAACAATCAAGACCGCCACGGTGGACGGCAGCAAGCTGGCGAGCACCGAGGACAAGACGCGCAAAAAGTATTGGGGCTTTGGCTTCGACAAGATGCCGCTCAACGCTCGCGTCTGGTATCCGGAGGGCGACGGTCCTTTCCCACTCGTGCTGATCGTGCACGGGAATCACAACATGAAGGAGTTTTCCGATCCCGGCTACGGCTACCTGGGAGAGCTGCTCGCGAGCCGCGGATTCATCATGGCGTCTATCGACGAAAACTTCCTGAACGGCAACACGCGCAACGAGAACGATGCGCGTGGATGGGTGCTGCTCAAACACCTGGAGGCGTGGCGCGCGTTCAACGACTCGTCAGGCAGGCCGTTCCATCGCAAGGTCGACATGACGCGCATTGCGCTTATGGGTCATTCGCGCGGCGGTGAGGCGGTCGCCGTGG
>DATFBW010000141.1:0-4318 GCA_035253645.1 Gemmatimonadaceae bacterium | reverse complement strand
TGTCGCCGCGCATCGTCGTAGTCGCGATCAACCCCGGTGTGGTGCAACAGCGCGGACGCATCGACGAATAGCGGCGCCGGTGGCGACGCACGTTGTGCCAGTTCGTTAGGCGCACCTGCGCGCCGGATTTCATACAGCCGGCCGGGGCGCATATCGCGCACGACGGTGTGGGTGCCGTCACGCCACGTAACCTCCAGCTCGGCGATCGTATCGCGGCCCATCGCGAACGTCATGAGTGGATCCGAGCCACCGAGGTACAACCCACCGGCGAGCACCTCACCGGTCTGCGGCGCCATTGACACCGTCGTTAGGCGGAGCTTGGCACCGATCGCGTATGTGTTGGGTGCCGTGTCGAACACGCGGACGGCCACGCGCCCGAGTCCCCTCCCCGCGAGGTTCTCATAGAGCGACGCGGGAGCGTCCCAGCGATTCGTCACGACGTCCAGATCGCCGTCGCCATCCAGGTCCGCGCTGGCGATGCTGTGCGAGATGTCCAGCTGATCGCCGAAGCGCCACGCGACAGAACGATCCTCGAACGTGCCGTCCCCGCGGCTTCGCAGCGCGACATTGCGCTGCCGCAACACGGGGAAGAACGAGACGCGATCGCGGAACCCGGTGCCTGTTGCGTCGCGGACGCGATCCCAGGTATCGCCATCCATCACGTCATGCGCATGACCGGTGGCAACGAGCAGGTCCTCATGGCCGTCGAGATCGACATCCAGGAAGAGCGACCCCCACGACCATCCGGTAGCATCAACGCCAGCCTGTGCTGCGACCTCCGCAAACGTTAGGTCGCCGCGATTCCTGAACAGCGTGTTGCGCTGCATTTGCCACCGCTCGACAGGCAAACCCGGACGCTTCGGCAGGAGCGTGTGCGTCGCAATCTGCACCGCACGCAGGTCCCGTTCGCGCGCGAGCATGTCGGCCACGAAGAGGTCCACGTTCCCATCGTGATCCACGTCAGACGTCGCGACGGACATGGACGAATTGCTGACATGTGGAAGCGCGGCCGCGGAAAGTGCGTTGAAGCTGCCGCGCCCGTCGTTGATCCAGATCTCGTCGGGATCCTCGAAATCGTTGCAGACATACAGGTCGGGGGCCATATCGCCGTTCAGGTCGGCGAAGCGCGCCGCGAGCGAGAAGTAATCCGGCTCTCGCGTGAGCGGCCGGCGGTCGCTGGTGCGGAAGCGGCCGCTCGTTAGGCTTTGCTTCGTGAAGTGCCCACGGCCGTCGTTCAAATACAGGAGATCCGGATCGGCGCGCTGCACGCGGACCACGCCACCGAGGTCGGGCCGATCCTCGACGCGATAGTGCTCCCTGAAACGTTCGACGACTTCATAGCGCGTGCCCACGCGACGCACGACGCGGTCAAACGTCCGCTCCGCGGGTGGAAAGATGTCCAGAGCGTTTCGCGTCTTGTACGTGGCGACGTACAGATCGAGGTCGCCGTCGCCGTCGATGTCCGCGAATGTGGGCGACATGCTTCCCAACGTGCTCGCCAGCCCGGCGGAGTCGGTGACGTCCGTGAACCTACCGCCGTGGTTCTGGAACAGCGCGTTCGGCCCGCCGAGCGCCGCGACGAAGAGGTCCAGGTCACGATCACCATCGACGTCGGCGAACACGGCGCCGGTCACGGCACGGTTGCCTAACGCGATGCCTCGCGCGCGCGTCTCGTCCTGGAACCTCCACGCCCCAAGGTTGCGATAGAGCGTGCTGCGGCCGCCGATGTTGCCCAGAAAAATATCCACCCGGCCATCGCCGTCGACGTCGCCTAACGCGGCGCCCGACCCGTTGAGCAGGTGCCGGTTGTTGACATACAGCGACTCAGGCACCCCGTTGGCCAGCGTCACCCCCGAACGACTGGGATCGATTCGGCGAAAGCCGACCTCCGTCCCCGACCGTGCGGGGGGCAGGTTGCGCCAGCGGAGGAAGCCGTCCTCCCGCCACTCCTCCGTCGGCTTGCTCTCGCACGCCAGGCAAAGAACCATTAGCGCCTGGACCCAGGCTCGGGGTAAAGGCCGGCGCAACGACACCTTAGGCAGCGTGATTCGAGGGCGAGGGGCCGCGCAATCTCGTGCCTCCTCGTAAGGCGAGCAAGCGCCCCAGCCCGCCCCGGCGTTCGAGCGTATAAGTTTCATCACGATTACGGCGACCCATCTGACTTATGAGAATTTCACGCCTGCTCCTTGCTCCTTTCGCCTTGCTCCTCGGCTGCCAGGCGCGCGAGGGAGAACAGGTTGCCGTCGCCTCATCGGACGACTCCCTGCAGAGCAACCCCGCCCTCGCCAAAGCCGACCTTTCGCGCATTCAGGGAAACCCTAACGCGAAGACCTGGTTCGTCATCGTCAGTGACTTCCAGTGTCCCTATTGCAAGCAGTGGCACGACTCCGCGAGCGCGGTCATCCGGCGCGAGTATGTCGAGACAGGAAAAATCCGCGTCGCGTACGTCCACTTCCCGTTAGGCCAGCACCGCCACGCCGTTCCAACCGCGGAAGCGGCCATGTGCGCCGGAGTGGAAGACAAGTTCTGGGCATACCATGACGCGCTCTTCGAGACGCAAGCGCGTTGGCAGGGGTTGCAGGACGCCACGCCCATTCTGGACTCGCTGGCCCGCGTGGTTGGCCTCAACGTCGCCGAGCACAAGATGTGTCGCGACAAGCACGTGATGCTGCCGCTCATTTCCGCGGATCGGGAGCGCGCGGACAACGCCGGCGCCCAATCGACACCAACGTTCCTTGTCGGCGGCCAGGTGTTGAAAGGTGTCTATCCCGTCAGGCTGCTGCGGCAGGTCCTGAACACCGCTATCGCCGCCGACTCAGCTCGTTAGGCAGCTTCGATTGAATGCCCTGTTGCGCCTCGCGTACGCCGGCGCGACGAACGCCGCCCGCGCGCTAGTCGCTGTCGCACCGCGCTCGGAGGCAAAGCTGTGGCGCGGCCTGGCGGGCCGTCGCGGTTTGCTCGATCGCCTTGGCCGGTGGGGACTCTCCCATCGCGATCCATCTCGCGGTCTTCTCTGGATGCACGCACCGTCGGTCGGCGAAGGGCTGCAGGCGCGCGTGGTACTCGAGCGCGTGCGCGCCAAGCGCCCCGATCTGCAAATCGCCTACACCTACTTTTCGCCGAGTGCCGAAGGGTTTGCGGCTTCGGTACCGGCCGACGTCCGCGATTATCTCCCGCTCGATAATGCGCGCGACGTTCGCCGGGCGCTGAACGCGCTGGCGCCGTCTGCCCTGGTATTCAGCAAGCTGGATGTTTGGCCCATGCTGACAGCCGTCGCGCATGCGCGTCACGTGCGCCTTGGCCTCGTGAGCGGTACGGTGGCGCCCGATTCGTCACGCCTGCGCGCCGGCAGCCGCGCCCTCCTGCGCGGCGCGTACGCCACGCTGGATCTGGTGGGAGCCATAACGCCTAACGACGCGACCCGCCTGGAGCGGTTAGGCGTCAGATCCGAACGGATCCGCGTCACCGGCGACGCGCGGTACGATCAGGTGTGGGCGCGCGCGCGCGCCACGGACCTGAGCGCTCCGCTCCTCAAGCGCCTGGCCTCGGCGCGCCCGACCCTCGTCGCCGGCTCCACGTGGCCCAAGGACCAAGCAGTGCTCTTCCCCGCCTGGCGCGAAGTGCGGCGTCTCATACCCGGAGCTTTCCTCATCATCGCGCCGCATGAACCCATAGAAAGCCACCTGCAACCTGTGGAACGATGGGCAGAATCCGAACGTCTTTTACTGCGCAGGCTCGGACAACTCGATGGTGCTGCAATGCCGGATGTCGTCCTGGTCGATCGCGTCGGCGTACTCGGAGACCTCTACGCGCTCGCGCAATGCGCATATGTGGGCGGCGGATTTCACGCCGCCGGTCTGCACTCGGTCTTGGAACCGGCGGCCTTTGGCGCACCCGTGATCTTTGGTCCGCGCCACACCAATACAATAGATGCGGCAGCGCTGATCGAAACTGGAGGCGCGGCCAGCGTGAAAGATGCGCAGTCGTTGGCCGCTCAACTTGTGCGATGGCTCGGCGATCGCCCCGAGCGCGACCGCGCAGGACAACGCGCGTCGCGCCTTGTGGAATCAGGTATCGGTGCCGCGGACCGCTCCGCGGACCTGGTGCTCGAGCTACTTACCGAGAGGGTGTGAGTGGCGGTGGCCTCCACGCGATCGAAATTCCGAAGCCGTCGTCGTCAAAGAGATCGGAGCCGCCGAAGAACGCGCTCGCACGCAGAGCAAGAGAGCGCGTGAGATCCAGGTTCGCGCCCAAGTCGAATATCAGACCGAGCTCGCTGCTATTCGAACACTTGCTGCAGATGTCCACCGAGATGCGC
>DATFBW010000140.1:0-4403 GCA_035253645.1 Gemmatimonadaceae bacterium | reverse complement strand
CGATGTCCACCGCATGCTGGATGATGGGGTCGAGCGCAGCGAGCGCGTCTCGCACGCCGCCGGGAGAGCCGGGGAGGTTGACGATGAGGGACTTGTGCCGCACGCCGGCGACGGCGCGTGAAAGAGCGCCGCGCGGGAACTGGCCGAGGGTGGCGACGCGGATGCGCTCGATCAATCCGGAGGCGTCCACCTCGATGACCGCGCGCGTGGCTTCGGGCGTGCGGTCGCGCGGGCTCAAGCCTGTGCCGCCGGTCGTCAGGATGAGGTCGGCCTTCTCGTTATCGGCCCAATCGAGCAACGCTCGGACGATTTCGACGGCGTCGTCGGGCACGATGCTGCGCAGGACCAGCTCGAACCCATGCCCTTGTGCCCATGCAACAATGGAGTCACCCGATGTGTCAACGCGCTCGCCCTTGGCGCCGGCATCGGAGATCGTCAGCACGGCGACTCTCACGTGCGCTGCCTAACGATGCGTGGCGTTCTTGTAAAACGGCGGTTTGGCGACCGTAGCCTTGTGCTTTTGGCCGCGGATGTCCACCTCGAACTGCGTCCCTTCTTTCGTACCGGCCGTTGGGAGGTAACACATCCCGATGGCGACGCCGACGGACGGCGACATCGTCCCGCTCGTGACGACCCCGCTCGGCGCCCCTTCGTAAAACACGGGATAGCCATGTCTCGCAATAGCTCGTTCGGCCAACGTGAACCCTACAAGCTTGCGACTGACGCCTAACGACTTTTGCTTGACGAGCGCTTCTCTCCCTGTGAAGTCCCCTTTCGCGAGCTTGACGATCCAGGCGAGGTTCGCTTCGAGCGGCGTCACGGTGTCGTCGATGTCGTTGCCGTAGAGTGCCATCCCCATCTCGAGGCGCAGGGTATCGCGCGCGCCCAGGCCCGCGGGGGTGACGTTCCCTTCCTGCGTCAGGGCGTCCCACATGACGCGCGCCTGGCTGCCGGCGAAGTAGAGCTCGAAGCCATCTTCGCCCGTATAGCCCGTGCGCGAGACCGTCACGTCGGGGATGCCGGCGACCACGCCTACGGCGAAGTGGTAATAGTCGATATGATCGAGTTCGACGCTCGTTAGGGGAGCGAGGATCTCCTGAGCCTTCGGACCTTGCAGCGCAAGGAGCGCGACGGTGTCGGAGATGTCCTCGAGCTGGGCGTCGAAGCCTGTGCGCTGCGCCTCGATGTGCGCGTAGTCTTTCTCGCGATTCGAGGCGTTCACGACCATCATGAGATGGTCTGCATAACGATAGACGAGGCAGTCGTCGACGAAGGTCCCCTGCTCCGTCAGGATCCCGGAATATTGGGCCTGGCCGTCTGCGAGCGCCGCGACGTCGTTGCACGTGACGCGGTTCACGAAGTCCACGGCCTGCTCCCCGCGGATGATGAACTCGCCCATGTGGGAGACGTCGAACAGGCCGCATCCGGTGCGCACGGCTTTGTGCTCGACAGTGATGCCGGTCGGGTATTGGACGGGCATCTCATAGCCGGCGAAGGGGACGATCTTGGCCCCTAACGTCTTATGGATCTCGAAAAACTCGGTGCGCTTCAGCGCGGCGGAAGTGCTTGTCATTGAAAGCTCTTGGCTCGTAGTCGTTAGCTCTCAGTCGTTAGCTCTTAGCGCTCAGGGCGGTCTAAGAGCTAGGACCTAAGAGCTAAGAGCTATGGAGTTTGCCAAGTTGGCGGCGTGGCTGCAAGGATGGCGGTCGTAAGCCGTCTCGTTTTACGACGCTGCCTTAAGCCGATTGATTTTATCGGGATTGTATTTAGGATGTCGCCGCATGAACAGAGTCGGCCTCTCACTCCTGCTGATCTGCGCAGCGACGCGCTTGGCGGCGCAGGGCGCGACCCGCACCGGTACCATCGTCATCGCGCATGGCGGCGATTCGACGTGGAATGCACGCGTGATCGAAGCAGCGAAAGCTGCCCGCACCGGCGGACCGGTCGAAGTGAGCTTCCTTATGGGACCGGGGGCCCGGGAGACACGTGTGCAGGATGTGGTCGCGCGCCTTCAGCATGAGGGCGTTTCGGAGATTGTCTTCGTGCCGCTGCTCGTATCGAGCCACAGCGGCCACTACGACCAGATCCGATATCTCGCCGGCGACTCCGTGGCGCTCAACGACCAGATGCTGCACCACCTGCACATGGCCGGGATCGAACGTCCCCGTACGTCGGCGCCCATCCGCCTAACGAGGGCGCTGGACGCCGCGCCGCACCTGGCACGCATTCTCACCGATCGGGCGCGTGGACTGGTCAGCGATCCGCGCGGGCGCGCGGTGCTCATCCTGGGACACGGCCCTAACGACGCGGAAGACTACGCGGCGTGGATGGCGAACCTGCGCGGCGTCGCCGACTCGGTAAAGGCGCGGGGCGGATTTGCCGATGTGCGCGTCGAGCTGCTGCGCGATGACGCACCAGCGCCCGTGCGCGCCGAAGCTGTGCGTCGTGCCCGCGAGCTGATCGAGTTGCAGCATCGCGCGACCGGGAAGGACGTGCTCGTCGTTCCCGTGTTGATCTCGAAGGGAGAGATCAATCGCGACAAAATCCCGCGCGACCTCGCGGGGCTGCCGATCGTGTATTCAGGCGAACCACTGCTCCCGCACGCCGAGGTGGTTCGCTGGATCGAAGAATCGGTGACCGGCGCAAAAGGTGGCGGTTAGGTCGGCGAGCGCGTAATTACAGCGCTTACATTCCGTTTTGCACGGGTTCGCGCGCGTGCTCTCCAGATGCAAGCGTATGCAGGTCATTCCGCACCTAACGTGCGTCGCGGGGCTGTTGGCGTGTCCAGCGCTCGCGCTGGCGCAACAGGCTAGCCCTGCGAATACATCCGGAACGAGGCCGCAGCTCCGCGTATCTGCCTCCACAGGCCCGTTGCGAATCGACGGTCTGCTCGACGAAGCGGCGTGGGCTGACGCCGATTCGATTGCGAACCTGACTCAGATCGAGCCGACCGAAGGCCGTCCCCCGACCGGTGTAACGGTGGTCCGCGTCCTGGCATCGGGCGCGGCGATCGTGATCGGTGTGCGCGCGGACGATCCGGAGCCTGCGCGCATCACGAGCTTCGCGCGGCAACGCGATGCAAGTCTCGACAACGAAGACCATATCCGGATCATCCTGGACACATACCTCGATGGCCGTTCCGGTTACGTCTTTATCGTGAATCCGGACGGCGCGCGTTACGACGCGCTCGTCACCAATCAGGGGGAAGGCCAGAACAGCGACTGGGATGCGGTATGGGAAGCAGCGACGGCCCGCACGCCTAACGGCTGGTCAGCCGAGATTTTGATCCCCGCCAAGAGTCTCCTGTTTCGACGCGGCTTGACACAATGGGGGTTCAATATTCAGCGCCGGATCCAGCGCCTCCAAGAAACCGATCGGTGGGCAAGCCCCGATCGCGATACGAAGATCAACATGACGAGCCGCGCCGGGCTTCTCACCGACGTCCCACCCTTCCAACTCGGACTCGGCCTAACGATTCGGCCTTCTGTCACTACGTCGGCGGGGAAACCTGCGCAGGGCGCGAACGTCCAGAACGACAATGAAGCGAGCCTCGACGTTTCACAACGACTCGGCGCGAATACGCTGGCGTCGCTCACGCTCAACACGGACTTTGCGGAGACCGAGGTCGATACGCGGCGCACGAACCTCACGCGCTTTCCGCTCCTCTTCCCCGAGAAACGCACGTTCTTTCTCGAAGGGTCCGACGTGTTCGATTTCGGCCTGGGGACCGGCGACGATCTGCGCTCATTTTTCAGCCGGAGGATCGGCCTTCTGAGCGGACGCGAAGTGCCGCTCCAGACAGGGCTCAAGGTCAACGGACGCGAAGGAGAAACGAGTTTCGGCGCGCTGATTGTGCAAACGGGGGAGCTGGATACCCTTCCCACGGACAATACCATGGGAGTTGTACGCGTTAGGCAGAACGTGCTGCGCGAATCGTCGATCGGCCTGATGGGCGCGTTCGGCGATCCACTCGATCGTTCCGACAGCTGGCTCGCGGGTACCGATCTCACCTATCAAACGACGCGTTTCCGAGGGGACAAGAACTTCCTGGCCGGCGTGTGGGCGCTCGGCATGGACCGTGCCGATCTCACGGGTCGCCGGCACGCGCTCGGCGGGAAGCTCGATTACCCGAACGACCTCTGGGACATCGCGCTCACGTACAAGTGGATCGGCGACAACTTCGATCCCTCGTTAGGGTTCGTGGCGCGTCCCGGCGCGCAGATCGTGAACTTCAACGTGAATTTCCAGCCTCGGCCGCGGCGGCCGATCCTCGGCCTCAAGGTGCGTCAGATGTTCAATGAGTTCTTCAACACGCTGGTGACGGACCTGGACGGCAAATGGGAGAGCTATCGGATCTTTTTGGCGCCTCTTAACTGGCGTTTGGAGAGCGGTGACCGTGTCGA
>DATFBW010000139.1:0-5831 GCA_035253645.1 Gemmatimonadaceae bacterium | reverse complement strand
AAGGTGCGTTAGGCGCCGGCCCGTTCCGGCGCATCATGACCGACGACCGGCTCGTTGCGATCCCCAAAGTCATCGAAACGCCCAAGCTGGATGACGCCGAGCGCACCGACAGACGCATGCTGCGCCGTCTGCGCCGGTACGCTCGCGGCTAGGCAGGGGTAGACCCCGTTGATTGAGCGCCGGTTGAGCCGGAGGTGAGCCCGCTGCTCTACCCTGATGACAGCTCTTGCACCGCGCAAGACAGCACACAGGGAGGCAGCATGTCACGCACCATCACCACCGTAGGACTCGCCGTCGCCATCGCAATCGCTGGCGGTTGCCGCGACGATCTGACGGGTCCAAAAGTCCTTTTCACCCTCGAACCCCTTTCTCCGACATCCTTCGCAGGCACTGTCGGCGCCGCAGCTCAACACGAGCCGATCGTCATGCTTCTCGATCGACATCGGAAACCTATCGTCGGCGTACCGGTCGTGTTCACGTTCCATGAGCCGCAAGGTGAGTCGAACATCGCCGTGCGCTCAGTGGAGGTGTTGACGGACGCAGAAGGGGTAGCGCGCGCCGGAGAGTGGACACTTGGCGCCATCGCAGGGATGAACCTCGCGCAAGCGACGACGTACGGCGCGCCCCAACTCTGGTTCATGGCCAAAGCGGCGCCGGACACGCCCGTCGCACTGCGTTGGGTGCAACCGGACGTTTTTGAAATCGCTTTGGCCGGCATGACTATCGATCCCCCCGACGTGCTCGTCGCCGATCGGTTCGGTAACAACGTGCCGGGGATTCCAGTGAGCTTCGCCGTGCTCGCTGGAGGTGGTGCGATAGAAGGCGCGGAAGTCATTTCGCAAGACAACGGCGCATCGGCCATTGGTTGGCGGCTTGGATCGGCAGGCGCCAATACCATCAGGGCAAGCGCGCTCGACCTGGCAAGCATCGAATTCACCGTTGAAGTCGTCGCGGCAAGCGCGATCTATGACCTAACGATGATCGATGGTGCACCCGTTGATCAGGATCATATCAGCGCCTTCATCGCCCTCACGAGCGACGGTCGGTTCTTCAGCCAGATCTTCCGTGAGGATGACTACCACGGGCACTACGTCGAGACGGAAACGGGTACGTACACGCTAGTTGGCGGGCGCCTTGTTCTGGTCTACACTCGCTACCAGACCGAGGAAGTAGGCAGGCTCGATAACGGCGTACTCGTGCTCGATCGGTGGGAGCAGGATGCGGGCGGGCGGCAGGAGTGGAGCTACGTCGTGAGGGCTGACTCCTGATTCCTGGGCGCTACGGCTAGGGGCATTGGTGGGTGGGTGGCCACCGGCCTCTAGCCGGTAGGTCCGTGTCGTAGGTTGAACCCCGTCCGCGAAGCTCCGATATTGCGCCGTAGCATCGACAGCCAGCGCCCGCCCGTCCCAAACCAGTCGGGCGGTCGCGTTTTTGTCATCTTTTTCATCAGGACGCATGGCGACTCAGACCGAGCCGACCCGCACGTCTTCCGGGCGCGAGCCGACTCTGGCTGCGCAAGGCTTAGCCCCCAAAGGCCCCGTACATTGGAACCTCGCCACTCCCCTCCTCGTGGAGCAGGCCATCCTGCGACGCGAAGGAGAGGTGGCCGACATGGGGCCCTTCGTCGCCTGCACTGCCCCGCACACCGGCCGTTCTCCTAACGACAAGTTCGTGGTTCGTGAGCCGGCTTCCGAACACGACGTGGACTGGGGGAAAGTCAATCAGCCGTACGACGAACACCGGTTCGAGACCCTTCTTGGCGACGTGCGCGCGTATCTGGATAACGTCGGCGACGTGTTTGTCCAGGACCTGTACTGTGGCGCAGATCCGGATCATCGGTTGAGCGTACGCTATGTGACGCCTAACGCGTGGCACGCGAACTTCGTGCGGAACATGTTCATCCGGCCCGACCTCGCGTCCCTCGCGACGTTCGATCCAAACTTCACCGTGCTCCACGCGCCGGAGTTTGAGGCCTCGCCCGAACGGCATGGCACCCGTACCGGCACGTTTATCGTGCTGCATCTCGGACGCCGCATGATTCTGATCGGGGGGACGCGCTACGCGGGTGAGCTCAAAAAGTCGATGTTCACCGTGATGAATTATCTGATGCCGAAAGAGGGCGTGCTCTCCATGCACTGTTCGGCGAACGTCGGAAAGGCGGGCGACACCGCGCTCTTTTTCGGCTTGTCGGGCACCGGGAAGACCACGCTGTCCGCGGACCCGGAGCGATCGTTGATCGGCGACGACGAACATGGATGGGCCGAATCCGGGATCTTCAATTACGAAGGCGGTTGCTACGCCAAGGTGATCAACCTTTCGGCCGAAGCGGAACCGGACATCTTCGCGACGACCCAGATGTTCGGCACGATCCTCGAGAACGTCGTGCTCGAATCCGGCACGCGCCGGGTCAAGTTCGAGGACCAGTCGATCACGGAGAACACACGGGCCTCCTATCCCATTCATTACATCCGCAATCACGTCCCTAACGGCCGCGGCGGGCATCCGCGGAACATTGTGTTCCTCTCAGCCGACGCGTTCGGCGTGCTCCCGCCGATCGCGCGCCTAACGCGCGAGCAGGCCATGTATTATTTCATGTCCGGCTATACCGCGAAGGTCGCCGGCACCGAGCGTGGCGTAACCGAGCCGCAGGCGACGTTTTCATCATGCTTTGGGGCAGTGTTTCTCGTGTGGCATCCGCGGCGTTACGCGGAAATGCTGGGGAAGCTCATCGACGAACACGAGTCGCGCGTGTGGCTGGTGAACACTGGGTGGAGCGGCGGCGCGTATGGCGTGGGGAAGCGCATGAAGCTCGCTCTAACCCGCGCGATGGTTCGCGCGGCAGTCGCTGGGCAGCTCGATGGCGTCGCGACTCTGACCGACCCGGTTTTCGGCCTGGCAGTCCCGGTTAAGGTGCCCGGCGTCCCCGACGACGTTCTCCGCCCACGAGACACCTGGAGCGATCCCGCGGCATATGACGCGCAGGCGCGCAAGCTCGCCGAGATGTTCCGCAAGAATTTCGAGAAGTTCGGCGAGGTGGATCCGCGCATCCGCGACGCAGGACCACAGATAGCCTAACGAGGGTCCGTGGACATCGTCCGCGATCCCCTCTGGAATAACATCCGGCTCGACCCGCTCGCTCTGGCGCTCATCGACACGGGCGCGATGCAGCGCTTGCGCTACGTGCGGCAGCTTGGCCTCGCCCACCTCGTATACCCGGGCGCCACCCACACGCGCTTCGAGCACGCGCTGGGTACGTACCATCTGTCGCGCCTGACGCTGGCGATCCTGCAGGATCGCGGCGATTTGCGCCCTCTGCCGGTGGAAGAGCCATTCATCGTCCAGGCGGCGGCGCTCTTGCATGACATCGGCCACTATCCATTCGCGCATGCTTTGGAGGAGATCGGCGCGCCGCACCATGAGGAGGTTGGACGCACACTGATCATGGACGGCGAGGTGGCACACCTGCTGTCGACACGCGTTGCGTCGGATGCTCCCGCGCGTGTGGCCGCACTTATCCGAGGTCAGAGCGATAGCGCGCTGCAAGGTCTCATCTCCGGATCTCTGGACCTCGACAAGATCGAATATCTCAAACGTGACGCGTTGATGTGCGGCGTGCCCTACGGAGAGATCGACGTCGATCGTTTGATCAACTCGCTCGCTATCGTCACGACCGATGGCCGCGCCGTCGTTGGCGTGAGCGAAAAGGGCCTCTCGGCGCTCGAGTCGCTGTTGTTCGCGAAGTATCAGATGTACCGCAACGTGTATTGGCATCACGCCGTGCGCAGCGCGACGGCGATGTACAAGCGCGCGGTCGGCGATGCGCTCGCGAACGGCTGTATCGAGGTGCGGAGGCTCCCCGACTTTACGGACGAGCAGTTGTTGCAGCACTTATCAGAGGTTGCACCCTCCGCATTGGTGGCGCGCCTGCGCACCAGACGGCTTTACAAGCGGGCCTTTGAATGCCCTGCGGCGGAGTTACCGCTCGACGCCGGGGAGTGGATTGCGAGCGATCCAATGCGCGCGCAACAAGCGGAGCGTGCTCTCGCCGGTGAGCTGGGACTCGCGCCTGACGAGCTGCTGCTGGATTATCCGGAAAAGACGCAGATGCTCGATCTCGACCTTCCCGTACAGCTGCGCTCGGGCGCGGTGACGCACCTAACGAGCGAGGGTCTTCCGGGCGTCATCCACCTGCCGGAGCTATCCGCGCAGCTGTATCGGTCGGCGCGGTGGCTCCGGATCTTCACGGCGAGGCCGGTAACAGTGTCGAGGGAACGCGTCTTGGGTCTATTGTCCGAATAGAAGACAACCTGAGACCTCAGTCTCAGACCTCAGACCTCCCCTTCCCGTGCGCTTCGGACAGCAGTCGCGCGATGCCGCGATAAAAGGCCGCATCGTCGCGCTTGCCGTCTGCTTCCAGCGACATTGCGCAACGTTCCAGCGCGAACAGGATGTTGCCGAGGTAGAGTTGAGCGAGGGAGCCGACAGTGTGCGGCGTCTCCTCGGGGGCCGTCACGCAGCGTGCTCCTGGTCGGGAGCCTCGCTAGGCTGGAATGCAGGTCCCTCGGCAGTCGGAATCTCGCCGCCGTGGTCGGCAGAATCCACGCCCGTGACCTGCACGACGATCGCCGTGATGTTGTCCAGACCGCCCCGGTAATTCGCTTCAGCGATCAGGGCGTCGACCACGCGCCGCGCCGTGGCGCGCGACAAGAGCAACTGCTGCAGGCGGCGATCGTCCACCATACCCGTTAGGCCGTCGCTCGCGAGAAGGAAGACATCCCCCGCTTTCACTTCACCCGCAAACGTGTCGGGGTCGATGGATTCGCCGGCGCCGACGCACCGGGTGATGACGTTGCTGTAGGGGTGATAACGCGCCTGCTCGGGAGTGAGCAACCCCGCGTCGACCTGCTCCTGAACGTAGGAATGGTCTTTCGTGAGCTGCTTGAGCCCACCATCGCGCAGCAAATAGATCCGCGAATCGCCGACCTGTCCGATGAGATATCGCTTTCCAGCAAGGATCAGGACCGACGCCGTCGTTCCCATCCCCTGTTTGTCGGATTCGGCCAATGTGCGCTCGAAGATCGCGCGATTTGCTTCACGTAAGGCGTACGACACGCGATCGCGCACGCCATCGCCGTGCAGGTCATTTACGGCGGCGAGCTCACGCGCGACGATCTGCACTGCCATCTCGCTGGCGACTTCCCCGGCGGCATGACCACCCATCCCATCCGCAACGATGAAGAGCCCGAGCTGTTGCGTCGCGTGAGCGAAGAACGCGTCTTCGTTTCCCGACCGAATCATCCCGACGTCGGTGCGCGCCGCAACCGTCAAATCCATTACAGCAGTGCTCGAATGATGACCGAGACCGTGAGCGCCACGACGCTCAGGAGCGCGAACCACAGAATTGCGAGCGAGCGCTTTGCTTCGTCTGGCGTTTCTTCAGGTAGTGCGGCGGGTTGTTCGTCGGCGATAGCTGCAATGCTGGACGGAGTCGGCGGCCTGTTCTTGTACGCGGCAACGACGCGAGTTCCGGCAGACGGCGTTGGCGTTCCTCGCTTGTGCTTGAATACGAGCTTCGCGCCGCCGAAACGCACCTCGGTCTCGCCAGGCACCTCCACTTCTCCCGTTAGGCGTGCCCCGCCCACGTACGTCCCGTTCGTCGATCCCAGGTCGATCAGCACCCAGCGGTTCTCGCGCCACTGCAGCTTGGCGTGCGTATCGGACACGGAATCGTCGCTCAGCACGATGTCGTTATGCGCTCCACGACCGATGTGCGTCAACAGGCTGCCCACTTCGAATACCTTCCCGCGGTCGACACCTTGGTTTGCAACAAC
>DATFBW010000138.1:0-7885 GCA_035253645.1 Gemmatimonadaceae bacterium | reverse complement strand
AAGCGGCGGTATCTCGTCCTTGACCTCGCTGTACTTGGCATTCTGTACCAGACCGACGATCTCCATGTCCAGTTCGCTGTTGCCGCCGTCGTCGGACATCCGCTTGCCGACGACTTGCGTGCCAAGGTTGAACTTCTTGGCAAAAGCTTCATTCACGACCGCGACCTGGGGCCGGCCCGCGATATCGCTCTCGGTAAACTCACGACCCGCCAACAGGCGGATGCCTAACGCGCGGAAGTAGTTCGGCCCGACTTCATTGAAGCGGGACTCGGAATCGATGTCGGGACCACTCTTGAAGCCTTCGACAGCGACGTCGGTCCCCCAATTGCTCCCCCCCAGAAGCGGCACCATAGAGGACGACACCGCGCTCACCCCGGGAATCGCGGCCAGCTCCTCCTCGACACGCGCGAAGAGCTGTTGGCTGCGGGTGCCGTCGTATCCGTTCAGCTCAGGCGAAATCGCGAACGTCACGACGTTGGTGACGTCGAGACCCAGGTCGACGCGGTTTACGTTGCGCAGACTCTTGATGAAGAGGCCGGCCGAAGTCAGCAGCGTCATGGCCAGCGCGATCTGCGCCGTGACGAGCGAAGTTCGAAAACGAGCGGCCGCTTTCGCCCCCGACGGCTGACCGGACCCCGCACGGATCGCGGTGAGCAGATCGCTGCGCGTGCTGTGCAGGGCGGGATACAGCCCGAAGATCAAGCCGGTGCCTAACGCGAGAATCATCGCGAAGAGCACGATCGGTCCGCTCAGTTCGAGGTTGAGGATCTGCGATGCCTCGGCTGGGAGCACCGAACCAAGCAACGACAGCGTCCACTGCGCGAACAGCATGCTCACGGCGCCGGCTATGAGCGCGAGGAGCACGGATTCCGTGAGGAGCTGACTCATCACGTGACGGCGCTGGGCGCCGAGCGAGAGCCGCACTGCCATTTCGGTCGCGCGGCCGGCGCCACGTGCAAGTAGCAGGTTTGCGATATTGGCGCACGCGATGAGGAGCACGATGCCCGTCACCGAGAAGAGCATCGCCAATGGCGTCTTGGCTTCTTCGAAGATGTCCGACTGACCACGGTACCCTTCACTGAGCACGACCTGTTTCGCCTTGAACTGCGCCATGGTCTGATCGCTCATGCCCTCCTGCAGCGGCACTTCGACTTCGGTCAGGATATTTCGGTAGACACCGTTCAGCGCGCTCTGTGCCTGCTCCATCGTCACGTTAGGCTTGAGCCGCGCGAAGAGGTACGCCCAGTAATTCCTGCGGTTATCCAGCTGCCCGCCACGCTGGGTGAGCACGCCGCGCATGCTGATGGGCACATAAACATCCGGCTTGGTGATGCGCGTCGTCCCTTCAAAATCTTTCGGCGCTACACCGACGATCGTGAGCGACTGACCGTTGATCACGATCTGTTCGTTGAGGATCGCGCGGTCCATACCGAGTTGCGTCTCCCAGACGCGGTAGCTCAAGACAGCAACGAAATTGGCGCCGATTGTCTGATCGTCGGCCGGCGTCAGCAAACGGCCGAGCGCGGCCTGCACGCCGAGCACAGGGAAATACGATCCTGAGACAAACATCCCTTCCGAGGACCGTGTCTGTTTGCGAAGTCCGATGTTCGCGTCGAACGACCGATGTGCGGCGAGACCGGTGAACACAGTCTGCGCCTTTTCCAGATCGCGAAACATTGGATAGCTGAAGACGTCTTCGCAGCCGCCGGCATCTCCACACGATTGCGACCCGGGCTTGGGACCCGGCGCCGAGAGGTTGACGAGCTGTCCGGGCTGATTCGCTTCCAGCGGACGCAACAAGAGCTGTTCGAACAGTGAGAAGATCGCGGCGTTCGCACCGATTCCCAGCGCGAGTGAAAGGATTGCGACGCCGGTAACGAACGGCGTCTTGATGAGTGTGCGAAAAGCGAGTTTTAGGTTGCGCATGCTGAGGTGCGAGGTGTGCGAGGGTGCGAGGTGCGCGGCAGACTTTACGGAAGATCCTTCGCTGTGTTGCGATTTGCGACTACAATCGGTGTGCCGTTTTCTGGCGTGAGCTTTGTTCACCCTCGACCGTTGATCTTTTGATCTCTGCCCTGTTTGAAGCATGAATCATTGGACCGCATGGGGAGCGCTGGGGTTTTTTGCCCTCAGTTACGTCCTCGTGGTTCTCGAGGACAAAACCCACCTGCGGAAGTCGGTCCCCATGATTGTGGCGGCCGGCGTGCTTTGGATCCTCGCTGCGATATCTCCGGTTGCTGATACAATCGTCGAGGAGAAGCTGAGCGAGAGCATCCTGGAGTACAGCGAGCTATTCCTCTTCATCCTCGCGGCTGTGAGCTACGTGCACACCATGGAAGAACGTCAAGTCTTTGACGTGCTGCGTGCGTGGCTCATCAAGCGCGGTCTCAGCTACCGCGGCATCTTCTGGGCGACTGGCGCTTTGGCTTTCTGCATGTCGCCCCTGGCAGATAACCTGACGACGGCTCTCGTACTAGGCGCGGTCGCAATCTCCGTTGGAGCGAACACACCCCGTTTCGTCGTACCAGCGTGCATCAACATCGTCGTCGCCGCCAACGCGGGTGGTGCTTTCAGCCCCTTCGGCGACATCACAACGCTTATGGTGTGGCAGCGGGGACTGGTCGATTTCGCGGAGTTTCTTCGACTGTTCATTCCGTCCGTTGTGAACTGGCTGGTCCCCGCTTTCATCATGTCGTTCGCAGTCCCGAAAGAACTGCCGAAAGCCTCTTCCGATTCGCCGCAATTGCTGATCGGAGCGAAGCTCGTCATCGGGATGTTCCTCGGGACGATCGCGTTCACGGTGGTGCTGCACCAATTCCTCCACCTTCCGCCAATGCTTGGGATGATGACGGGGTTCGGAGCGCTCCATCTGTACGGTTACTTCTTGCGCAGGTCCACCACGACTGCGCCCGCATTTGTGGATGACGATGAGTTGCGACTCGTACTGGACGACGCCACGCAAACCACTCCGCGGCACGACAGCTTCGACCTGTTCGAGCTACTGAACAAAGTGTCGTGGGATACTCTCATGTTCTTCTATGGCGTCATGCTTTGCGTCGGCGCGCTGGATGCGTTCGGTTTCCTCGACGCAGCCGTTCATGCCACGTATGGATCGTGGGGGCCAACGGCCGCCAACACCGCGTTAGGCATCGCCTCCGCGGTGCTCGATAATATTCCGCTCATGGCGGGCGTTCTCGCAGCAACGCCGGAGATGAACACGGCGCAGTGGCTCCTGGCCACTCTCACAGCCGGAGTGGGTGGATCTTTGCTGTCGGTCGGCAGCGCTGCTGGAGTCGCGCTCATGGGCCAGGCGCGCGGGATATACACGTTCAGCGCCCATCTCCGGTGGACGTGGGCCGTCGCGCTCGGCTTCGCCGCAAGTATCGGCCTGCATCTTCTGCTCAACGGTCGATAAACGGCTCATAACCGCAGGACATGAGGACATCGGACTGTACGGCATTTGCGCGCAACGTCGATTCGCAATTGCCGTTAGGCTCAGATTCAAAGCAGTCGTTGTGTGTGTGTTCTGTCCTCTGCGGTCAAGAGCAGTTAGAGCTCGCGCACAGAATCCATGGGGTCGATGCGCACAGCCCGGCGCACAGGAAGATAGGTGGCCAGGAGCGCTGCCCCGATGAGCAACAGGATCGCCGCAATTATCGTCACCACATCGGTTGTCGTAACGCCGAAAAGGAGCGTGGCCAGGAAGCGCGTCAGCAACAGCGCACCCACAATGCCGAGCACGATGCCTAACGCTGCGAGACGCGCGCCGTACGTCATGACGAGGCGCGTTACGCGTTGGGGGGATGCACCTAACGCCATACGGATGCCGATCTCGTGCTGCCGCTGCCGCACGGTGTAAGCAAGGACGCCGTGAATCCCGATGATCGCCAACACGACAGCGAGAGTGGCGAAGAGCCCCAGCAACATCATCACGAACCGACGCTGTTGGACGGAGTCGGCCAACGTGCGCTCCAAAGGCTCCACTCCGAACACCGCGAGCCCGGGGTCAAGCTCGCGCACGACCGAACGCAGTGTCGGAGCGAATCCACCAACGCTGCCGCTCACGCGCACGAGAAGGGCCTCGGCACCAGTCGCTGACGGTGCCTGTTGCAGGGGAAGGTAGATCGCAGGAGGAGTGTCCGACGTCAGACCGTGAATCTTTTCGTCGGCGACGACGCCGAGGATGGTGCGCGGCGCACCCCAAAGTCGGATTTGTTGACCGATCGGTTCACGTTTGTCGAAGAATGTTCGTGCCGCCGTTTCGTTGATGACAGCGACTGTCGGTGCCGTTGGCTCGACGTCCGCGAATACTTCGCCCCGCCTTACGGGCAGCCTAACGGTGGTGAAGTAGCTCCCAGTCACGCGGCGAACGGAAATCTCCGGATATGAACGTGACTCAGCCTCGCGGCCAACGATCGCGAACGAGTTCGTGAAACCGGCGTCGAGCGGATGATTCCCCGCGATTGCGGCGGACTCGACACCCGGCTGTGATTCGGCTCGGCGACGCAGCTCCGCGTTGAAGCGGTGCATCTCTACGAAGTTCGGCCACACATCGAAATTGACGGGATAGCGCGAAGGTGGCAGTTGGAATTCGGCCTTCACAACGTTTGTAGCGTCGAAGCCCGGATTCACGCGTTGCACCGTCCAGAAGCTGCGCAGCAACAATCCGGCTCCGACAACGAGGACGAGGGCGAGCGCCACCTCTGCCACGACCAGTGATGACCTCGCGAGTTGACTTCCGCGACCAGCGGACGAGCCACGCGAATCTTCGGCCTTGAGCGCGCCCTGAATATCCAGGCGACGCGACTGCAAAACGGGGAGCATCCCGAAAACGAAGCCAATGAGGATGGAGAGCACGACGGCGCCGCCTAACAAGGGCAGGTTGAGACCGGCGTCGGCGAGCCGCGGGATCTCCGGTGGCGCGAGCGCGACGAGGACGCGCAAGCCAGCGAGCGCAAGCAGCACGCCGAGAATCCCCCCGCCAACTGTTAGCACGATGTTCTCAGCGGCAAACTGACGTGCCAGGCGCTTGCGGTTTGCTCCGAGCGCGCTGCGCAACGCGACCTCTCGCAAACGAGCGGTTCCACGCGCGAGCAGAAGGTTGACGACGTTCACACAAGCGATGAGTAGCACGAGTGCCACCGCACTCAGGAGCAACCAGAGCCCCGGGCGCACACGCTTGAACAACACGTCGTCGAGGGATTCGATGAACACACCCCGATCTTCATTATCCGGATATGCACGCTCGAGGTCCGCTGCGATCGTGGTCATCTCCTGCTGCGCAAGGGCAGGGCTGCTCGCCGGTTTGAGCCGGCCGATGACGAAGATCGGATGCGTGGAGCGGGGCAGGCTTTGGACGCTCGCTTGGAGCGGTGCCCAGATGTCGACGCGGGATGCCCGGTCGCGGTCGGCAAAGCCGCGGCTGTATGCGGCCAGGGTCAAGACCTGCATCACGCCGAAGTCCGCCTCGTTAGGCATTACGCCGATGATCGTGAACGGCTGGTCGTTGATGCGCAACGTTTGGCCCACCGCCTCACGGGACCGCCTGAATTCGCGCTCCCACAGGCGCTCGCTGATCAACAGGACGCGGGGTCCACCGTTGCGATCCTCCTCCGCGGTAAACGTGCGGCCGACCACTGGCTGGATACCGAGAACGGCCGGCAATTCGTGCGTCGTGGCAAGACTGGCGAGGCGGATCGGATCGCCTTGGGACGGCGTGAGGTTCACCTCTGCCGGGACGAAAGCGCCGATCTGCGCGAACTGTTGCGCGCGCTGTTGGAAGTCGAGGAAATCGGGATATGAGGCGGGTTCGCGTATGGTGCTGCTCGCGCGATCCGTTTCCCACACCATGACGAGCCGCTCCGGCTCGGCCAGCGGGGCGCGCCGGAGGAGGACCGCATCCAACACGCTGAAGATGGCCGTCGTCGCACCGATGCCTAACGCAAGTGTCACAATGGCCGCGGCGGCGAAGCCAGGACTGCGGGCGAGCAGCCGCAAACTGTAGCGGAGGTCTTGCCAAAGGTCTGCCATGATCGAGCCCTTTCCGGACGTCGGAGCGGGAGGGAGTGCCGGGAGTGCGGGGACGGTTGGCTGGGATGACCGCGCGCGCTGTAGCTCGTGTTGCAATGCGCTTCCTGTGTGCAACTCGGCGAGCGCACGTTCGCGCGCTTGCTGGGGTGACGCGCCTCGCGCCAACGCTTCGTCGTACAATTGCGCCAGATGCTGTGCCAATTCTTCGACGATGTCTTCGTCGGTGGCGGCGTCGCGCGTGATGTTGCCCAGCGCCTGACGGACGATCGCACGCCAATCCATGGGACTCATGCGGGCCGGATCCTCGCCACTCGTGTGAGGCCCTGGACGAACGCATGCCACGTATCGCGTTGGGCGGCGAGTGAGCGGCGTCCCTCAGTCGTTAGGCGATAGTATCGGCGCCGCCGCTGGCCTGCCCGTTCTACCCAGCGGCCTTCGATGACTCCGCGCGCCTCCAGGCGATAGAGCGTTGGATACAGCGAGGCCGCATGAATTGTGATCGCGCCGCGTGAGCGTTGCTCGATGAGCTTGGCCATTTCATAACCGTGGCGCTCACGCTCTTCGACAAGCGCGAGGATGAGCAGCTCCAGGCTGCCCTTCTTCATTTCCTTGCTCAGCGCTTCGCTCACGGTTGCCTCGGCGGCACGTGCCACATGGTGTCCCAGGAGCCGTTAGGCGGTGAAAGGAGACATGTTAGCGACATATATGGTAATACCATATATCATCCGACAACCGCTGGCAGAAGAGGGTTTGAACAAAATCAGGCACTACGGTTGTCGCGCTCTGTGCTCCCCGATCGCTCAGATCGCCCAGGTCGCGGTCGTACCCGGTTTGGTTTCGAAGAACTCCGCGGCGCGGGCGAGAGCCACGCTGTCTCCAACGACGACGACGCGATCATCGGGCTGCAGTACGAAGGTTTCGTCGGGCGCGTAATGCGCCTGCCCGTCGCGCAGCACGGCGACGAGGTGCACCCCCACCGCCTCCCGCAAGGCCAGCTCGCCGATCGCGCGACCGGCCACTGGCGACTCCGGACGGACCGCGAGATCCTCGAACGCCACGTGCGCCGCGAGCCGCGTGAGCGACGCCTGGGCGCGCGATGGAGCTGTCCCGATGTCTCGGAGAAACCGATACATGTCGCGGCGCAGCTCGTTGGTGAGCCGCCGGACCTCGGGTGCGCTCACGCCATACAGCTCCAGCACACGGGTGAACAGCTCGATGGACGTTTCGAATTCTTCCGGCACGACGCTGTTCGCGCCGAGCTGCCGGAGCTCCTCGACCTCCTTCACGTAGCGCGTGCGCGCGACGATCTGCACCGTGGGGTTGAGCCGCCGCGCATTGACGACGCCACGGCGCGTCTCGCCTAACGAGGCGATCGCGAACACGATGCAGCGCGCGTGTTCGGCGCCAACGCGATGCAAGACCTCGCCGCGCGTCCCGTCGCCGAAGACGACATCTTCGCGCTCCATGCGGGCGCGCCGGACCACCTGCGCATTCTCCTCCAGCACCACATACCGGATGTCGGCGCCCCGCAACGCGCGCGCCAGATTGCGTCCATTCAAGCCATATCCGACGACGATCACGTGATCGCGCAGCGCCGTCGCCGCGCGCGCTTCACGCGTGGACCATTCCATGGTAGGAGCGATCGCGCGGCGCGCCAGGAACCACTCCGAGGCCGCATCTGCCGCGCGAACCAGGAGCGGCGCGGCGATCATCGTCAGGATCGAGCTCCCCAGAAAAAGCTGGTAGCGATCGGTATCGAGCAGGCCGAGCGTGAGGGCACTCCCCGCCAATACGAAGGAGAATTCACCGACCTGCGCGATGCCCAACCCGCTCATGAAGCCCACGCGCGTCGAGC
>DATFBW010000137.1:0-5940 GCA_035253645.1 Gemmatimonadaceae bacterium | reverse complement strand
CAATCACATTTCCGGCAACGCCCTGCAGGCGACATCGCAGATAATCGAGCGCGAGGAGCAGCACGAGCGCGATCCCAACCCCGACCAGCAGCACGAGCAGCGTGTCGGTGCTTCCGCTCGCCAGCACGCGGTCGAAGACCTGCAACAGGAAAATCGCCGGCACGAGCAGCAGCAGATTCACAAAAAAAGAAAAGCCCGCCACGTGGAGCAGAGGGCGCTTGAGGTACCCAACAAGAGCTCGCATTGGAGCTTAGACCGCGCCGCGATTAACGTCGTGCGTCCACATAGGTCCCTTTACTTCATTCACCCGATGTAGTCGGTGTGCGCGTAGACGGTCCAATCCAGTGCATTGTTTACGGCACTGACTGTTGCGCCGTTTATCTGGACCAAATCGACGTAGTTTGCCCCCGATCCGTTAGCGTCAACCCCTACGATGACGGCGCCGCCCGCGATGCTGGTGACCTGAACGAATTGACTCTTGTCCGACTCACCTTCTGCATACCCTTGCAGGAGGTCGCCTATCTGCAACCTATCGCCAGAAGCGAAGCCATCAATTACGTCTAGTCCCGTACCCAAATCTTCAGCGCGCCAGATAAACGTATCGGTGCCATTACCGCCATTCATCGTGTCGGCGCCGATACCACCGATTAGTGCATCGCTTCCGTTGGCGCCATTGAGGTTATCGTTCCCTACCCCACCATCGAGGACGAAGTCGTTGTCCTGCTCTCCGTGCAGAGTATCGTTTCCTCCCTGGCCATAGAGGGCATCCAGGCCGGTGCCGCCGGAAAGCGTATCGTTACCTGCGCCTCCGTACAGTCTGTCATCACCATTGCCGCCACTCAACACATTGTCACCGCTCGTACCGTCGACAATGTCAGCGCCATTATTCCCGCCGAAAGCGGCAAGGCTCGTCATGTCGTCCAGATTGATTGTAAGAGTCTCGATATAGCTCGCCCCGTCGCCGTCCTCCACGCGCACGGTAATATCGTGGGACCCGGCCGCCTCCCGGTCGAGCAGATCGCCGCGCGCCACTTGGATCTCGTTACCGTTCACAAGTTTGAAGCGCCCGCCCGCATTGTCGAGAAGCGTGTAAGTGAAGCCGGACGCATCATCAGGATCGACTGTCGATAGCACGCCCACGACAATGTCGTTGAGCGAATTTTCTTGAACTGTATTGTTGCTAAGGTTGATATCGGTCGGTGCCTGGTTTTCGACCACATCGGTTACGCTGATCGTGACCTGCGCCGTATCGCTCAACATACCGCCATCGGTCACCGTCACCGTCAGCACGTGCTCGTTCGTCGTCTCGAAGTCCAGGCTCTTGCCCGCCGCCAGCTTCACGTTGCCAACCGCATCAATCTCGAACAGGGCCGCAGCGTTGCCGCCCGTGATCGCGTAGCTCAGGTTTTCGAAGTTGTTGTCATCGTCGTTGCCGCCGCCTTGGTCCGGATCGCTCGCCGAGACAGTGGCGAGCGTCACCCCAGCCGCCACGTTCTCGGCCGCCGTCTCTTCCTGATCCGCACCCGCGTTCGGCGCCTCGTTTACATCGGTTACTCCGATTGTGAACGTCTGGGTAGCGGACCATCCACTTCCGGACGCCGTTACCTGAACGTTAACGCTTTGTTCATTTTCATAATCGAGTGATGTGCCGTCCTTTAACTTCAGTTCTCCCGCAACCACCTCGAACCTGGAATCGCTAATCGTGTAGCTCACGGTCCCGACATCCGGGCCAACTGCGTTCATCGTGCCAACAACTACGCCAGTACTGTTCTCCGCGACCGTGTTGTTACTAAGCGCTATCCCGTTAGCTAATGCGCCCACGTCCTCGGTCAGCTTCACCGAAGCTTCACGAGAGGTATCGATGACGCCGTCGCCGGTTGTGTCCTGCCCAATGGAAGTGATGCGAATTCCGAAATCGGAATTCGCGAAATCGGAAAGCGATAAACCATCGGTGCTCTTCAACGTAAAGGTGAAGGAGCGGACGTCGTTACTACCTATTCCAGATGTGCCGATTTCGATTCCGACGTCGTATCCGTTTGCTTCCGCACCAACCAGTTTGACGGTCTTGGTGCCATCGGCATTTAGCAAACCCTCCATGTTTGAACCGTCGCCAAGATTGGTAACGTTGTCGCCGGTGGTGGAGTTACCTGTTCCCAAGCCTTGGGAATCGGTCATGCTGGTTACACAGTTCCCAGCCGCGTCGTAGCCCGCGCTCGATGTGACGCATAATGTGTTGAGCAGGGATTCGTTGATGTCAAAAAAGAATCCTCTCAGGTCGCCTAGATATGCACCGGCACTAGTAAGTTGAACGATGTTGAAAGTAAGCGTTC
This sequence comes from Gemmatimonadaceae bacterium, assembly GCA_035253645.1. Taxonomy (GTDB): domain Bacteria; phylum Gemmatimonadota; class Gemmatimonadetes; order Gemmatimonadales; family Gemmatimonadaceae; genus DASYRX01. Next base: position 3,610 of record DATFBW010000137.1, on the reverse strand, counting down.
CATCGGCATTTTCGGTGATGGTGACCTGCACCGTTGGAACGGAACCGCCGGTCGAATAATCGTTAATTTGAAAAGTGACTGTAGACATGATTTCTTTTCCTCCCCAATTTCACTAGGCATCCCGGCGGGCGTCGCACTCTTGTTCGCGCTGCTCGACAGTCCAGGCGACCTCCTCCTCCTATATGCGAGCGAGCCGCTCCCCTCTAATGGGTGCCTGCCAAGTTAATGCTTCGGCTGGTCATAAGAACGGCTTGGTGCTACCGCTTCGTGGGGTACGGTCGTACTAACTCGGGTGAGCCAGATGAATTGTTGGTGTAAGGACAGAGCAAGAAACGCAAAAAACTGTCCGGTAACGCGCGTAGCGCGTAAGCGCATCGCTCGAAGGTTTTCGGCCTCCCGGCATCGGCAGCATCGAGTTGCTTGAGGTACGCAACAACAGGACGCGAGCGTCCTTTTGCTTTCGGTAGGACTAAGGTCCTGTCCCCAGCCGAGGTCCGCCCGCTTTACTTTGAAGTCTCTATTCGGGAGGACGTGGCACTGAACACACGCTTGGTCGCCAAATCATCGGTACGTTCTGGCTGGTGTTTGTCGCTTGCGGAGCGCCGTGCTCGCCGCCGCATTTCCGGCGTGCGAATCGGGCTGCTCGGTGTGTGGCTCGTCTTCGGGTTGACGGTGCTGCCATCGGTTATGCCAGCGGCCACATCTTGGCCAGCCATCTCCCGGGGCATGCTTCGCCTTGGAGTGACCGGCGGCGGGCTCGCCTCGAATGGTTTTGCGAGGCCTCACCGAACGGCTACCCGCCTAGCGGCATGACGGCTGGGCGGCGACCCATGCGGCGAGCTCGGCAAGTGCGCGATCGGCTGCACGCGCCATCGCGTTGGCCCCCGACGAGGCCTCGCCGCCGGCACCGGGCTCGACTACCGCCACGCCGCGCGATGCGAGGCGTAACTGCCCGTTGGTGAGCGCGACGCGTGCTTCGATGCGCGCTTCGCTCGTCTCCTTCGAGGTGAAGACCTGCGTGAACTCCTGCACCTCGAGCTCGAGCAGGCATTTGCCCACGCCTTCGCCTGCCGAGCGCAGGACCTGCTTGCGCAGGAGCTCTGACGGCGGCGCTGCCCATTGGCTATGCGCGTATTCGGCGAGCTCCGCCGGATTCCTCCAGGCCAGCCGGTAGTACATCTGCGCGCTGTCGAACGGAGGCACCGCGCGGGTAGCGACGCGCAACGCCGGGAATGTCGCGGATGGCGGCGAGAGACCGAGATCGAGCGCGCGCGGCGCGGGAGCCGCCGCATTGCCGCCGCAGCCTGCAAGTAGCGCCAGGACCGCGAGCCCTGCCGCGCTCCTCATTGGAACCCGGGTTCGCCGGGCCCGGGGCGTCCAGACTTCCTTCCCCAGAGCACGCTCTCGGGGTTGCGCGATAGATCGTCGGCAAGGCTGCCGATGCGGCGCGCGCTGCGGTCCGCCGATTCAGCGAACGCGCCCACTTGCGGCAGCGTATCGCCCTTGATGTTGTGCGAGAGTTGCCCGATTTCCGCGACGAGCTCGCGTGCCTGCGCGGCGAGCTCTCCGACCTCCGAGGCGAGATTGCGCAGGTCACCGACGAGCCGTTCGGATTCGCCGGCGATCTGCGGAAGCGTCCTTGCGGTTTCATTGACTCTCTCGAGCGAGTCGCGGGCAAGCCGCAGATTCTCCGGTCCCAGCCAGTCATCGGCGCGTGCAATCGTCCGCGGCAGCTTGGCGGTGGCGGTCTCGAGATTCGAGGCGACCTTCTCCAGCGACGCGAGCGTCGCCCCGATGCGCTCTCGATTCTCAGGCGTGAGGATCGCGTTGACCGCCGCCATTAGCTCGCGTACGTCGCGCACCGCGCCTTCGGCGCTGTCGCTCACCGTGTCGAGGAAAGAAGGCTTCAGCGGGAGCTCCGCCAGGCCGCTCGCGCCCTTCGGCGGCGGCGCGGTCTCATGGCTGTCGTCGAGCAAGTGCACGTATGCGATCCCCGTGATGCCCTCCATTCCGAGCTGCGCGTACGTGCCGCGCGTGACCGGCAGGTCGCTGTCCACTTCGACGTCGATTAGGACCTTGTGCCGGTCGGCCGGATCTAGGCGGATCGAGGTGACCCGGCCAACGCTCATGCCGCGATAGCGGACCTGCGCCTGCGCTTTGAGACCGCTGACCGGTGTCGTCGCGACCACGCGATAGGCCTGGCGCTCTCGCGGTTCTCGCGCGAGCCAGTTCGCCCACGCGATGATCGCCACAACTAAGCCGATCACGAACAGGCCGGTGATGAGTGCGTAGGAGCGGCTTTCCATTTTGCGGTCTATGCGGCAGTCTCGGCGTCCGCGAGCGCGCGGCGACCCCGCTCACCTCCGAAGAAGCTTTGCACGAACGGATGCGATAGTTCCCGCATTTCTCCCTGCGTGCCGCAGGCGATTATATGCTGGTCGCCGAGCACGGCGACGCGGTCGGTCAGCGCATAGAGCGTGTCCAGGTCGTGGGTCACCATCAGCACCGCGAACTGGTGATCAGCGCGCAACCGCCTGATCAACTGCACGAAGAGCTCGGATCGATTGGGGTCGAGTCCCGCGGTCGGCTCATCGAGGATGAGCAGGTCCGGTGCGAGGGCGAGGGCGCGCGCGAGCGCGACCCGTTTCACCATGCCGCCCGACAGGTTTGCCGGCAGCAATGTCCCATGATGCGGCGCCAGCTCCACTTCCGAGAGCTTCGCGTGCACGATCGCACGGATCTTCTTCTCCGAGACGCCGCCGCGCTCGCGCAGCGGGAACGCGACATTGTCGAATACCGTCAGCGCGGAGAAGAGCGCGCCATTCTGGAACAGCATCCCCATTCGGCGCCGCGCGTCGCGCACCTTCTTGAAGCTCGGGTCGTCCCACGATACGCCGAACACGCGAACGGCTCCGGCCAGGGGGTGCTTCAACCCGAGGATGACGCGCAGCAGCTGCGTCTTGCCGCTTCCCGATTCGCCGACCAGCGTCATGACTTCGTCGCGTCGCACCTTCAGGTTCAAATCCTTGTGCACGATCTGCCCGGCGCCGACCGCGTTCACGAGGCCTTCGATTTCGATCACGTGCTCGTTCGGGTCAGCCGACATTGCGCAGGAGAATTGCGAAGATCGCATCGAGAATGATCACGCAGGTGATCGACGCTACCACTGAGCCTGTGACGCCGGCGGCGAGGCTGTCGGTGTTCGGCAGCACGCGCAAGCCGTAATGGCATGCGACGAATGCAACCGCGAACCCGTACGCGGCGGCCTTGCCGATGCCGATCCAGAAGTTGACCGTCTCGACGGCGCGCGGCAGCGCTTCCAGGAACGCCTGCGGCGGAATACCGAGCGCGAAACGCGAGGCCACCAGCGCCCCGGCGAGCGCGGCGACGTCGGTACAGAACGTGACCAGCGGCAGCGCGATTGCATGCGCGACCACCTTCGGCAGCACCAGCCGCGTGATCACCGAGACGCCCATCACCTGCAGTGCTTCGATCTCCTCGGTGACGCGCATCACGCCCAGTTGCGCGGTCATCGCTGAGCCAGAGCGCCCGGCGGCAATGATCGAAGCGAGCATCGGCCCCAGCTCGCGTACTACGCCGACGCCGACGA
>DATFBW010000136.1:0-11717 GCA_035253645.1 Gemmatimonadaceae bacterium | reverse complement strand
GCTCAACGCGAGAAAGACAGAAGGTCGCAGGCGTGGTCGCTTTTCCGCCGAGTCGGATGAAGTCGACGAAGCTGCACCTGCATTCGCTCGAACAGCACCGGCTGGGATCTCGATCGATTTGGAAGCAGCTGTTGCAGCACTACCTCCCGGAGCACGTCGGGTGTTCGTGCTGCACGACATAGAGGGCTACAAGCACGAGGAAATCGCAACGATGCTCGACATCACTTCGGGTGGCAGTAAAGCGCAGCTTCATCGCGCGCGACTGCTGTTGCGGGAGGCTTTGGAACGATGACCGTACCAACGATTGATTGCCGACAATTCGACGAGCTGCTCCCGGACTATCTCGAGAGCACGTTATCGCTACCGCAGCGCGCGACGCTCGATGCGCACTCGGCGTCGTGCGCGCGTTGCGGTGAGTTGCTCGCAGATATCCGTTCCATCGTCGATCGTGCCGGTGCTCTTCCTGTGCTGCAGCCGTCGCGGGATTTGTGGGCCGGCGTCGCGGCGCGTCTCGAGGCGCCCGTCGTTTCGATCGCCCAGGCGCGGAGTGCCCGTCGTCGGTTGCGTATCCCAGTGTGGGGGAGTGTTGCCGCAGCGGCAGCGATCCTGATCGTCGTGACGTCGGTCGTGACCCGCGAGTTGACGCAGCGCGGCACAGCTGCCGACACAGGCATCGCTGCGGTACCCTCCGCACCGGTGCGTGTCCCAGATTCGTTAGGCAGCGAGACGAGCGCGGTGGCAACACCCACCCCGGTCGCCAATGCAGCGCCAGAGCGAGTCAGCGCCGCGGTGACGTACAGCCGCGAAATCGTGCGCCTCGAGGCATTCATGCGCGAGCGCGGCAGCGTGTTGGATCCGGCCACGACGGCCATCATCGAAAACAGCATGCGCATCATCGACAGCGCGCTCGTTGAAGCTCGCGCGGCATTGGCGCGCGATCCGGCGAGCCGCTTCCTCAATGAGCAAGTGGATAAGACGCTGGAAAAGAAATTGGAGCTCTTGCGCTCGGTGACCTTGCTCGCTGCGCGTACATAAAGGGAATTGGACGATGAACACACATATTCGCGCGCTCACATATTCGGCACTACTTATGGTGGCTGTTCCGGTATGTGGACCGGCACAGTCCACAGAGCGCCGCATCGAACGGACGGTCGAGCGCGTCGTGGAATCGGCTACGCGCACCGCCGAGCGTCTGGCCGAGCAGATTGCCCGGCAATTCGAGGATTGGGATCACCGGCAGCGTGACGATCGCTGGCAGGATCAGGATTTCATCTCGCGTATCGATACGACGATTTCGTTCTCGCCTAACGGTACGATCGACCTCTCCACGATTTCGGGAGAGATCATAGTCAACGGTTGGTCCCGCAACGAGGCGCGGATCAGAGCTTACAGCGAGCGCGGCCAGCTGCGGTTTTCAGCTTCTTCGTCGCGGATCATGATCGAAGCGCAATCCCGCCGCGGCCGCATGGGCGAAACCAAATACGAGCTGAGCGTACCGCAAGGCGTTCGGTTGGTGCTGCAGTCGACGAGCGGCCGCGTCACCGCGCGCGACGTAAACGGACCGGCCGACGTGCGCACGACGAGTGGAGATATCGCCCTGCACGGAGCAACGGGGAGCATCGAGCTCTCGACGACCTCGGGAGATATCGATGCGTCACGGCTCCGCGGCGACATCGAAGTCGACGCCGTGAGCGGCGAGTTCAACGTGACAGATGCCGAAGGGACGATCCGCGTGGAGACTGTGAGCAGCGACATCAGCCTGCGCAATTTGCGGGTGCGCGATGCAACGGCGTCTACCGTGAGCGGGGAGATCGAATACGAAGGCTCCATCGCGCGCGACGGCCGTTACGACTTCCGCTCGCACTCGGGGAACGTGACGGTGCGGATTCCCGCGAACACGAACGCGCAGTTCCAGGTGGAGACATACAGCGGCGAGCTGGATTCGGATTTCCCGATCACGCTCATGCCGGGCGATCGCAGCCGTTCGCGGCCGCGGCGCTTCGAATTCAACATTGGCAGCGGCGGGACGCGCATCATCGCTGAAACTTTCAGCGGGGATATCGTTCTCGAGCGCGCCGGAATATCACGTTAGGCACGCCTATGCGTACATTCTCTCGTTTGCGTTTGATCGGCACCATGGTCCCGTTGCTCGGCATCGCGCTAAGCGCCGAAGTAGGACAAGCGCAGCAGCGCCGGTCGGCGGAAGACTTCTCCTGGACGGGTATGATCCCCTCCGGGCGCCGACTGTATATCCGCAACCTGAACGGCTCGATCAGAGTGGAGCGGGCGACCGGCGACCGCGCTGAGGTCACCGGCGTCAAGCGCTGGCGCCGTGGCGATCCCGCCGACGTGAAGATCGAAATGCGAAAGGTTGGATCGGGCGAGCAGGACGTGATCGTGTGCGCGATCTGGACCGAGCGCACCGAGTGCGATGAAGACGGTTATGACGTCAAGAACGATCGTGACTGGTGGGGTGGCCGCGACAACCGGAACGACGTCTCCGTGGAATTTACCGTTAGGCTTCCGGCGGGAGTCCGGCTGATCACAAGCACTGTGAACGGTGGCCTCGACATCGAGGGGGCGACCTCCTCAGTCGAGGCATCGACTGTGAATGGCGAGATCAACGCCGCGTCGACAGGCGGACCCGTACAGGCGTCTACAGTCAACGGTAGCATTGAAGTTCGTATGCGCGAGATGGGAACCGAGACGCTCGACTTTTCGACGGTAAACGGCTCGATCACCGTGTACGTGCCGGACAACATCAATGCCGAGCTGGAAATGCGGACGGTGAATGGCCGTGTGAGCTCGGATTTCCCGCTCCAGGTTCAGGGCCGCATCAACCCCCGGCGCCTACGCGCCACACTCGGTCGCGGTGGCCAGCGGATCGAGTTCTCGACCGTCAATGGCTCGGTTGAGTTGAGGAAGAATTAAGCTCGTAGGTCGGAGCTCGGAGCTCGGTAGATCTGACGTTAGGCTCTTCCTCCGAGCTCCCAGCTCCGAGCTCCGAGCTGCGAGCTAGAGCTCATCCTCGCACATCCTCAAAAATCCGTTCAATTCCCCGCGCAAGGTTGACATCGTTCTCGGTAACACCGCCCGAATCATGCGTGCTCAACGTGCAGAGCACCTTCGTATAGCGGATATCGATGTCGGGGTGATGGTTCATGTTTTCGGCCAGATCCGCCACTCGATTGACGAACGCGATTCCTTGAGGAAAGGACCGAAATGCGTACGTTTTGATGAGTGTATCGCCCTTACGGGCCCAGCCCGTTAGGCTGCCCAGCTCGCGCTGGATAGCGATGTCGGAGAGTTTCTCGCGGGGCATGTCGTGCAGGTGGTTAGGCCGACTGACAATAACGCCTTGGGAAAGATCCTGCGAATTTGAAACGATAGTGCGGACTTTCGCGGCGACGCTATCGCAAACCCACTTGTCCCGCAGCTGAGCGGACAAGCTTCGGCGCGTCATAACCAACGCCGCGCCTGAACGTCATTTCCACTTCGTAGATATCCGCCGGCCGTTTGACGGGGTCACCGCGAATCACGACGAGATCGGCAAACTTCCCAGGCTCGACGCTTCCGAACTGCTCGTATTCACCCAGGATTTTGGCGCCGTTTGCGGTGAGCACCTGCACGGCTTCTTCAGGCCGGAAACCCGCTTCGACGAGGATCTCATAGTTGCGCAGGTTGCCGAGTCCTGGGAGCGAACCATTTCCCCAGGGGTCCACGCCGGCGCCGACGAGGCCACCGGCACGATGATACTTGAGATCGAACTGCATCATCTTGCGGAAGAGCGCGAGGGGAACGACGAACTGTGTGGTGCCTAACGCGGCGTGATCGGCTTCGACCTCGCGCTTCGTGTCCGGTGCCAGGAGCGCAAGCGCCCGAGGGTCGAGTTTGGCGCGCTCGCGCACGAAAAGCTCGTACACCGACAACGTCGACGTGAGCGACACGTTGTGCTTGAGCAAGTCACTGATCGTCGCTTGCACCTCAGGGCCATCGATGTCCACGTTCACCTGATCACGCATATTGCCGGGGGGACAGACATCGGGCGTTTTCCCCTGGATGTAGTCGCTGTTCGTGATGAAGCCATGCTCCAGGTTGTCGATGCCTAACGCTGCCGCTTCGCGAAACGTGACAGAGCACAGGTGGCCCGTCACCTTCATCCCGCGCTTGTGCGCCTCGTCGATGGCTGCGCCCAAAATCTCGCGCGAGATGGATCCCTGAAACTTGAGCCAGGTCGCCCCTTCCTCTCCCCAATATGCGACCACGCGCCGCGCTTCTTCGCTCGAGCGCAATCCGCGGTTCATACCATCGGGGCCGGCCGAGCCGTTGAGATACGGTCCGGTGATGTGCATGCGCGGCCCGGGCACGACGCCGCGGTCGATCGCGCGCTGCAGGTTGATCTCGTTGTACGGGAACATGCTTCCGGCGGTGCGGATCGTGGTCACGCCATACCCGAGCCAGATACGCGGCGCCGAATACGACATCGGCGTCGTGCGCGTTGTGCTGCGGAAGTACGTGTGCTCGTGCAGACCGACGATGCCGGGGATCAAGGTGCGGCCCGCCATGTCCAGCACGGTCGCCTCGCTCGGAATCGTTAGGCTCGCGCTCGGGCCTACGCGCTCGATGCGGTCGCCGCGAATGAGTACTGTGTGGTCTTCCTTCGCCGGCGCCCCGGTACCATCGACGAGACGCACGTGCGTGATCGCGACGACGGGGCCCGCGACCTTCACGAACTCGCGGACTTCAGCCGAGAGCTGCGGTTGATTCTGTGCCTCGAGCGCGCCGGCTAGGGCGATGCTGGCGATGGTGATCCGTTTACGCATGATCCTGGTCCATTCGGCTACGTCGCCATATCTGGCTGTCAGACAACGACTTGGCAAGCGCCCACGGCGCCTCTTGTGCTTTCGGTGTTTGTTCGGTATCTCGTATACATGCGGTTGCAGCAAAGCGAGAAACAGGCCGATCTCATTTACTTCGACGGCGAGGCGAAATCGGTCCTGAATTCTCCTGCATCGACCGGCATGGGCTTCTGGTCGATCAATCCCTACGTGGGCTGTGCTTTCGCCTGCAGCTATTGCTACGCGCCGTACGCTCATCGATACGCGGTCGACCGGAGCGTCAACGAGCAGCCTAACGAGGGCGTCCGGCAGCAGCTGCAGCAACTGCCGCCACAAGTCGCGTTCTCGCGCCGTATTATCGTGAAGCGGAACGCGCCCAATGTACTGCGGCACGAGCTGACCCCGGGCCGCGCTAAGCGAGCAGCACTCGAACGCGGCGAGGCGCTTGTCATCGGTACCGCCACCGACCCGTATCAGCCAGCCGAGCGCCGGTTTCGGCTCACGCGCCAGATGTTGGAGGTGCTGGCGTCGATAAGGGCTCTGGACCTTTCGATAATTACCAAAAGTCCGCTCATTGCACGCGACGCCGATTTGCTGGCGCGCATCGCGTCGAACGGCAGCGTGACGGTTCACCTGTCGCTCATCACAATTGACAGAGCGCTCGCTCGGCGCATCGAGCCCCGCGCGCCGACACCTGAGTCGCGCCTGCGTGCGCTGCGGCGCTTGAGCGCGGCGGGAGTGGAAGTAGGCATCAACGTCATGCCGGTACTCCCGGGCATCACCGATCAACCGTTAGGCATCGAGTCCCTGCTGCGCGCGGTAAAAGACGCCGGCGCCGCTTATGTAAACACGTGTACACTCAGACTTCGTGCGGACTCGCGCGAACGGTACTGGGACATGCTCAAACACGAGTTCCCGGAGTTGATGCCGCGTTACAAGACAGCATATGCGCATGGCTACGCCGTCAATCAGAACTACCAGGACGGGCTCAAGCGATTCGTGAGGCGAGCGTGTGAGCGCATTGGAATTCGGTACGGTTCGCCCGAATCGGAAGCCCCGGAAAAGGAAGGTGTCGATCCCCCCGCCTGGCAGCTGGAGCTTGCGCTGTGACGCGTTAGGCGGTCACCCCGGCTCTCGGGGATCGGCAGCATCGCGCAAGGCGTCCCCGAGCACGTTTACCGATACAACGGTGAGGAAGATCATCGCCCCGGGCAGAATCACCAGGTGGGGGTACGCGGTGAAATAGCTCTGTGCTGTGCTCAACATGTTCCCCCAGCTGGCCGCTGGCGGTTGCACGCCGATGCCGAGGTATGAGAGCGCCGACTCCGTGAGTATGGCGGTCCCAACGCCAACCGTTACGCCCACGAGGATCGTGGGCGTGAGTTGCGGGAGCATATGGCGCGCGAACAGGGCCCAGCCACTCTGACCTAACGTGCGAGCCGCCTCGATGTAGGCGTGCTCGCGGATGGAGAGGAGCTCACCGCGGACGAGGCGCGCGAGCCCCATCCATGCCGTCCCGCCAATCGTGAGCACCAGCGCACCTAACGTGCTCCCGAAAAACGCGAGCGCGGTGATGACGACGAAGATCGTCGGCATGGAGAGCATGGCGTCTGTAGCGCGCATCAATACCGTGTCCAACGGACCTGGACGGAACCCCGCCATGGCACCTAACGAGCCACCTAGAAGGAGCGCAAAGGCCACGGCCAGGCCACCCACCGCCAACGAGACGCGACCGCCGTGCAGGAGGCGGCTCAGGACATCACGTCCATTTTCATCGGTGCCGAGCCAGTGCTGCCAGCTCGGCGGTGCCCCGACGAGAGCGAGATCCAGGCTCGTGGGGCTGACGCGGTACATGTACGGGCCAACAATCAGCACCAGTATCAGCAGCAGCAGGACGCCACCGCCCACGATTGCACGCTGGTCGCGCCGCAGCCGCTGCCACACACCGGGCCTAACGCCGTTCACGTGCGTGCCAACCGGATGCGGGGGTCCAGCCACACGTAGATGATGTCGACGAGCAGTGTCACGACAGCTACCGCGGCCGAAATGACGAGTGTTATCGCCAGCACGAGCGGGTAATCGCGGCTCAGGGCCGCTTCGACGCCCAGTCGGCCCATACCTGGCCACGAGAATACGGTTTCGGTGACAGCCGCGCCGCCGACGAGCCGCGGCAACTGGAGTCCAATCAACGTCACGACCGGGATGAGCGCGTTCCGCAGCGCGTGGCGGCGCCGGAGCCGCGTCTTGCTCACTCCTTTGGCTTGCGCCACGCGCACGAACGGTTGCAGCAGCGCCGAACGCGTGCTCGACCGCGCATAGCGCAGCAATTCGGCGGTCAGCGCCGCGGATAGGACTGTCACCGGCAGGATGAGGTGCGCGAGGCGGTCGCCTAACGAGCCGGTTCCGCCGACAGTGATGTTTCCGCCAGCCGGCAGAACTCCCCAGGTCACGGCAAAGAGGAGGATGAGGACCATGGCCAGCCAGAACGCCGGTATTGCCATCGCCGCAGACGCGAGCACTGTCACGGCGTGATCGGCGACCGAGCCGGGGCGCGCTGCGCAATACGTCCCGAGCGTCAGAGCGATGACGATGGCCGCGAGCAACGCCGTGCCGGCCAGGAGGAGCGTACCGGGGAGGCGCTCACGGATCGCCTGCACGTTAGGCACCTGGTACAGGAAGGAGTTCCCCAGATCGCCACGCGCGACGCTGCCGATCCACCGCGCGTATTGCTCGCCGAGCGGCCGGTCGATGCCCAGCCGCCGTTCGATGGCCTGGCGTTCGGTGGCAGTGAGCTTGGGATCTGCGAGAACGGACGGCCCGCCGGGGGCGGCGTGGATGATTGCAAACGTCGCCGTGCAGACGAGGAAAAGGGTCGTGAGCGCGTGCAGCAGTCGGCGCGCGAAGTAGCGTGCCATGCGGCTTACAAGACGGGACTAGCGGTCCTGGGCGATGCCGAAGCGTTCGCTGTGCCGCAGGGCGTCGCGCAGGCCCAGGCGCGGGAAGCCGTCCACGTCGGCACGCATCGCCAGGAGCTCGCGCGGATAGAACAGCACGAGCACAGGCGGGTCCTCCAGCTCGTGCGCTTGAAACGCATGGTACGCGGCGCGGCGCCTAACGACATCACTCGTGGCGCGTCCTAACGCGAGGAGCGAGTCGGCGCGTGCGCTGCGATACGCGACGTGGTTGTTGTCCTGGCCTGTGGCATAGAACGCCCATTGATCCGGATCCGGCGGTGTCGTCCACCAGATCAAGGAGGCGTCGAACTTACCCGTAAGCAGATGGTCGCGCACCAAGGCGGCAAACTCGAGCATGCGCAGCGACACATCCATGCCAAGCGCCTGAAGGTCGTGTTGTACGGCGAGCGCCGCTTGCTCGCGGGTAGGGTTGCCTTTGTCGACGAACAGGTCGAAGCGAAACGAGCTGCCCGATGCGTTGCGCAGGCGACCGTCGGTGCCGGGGCGCCACCCAGCCTGCGCGAGTAAGACGCGGGCTGAATCCCGATCATAGCGGAGACGTTTCAGCGAGTCGGCAAAGTAGTCGCCCAATGCAAGTGGAATAGTTCCGACGGGGGCGTCGCCGTGGCCCTTGAGGACACCGGCGATTATCGCGGCGCGGTTCACCGCGTATCCCAATGCGCGCCTGACGACAGGAGACGCGAACAGCGCGTGCCGCTGATTGAATCCGACGTAGTAGTGCTGCACGATCGGCGCTTCGCGCACCACGATCGCCGCGTCGCGCTCCAGGCTCGCAAGGTTCGCGGGCTCGATCAGGATGACGTCGAGCTCACCGGCGCGGAGTTGCGCCACCTGTACGTTGACGTCAGGGACGATCTTGAAAACCATGCGCTCGAGCTTCGGCGGTGTTCCGTAGTACGCAGGGTTTCGCTCGAGGATGATCGCGCTGCCGGGCCGCGTGTCGGCGACTTGGAACGGTCCGGTTCCGACAGGCCGTGCGCGGCTGAAATCGATCGCGTCCGTTAGGCGACGACCCTTGAAGACGTGCGCCGGGATGATGCCCGCGTTGTAGCCTAACAACGAAAGGAACGGTGCGAAGGGAGCTCGCAAACGAAAGCGCACCGTGAGCGAATCCACGACGTCGACACCTGCCACCGCGGCGAAATCGGATCGTTGTCGCGAGCCCGAATGCACGTCGAGGATCTGATCGAACGTGAACTTGACGTCGTGCGCGCTGAAAGGCTGGCCATCGTGCCACTGGACGCCTGGGCGAAGCGTGAACGTGTAGGTCAGCCCGTCGTCAGATGCGGCCCACGATAGCGCGAGATCGGGCGTGGGTCGCAGTTGTTCATCGGGCCGCACCAGCCCCGGAAAGATCACCTTGTTGATCATGATGGACCCGATATCCGGCGCGATGACCGGATTGAGGATCGGGTCGTTGATCAACGGCAGGCTGAGTGTCGTTCCGCGCTCGCGCGGATCTGCGCCCGCGCACCCCAGAGCAAGCGCTCCGACTACCGTGACAAGGCCCCGCTTCACGCCATCGCGTCCTCGACGGTGCGGCGAGCGTCGCGCAACGCAGCCACCAGGCGGTTCTGCCCGCGGGTCAGGTGCGTCACAATGAAGCCGGCAAGGTCCGGGGAAGCGTCGCCTAACGTGAGCGCCGGATGTAGATCTGGCAGCGCCGGCGTCGATTCCGCAGGATCGTGATAGAACTCAGGGCCGCGCGTGAAGTTGACGGGTACCAGCAAGCGCGCCAACCGTCTGAGCGCGGCATTTGCCTCACGGACCTCAGGTGCGCTGAGCGGGCGGGTTTCGATGGAACGTGTGTGTTTCGCGAACCGCGCCAATACGCCGCTCAACGCCGCAATCTCCTCACGCGCTGCGCTGAAAGCGAAGCGACCGCAGGCACCCTCCTCATAACGATCCAATGTCGTCGTGAAGCCGTCGAGCGTGCGCGTGAAATCGAAGGGCGCGACCGTTGCGTTCGCCGCGGCCATCGTGGCAGCCGCGTAAATCTTCATGTCTTTGAGCAGGATATCGCGATCGGCGATATGGATCAGATCTTCTTCCGTATGCCACGCGATGTTATCGCCACATCCGCCGACGCCGTAGTAGTCGAGCTTCTCGCGCAACTCGTCAGGCATGGTCGAGAGCAGCATGAAGAAGCTCGTGATGCCGATGTTGTTGAACGAGTAGTCGCCGGCCTGATGCGGGCGTTCGCCATGCGCCTCCTGCCCCGTCACCTCTTTGATGATGTGTTGGGCAAACGGCTCCGCTTCTTCCATCCAGGAGATGTCTTTGTATTCCGTCGCCCAGCGGCAGCCGGGCGAATCACAATTGATCTGCGCGATGCAGCCTTCGTACAAATCGATGGCGAAGCGATCCGCGAACCAGGTGCTTCCTGCATAACGACCCGTCGAGTGACCGGGCCACCACGCGATGCGCACCGAGCGCTTGAGTCCCTGGCGATTTTTCCAGAGGACGCGCGCCACCTCGAGCAGCGTCGCGTCTCCGACGGCGTTATCGCCGATTCCGTAGTCCCAGGAGTCGTAATGGCCGTGCAATAAGACGAAAGGGTCCGGTTCCTCCGTGCCCGGAATCGTCACCACGGGAATTGGAGAGCGGAACCACCCTTCGGTCACGTTTGTCGTTAGGGTGGCTTCGGCGCCGGCCTTTGCGCGCTCGATGAGGGCGAGGCCATCAGCGTTGTTGACGGCGACGACGGCGAGCGTCGGCTTGCGCGGCAGGTCGCGGAGGTCGGGAGTCCCCCACACCGTCGTACAGATGCCCCAGTGTGCGTTCTTGCCGGGGTTGACGGCGATCATGCCTAACGCGCCGTTCGCTTCGAAGTGAGAGACCTTCCCGGGCATCCCGAAGCCTTCGCTGACGACGATCTTCCCGCGCACGTCGAGCGTGCCGTCCCCGACGAGGTTGCGCGAGAACAGCTCGTCGGCGCCGCGCGCATAACGCGCCTGGGCGTACACCAGCGGTGCGGTGAGACCCTGCGGATAGGCGACGCTCATCGCCATGGGCTTCGCACGGTACGACGCGCCCTGGACGCTGACGCTTCCCGCGCCAGGGAGGCTGAGGAACAGCTCGGGGTCATGAACGTCAACCGGAACGCCTAACCGTTCAAGGCGACTGACGATCTCCTCGGCGGCTGTTCGAACGTCGTCAGGATGTTCGCGACGGAGCGTCGTGAAGCGCTCGATGAGCGACCAGGGCTCGTCGAGCGTGATGCTGTCGATTGTGGTTTGGACTTCGGGCGATAGCACGGAGGTACGAGATACGAGGTACGAGATACGAGGTACGAGCCTATGTGCGAGCTCGGCTGCTGCTAATCGCAATTAGTACGGACTTTCGCAAGGAGTCGAGCGCCGGCTGCCCTCGCATCTCGTATCTCGTCCCTCGTATCTCCTAACGCTTAACGATCGCGAAGTAGATCACATACAACCAGGAGAAGAAGCCGTGGATTATCGCCCAGATGATGGACTGGTTGACGCTCCACGAGATGGTGATCGCGAGCGCGCTGCCCATCGTGATGCCGGCGCGCGCGGCTTCCTTGGTTTTTTGCGACATAGCGTTCGCGGCGGACCGTCTCCCGGTCGGTTCTGCGCCGCCGGAGGACACCGGTCCTGAGTAGGATGTAGTCATGGCGATATGAATACGTCCAAATCGCGCATTGGTGTCGTCGGTCCGCGGCCGCGCGCCCTAACGAGCGCCGCCGGAGCGGCTACACCAGGGGCTTGGGCGATCCTCGCCGCCAGCACCACCGCACAAGCCCAAACCCCCGGCGGACAGCCTAGAACGAGCGATTCCCGCTGCGACCTGCGCCCCCGCCACCACCGCTTGCGCCGGTGGCCGTCACCTGCTCGTACTCGTGACGCGCCTTTGTGTAGAGCGCGGAGTCTGACCACGGAGG
>DATFBW010000135.1:0-4662 GCA_035253645.1 Gemmatimonadaceae bacterium | reverse complement strand
CGCCAGCTGCCGCCGTGGTCAGGAACCCCCAGTACAATGCGATGCTGCGCACCACGTGTGTGGCGACGATGCTGAGCGGTGGCCACGCGACGAACGCACTCCCGCAGCTCGCCGAGGCAAATATCAACTGCCGGTTGTATCCCACGGAAACGGCGGAGGACGTGCGTGCTCAGTTGGCGCAGGCGATTGGCGACACGACGGTCAAGGTCATCATCCGCTCGCAACGTCCGGCGACGCCACCTTCGGCGCTGCTCCCGGAGGTGATGGATCCGGTGCGGCAGATTACGCGCGACCTATTCGGGGATATACCGATCATCCCGGTGATGTCCACCGGCGCGACGGATTCGCGCTTCTTCCGCGCACAAGGCATACCGGCGTTTGGCGTGTCGGGACTTTTCCTCGATCCCACCGTGGATGCCCGCGCGCACGGCCGCGACGAGCGCATGCGCGTGCAGTCGTTCTACGAGGGTCTGGAATTCTTGTATCGCCTAACGAAAGCCCTCACGTCATCGGCAACCACGGTGCCGTAAGCCGTTCGCTGCCTTTAGCGCTGCAAGAGACCCGCAGGTAGACGGTACAAGAGCCTAACGGTCCGCATGTCGGCGTCGGTGATCCTGTACTGCCGCCCTTCCGTTGCGCCGGCCATGATGTCGCTCATGTCCGTCGAATGGCCCAAGCCGAGCACGTGTCCCGCTTCGTGCCGCGCCGCATTCTGCACGGTATAGATGTCCCGCGCCGTCGACAGGATCACGTGGGCGAGCGCGATGTAGCCAGGGCTTGTCGTTGTGCGGAACGTGACACCAACCTGCTCCTGCTTCTGCATCACTGCACTCCACGTGACATGGACCGCAGCGAGCGTCGAATCGTCCACTAACTCGAAGTGCACGGGCAGTCCGAGCTCGTTCCACGCCGTGAACCCGCGCCGCGCCGGGCCCACAAGCTCAGTCGTGAAACCAGCTTCATTCGAGTACGGTTGCACCCACACGCGAATGGGCCGCTCGCTGGCCGGCCAACGCGAGACGATGCCGTCGTCGTCTGTCAGCATGGAACCGAGGTAGCTACCCGAGACCTCACTCAAAACAGCGGCGACGCTGTCCTGTGAAATGGGCGGCGTGTCTTCCCCGTTGATTTCCCACGTGGCCACCTCTTGCAGCCGAGCGATGTGCACGTGCGCCAGCCACTTGGGCGGCGAGTACGCCCGGCCGCGCCATGCGAGTCGATTGAGGTACTGCGTGGCAATCTGAATGCTGTCTGCCCCTGACAGCGCGCGCGCCTTTGGCGGCCCGCGATCGGAGCTGAGCACCATTACCCCAACGAACCCACTCAGGGCGAAGACGCCTATGGCCAGGCCGCGCTCGAAGCCCGAAAGGTTGCGACTCATCAATTAGGAGGACGGCGCCGCGCTGCGTTGAGCAACGCGCAGGCTAAGTCCGTTCCCCACTGTGATATGGCCCGTGTCTGCGCGCGAGACTACTTTGTGGCCGCCCACCCGTTTTGGCCCTTAGACCCCGGCTCGCGGCCGATGACCGATCCGCGCGACCAACTGCAGTCCTTGTTAGGGTGCGGGATCCTGGCGTGCCTCGGCCGGCGGCAAGGGTAGTGCGCACGTAGGCGCGATGGACCTGCGAAGCCAGCTCGAATCCTCGTTAGGGGGCGCGTACGTGATCGAGCGCGAGCTCGGCGGCGGTGGCATGTCGCGTACTTTCGTCGCCATGGAGACCGCCCTGGCCCGCCGCGTTGTCATCAAGGTGCTCGCCCCAGAGCTGCTCGCAGGCATCTCCGTCGAGCGCTTCAAGCGCGAGGTCCTGCTCGCAGCGCGGCTGCAGCATCCCCACATCGTCCCCGTCCTCACTTCAGGCGACGCCGGCGGACTCCCCTGGTTCACGATGCCGTACGTCGAGGGAGAATCCCTCCGCACACGCCTAACGCGCGGACCGCTCAGGCTCGGCGAGATCACCGGCATCCTCCGCGACGTGGCTCGCGCGCTGGAATTCGCGCACAGCCGTGGCATCGTGCACCGCGACATCAAGCCAGACAACGTCCTGTTGGCTGGGAGCAGCGCGACAGTTACGGATTTCGGGATTGCGAAGGCCATCACTGCCGCGCGAACGGGCGGCGGCGACGGCGGGACGCTGACAGTCGCTGGCACGACGATCGGCACCCCGGCATACATGCCGCCGGAGCAGGCCGCGGGTGATCCCAACCTCGATCACCGGTCCGATATCTATTCGTTCGGCGCGATGGCGTACGAGCTGTTGGTTGGGCGCGCACCATTTATCGCCACGTCGCCAGCCAAAGTTGTTGCGGCGCACTTCAACGAAGTACCGCGTCCCGTGACCGAGCTGCGCGCCGATACGCCGCCCCTCCTCGCCGCTCTCGTTATGCAGTGTCTCGCGAAGGAGCCTGACAGGAGACCTGAGAGCGCCAGCGACATCGTGCATGTGCTCGAGAGCGTGACATCGGGCGCCACACCTACGGCGCCGAGCGCCTTGTTCGGGAGTCAGATCAGACTCGATAAAGCACTCGCGGTATGGGGCGCTGCCACTGCGGTCGTAACACTCGTCGCGTGGGCGGCCACGAGTGCGATCGGCTTGCCGACCTGGGTTCTGCCGGGCTCGTTAGGCGTGATGCTGGCCGGTCTTCCAGTCATCGGGCTCACCTGGTATTCGCAACGCGCGGCACAACGGGCCTACACGATCACGCCGAGTGCGCCCGTTCAAGCCGCGACGCAGGGAACCATTGCGACGCTGGCGGCAAAAGCGAGCCCGCACTTGAGCTGGCGCCGCGCCTGGGTCGCGGGTGCAGTGACCGTGGGAGCCTTCGCTGTCCTCGTCGTCGCGTACATGGTGTTGCGCGCGTTAGGCATCGGCCCGGCCGGGTCCCTGATGGCGGCAGGAAAGTTTGCCGAAGACGAAACGCTGGTCGTCGCCGACTTCGAAAGTCCGTCTTCCGACTCGGGCCTGGGTGCGACGGTCGCCGAAGCGCTGCGCACCGACCTGCGGCAATCGGGCTCGCTCAACGTGATGAGCCGCGCCACGATCGCCGCCGTCCTCGAGCTCATGCAGCGCCGTCGCGACACGATCGTTACGGCCGACCTCGCGCGCGAGATCGCCACGCGCGAAGGAGCGCGCGCGGTCCTCGCAGGCAAGATCCTGCAGATCGGCGCCGGATACATCGTTACCGCCCGACTCATCTCCGGCCTGAATGGTACCGAGCTGGATGACTTTAGCGTCAGCGCCGACGGAGAAAACGATCTCATACGCTCGTTAGGCAGGCTGTCCAAGGCCATCCGCGCAAAGATCGGCGAGTCGCTCAAAGACGTGAACGAGGCACGGCCGCTCGAACGCGTCAGCACGTCGTCGCTCCAGGCGCTGCGCAAATACGTGGAGGCCGTCCGCCAGGCCGACGAGCTGGGAGAATCCGAACGAGGTCTCGCGTTACTCGAAGAGGCGGTCAAGCTCGACACCGGCTTCGCGATGGCGTGGCGTAAGATTGCGGCCGTCGTCGGCAATCAGGGGAACAACAGACAGCGGCAGATGGATGCGGCGGCTCGTGCCTTTCAGCATCGGGACCAACTCTCCCAGGCGGAGCGCCTCCTCACGGAGGCGTACTACTACGGCAACGGTCCCGCACCGGATCGCGCGCGCGCTCTGGCCGCGTACGAGACCTTGCTCGAGACCGATCCGAAAAACGCCACGGCGCTGAATAATTCCGGCGTTATGTACCTGCTCACGCGCCAGTATGACAAAGCAGCTGATCGCTTTCGCCGATCGCTGGACGAAAAGAGGCCGGGTGGCACGTCATTCATTAACCTGTTGCTCACGCAGCTCCACCTTGGCCAGGTCGCGGCCGCTGAATCCACGCTGCAGCAATACCACGAGCGATTGCCTAACCACGAATGGCTGTGGGAGGGGGAATGGCTGGTGCGCTGGGGGAAAGGCGATCTCAGAGGCGCCGATTCGGTCGCAAACGCTACGTGGCGCTCGAACGCGCAGGCTTCGGAGCGTGCGCGCGCCGCGGAATACCTCGGTTCCACCGCGTACCTCCGCGGCAAGCTCCGAGAAGGCCTGCAATGGCGAACGGAAGCGAATAAAGCGCTGTATCGCACCGACAGCACGCAAAACGTGCTCATGTCGGCGCTCGACTCGGCCTTGCATTTCGCTTTCTTTCTGGGCGAGGCCGAGCGCGCTCGTGTGCTCGTTAGGCGCGCGCTCGCGCGTACTCGCCTGGAGGCGCTACCCCCCACGCGGCGGCCGTGGGAGGGGATCGCGCAAGTGGCCATGCTGACGCGCGATCCACAACTCGCCCGCCAAGCGCATGACGGCTATCTGCGTGACTTGCCGCAGCTCGGCTCCCGTACCGCCGATGGAGATCCGGCGCGCATGCGCGCCCTGGTTGCCTTGGCGAGCGGGCAATACGCCAAGGCGATCGAAGAGCTGCACGCCGCAGATCGCGCCTTTGCGATTGATGAACGGGCAGCGCTCTTCTTGATCGCCGAGGCGTTTGACCTGAGTGGCCAGAGCGATTCGGCTATTGTCTACTATGAGCGTTTCGTGCAGACGCCGGACTACGAGGCGGGACAGCTCGCCTCGCACGTCGCTGGAGTGCACAAACGGTTAGCGGAGCTGTACGATAGCCGCTCCAATACGGGACGTGCGGTGG
>DATFBW010000134.1:0-27729 GCA_035253645.1 Gemmatimonadaceae bacterium | reverse complement strand
ATACCACGACTCGCGTGGTGATACGCATCGTGACGTCTGCCTGATTCCGCAAAGCGCGCACGGAACGAACCCCGCGAGCGCGGCAATGGCGAACATGCGCATCGTTGTGGTGAAGACGACAGCGACCGGCGACATCGACCTCGACGATCTGAGTGCCAAAGCCGCGCAACATCGCGAGCAGCTTGCTGCGTTGATGGTCACCTATCCCTCCACGCACGGAGTGTTTGAGGAAGGGATCCGCAAAGTGTGCGAGGTCGTGCACGAGCACGGCGGCCAGGTCTACATGGACGGCGCCAACATGAACGCGATGGTAGGACTCGCGCGGCCAGGAGACATCGGCGCCGATGTGTGCCACCTCAACCTGCACAAGACATTCTGTATCCCGCATGGCGGTGGCGGTCCCGGAATGGGGCCTATCGGTGTCGCCGCTCACCTGGCGCCGTTCCTTCCGGGACACCCAGTCGTTCCGCAGAAGGGACGCACCGCGTTAGGCGCCGTTTCGGCGGCACCGTGGGGATCGGCGTCCATCCTGCCGATCTCGTGGACCTACATCAAGATGATGGGTGGCGACGGACTCACCGAAGCGACGAAGGTCGCAATCCTCAACGCGAACTACATAGCGAAGCGGCTCGAGCCGCACTTCCCCGTGTTATACAAGGGGCGCAACGGACTCATCGCGCATGAGTGCATCGTCGATCCGCGCGGCATCAAGGGCAAGTCGGGCATCGAAGTGGAAGACATCGCCAAACGTCTCATCGACTATGGCTATCACGCGCCGACCGTCTCGTTCCCCGTCGCTGGCACGCTCATGATCGAGCCGACAGAGAGCGAGTCGAAGGCGGAGCTCGATCGGTTTTGCGAAGCGTTGATTTCGATCCGGGGGGAGATCGCTGACGTCGAGAAGGGGATTCTCGATCGCGAAGACAATCCCCTCAAACACGCGCCGCACACGGCCGAAGCGGTCGTTGCCGACGACTGGAATCACAAGTACGGTCGCGAGCGCGCGGCGTTCCCTGCGCCCTGGACCCGCGAGCGGAAGTTCTGGCCGGCCGTTTCGCGCGTCGATAACGCTTATGGAGACCGGAACCTGGTCTGCGCGTGTCCGCCGATTGAGCAATACACCTAGTCGTTAGGCGTCAGCTCTGAGACTGCTAAGAGCTAAGAGCTAACGACTATTGCCCTATTAGCGCGTTATAGGCGGCGGCATCGAGCAGATTCGGAGCCGCGCCAGACGTTTTGAGCTTGATCATCCAACCGTCGCCATACGGATCGCTATTCACGAGCGCAGGCTCGCCATCGAGGCGCGAGTTCACTTCGACAACGTCACCCGCAAGGGGCGAATACAATTCGGAGACAGCCTTCACGGCCTCGATCGTCCCGAACACGTCGTGCTCCCCAAGCTTGCGACCGACTTTCGGCAGGTCGACGAATACCACATCGCCTAACTCCCCCTGCGCAAAATCCGTGATGCCGACGATGACCACGTTAGGGTCATCGGTTGGCTTCACATATTCGTGATCTTTCGTGTAGCGCAGATCGGAAGGGATATTGGCCACGAGGAATCCGCGGTGGAGGTCAGAGGTCAAAAGTCAAAGGTCAAAGCCCAAACGTCAAACGTACCCGGATCGCTTTTGACCCTTGACCTTTGACCCGCTGGGGGAGTTGTCTCAGGCGATTTTGGCGTCGCGCGTCGCCGCATCTCGCTGCAGCGCGCTCCAAATCTCCTCGACGCGCTCCGCCAGCGTTTGCAATGTCGACGTGTTATCGATGACGTAGTTCGCTCGCGCGCGTTTGAGCTCTGAAGGCATCTGCGCCGCGATCATTTCCATCGCGTCCGCGTGCGGGAGTTTGCGTTCGCGGACCAACCGCTCGAAGCGCACTTCGCGCGGGGCATCGACCAGAACGATGCGGTCGAAATCATCCACGAGCCCACGTTCGAACAGGAGCGGGATATCGCAGACTACGATTTGATCGCCCCGTGAGCGTGCCTGGTCGATCAGCTCGTCCCGCATCGCCCGCACGTGGGGGTGGACGATGTTGTTCAAGGCCTCGAGCTCCCGCGGATCGCCGAACACAACACGACGGAGCGCTTCGCGATCGATGGTGCCATCTGCGGCCAGGACAGCATTCCCCCAGCGCTCGGTGATAGCGGCGTGAGCGGGCGTTCCCGGATCGACGGTGCGACGAGCGAGCACGTCCGCATCGATTATCGTCGCGCCTCTTTCTGAGAGCAGGCGCGCTACGGTCGATTTGCCGCTCGCGATGTTGCCGGTTAGACCAACGATTAACACCGGGTCAAAGGTCAAAGGTCAAGGCGTCAAGGTCGAAGCGTCGAGGGCCTGTGCGCCAAGGTAGGATGGCCCGGAAAAGGGGTCAACAAAAAAACAAAGCGCCGCCGAGTTCGGCAGCGCGGTAGAAATGAGAGTGGGGATTAACTACGCAGCGACTTCGTCGTGTTCGTCGTCCACCATTCCCTCGTGCGACGCAGGGTTCAGGAATCGGCTGATCACCCATGCGGCCCCGCCATGCGCGCGGATCTCAGAAGGCGTCGCCTTGAGGTAGCGCTGGCAGGTGTTGCGGAAGGCGCTGCCCGAAGGGAAGTGCAGGGCGTATGCGACTCCATCTGCGCTCCGCTCGGTGTCTTCCAGCAGATGCCCGGCGACGATCAGACGGCCCCACGTGAGGAGCCGCTGCGGTGTCGGCAGGCTCGCGTCGGCGAGCTGGCGCGCGAGGATGCGGCGGCTGACCGAGAGCGTACGTGTGACGGTGTCGGTCGTTAGGCGCTCATGGGCGCGCGTGACAGCGATCAGCACCGCATCGCGCACGAGCGGACGCCATTGCCCCATGGCGCTCCGCAACTGTGCCGCGACCCCTCGTGCTTCAGCCTGATCCAGAATCACGGCCATCGCGCGCGGGTCGTCGTCGCGATCGGCGACGATCAAACCATCGACGCCAGAGCGCCCGGCATCGAACAGGTCATGCGCGCGCTCGGCAGACGCGTCGACGTACACGACGGTGCTCAGTCGTGGGAAACGGCGCTTAAGCTGACGCAGAGGCTCCAGGCTCATGCCGCCTGACGCGAAGACGTCCAGGACGGCCAGGTGCACTGGCTGCTCTTCGCACAAACGCATAACGGCCGCCCAGTCCGTACATGCCTCGACAGCATGTCGGCCACGGATGGCTGCGCGCAGGCGAAACAGCCGCGCAGGGTTAGGCAACAGCGCGGCTACAATCCCCACTGGGATCTTCCGGTAAAAGTCGCGGTCATTTGCTATCGCAAGGACGTGCAAGTGACAGTCTGCGTCACGCAGAACGGACACCGATTGTCGCGGTGACGTTGGCGGTCGTCCCGGTGATAGCAGGCGACGCGGCGTGAGCTGACAGCTAACGGCTGGCTCCTGACCGCTGACAGCTAGCCTATTAGAGAGGCAACTTGTGTTGCCGTTCGTCCTTTTTGCGCACGATGTGACACGCGCGACAACGGGCCTCATAGGCCTCGCGGCCTCCGACCATGATGGTCGGCGAATCGTAAGGCGCAGGGACGCCGTCGATGAGGCGCTGATTCCGCGTCGCCGGAGCGCCGCACAGCACACAGATCGCATGCAGCTTGTCTACGACTTCGGCGATGGCCATGAGCTGCGGCATGCGCCCGAAAGGCTCCCCGCGAAAATCGGTGTCAGTGCCGGCGACGATTACACGCCTCCCGCTGTTCGCGAGCCAGGTGACGACATCGACGATGCCGTCATCGAGAAACTGCGCCTCGTCGATCGCGATGACGTGCGCGGTGGGGTCGATGCGAGACGCGATCTGGCTCGACGAATCGACCGGAATGGCGTCCACCGAGCGGCCATCGTGGCTCGACACGGCGAGCAGGCCGAGGTACCGGTCATCCAGGTGGGATTTGAAGACCTGCACGCGTTTGCGCGCGATCACCGCGCGCCTAACGCGGCGCATCAGCTCCTCTGTCTTGCCGCTGAACATCACTCCCGCAATGACTTCGATCCAGCCGCCGTTGAGCGACGCAGCGCTCACGGCTCGCCGCCTGGCGTTG
Organism: Gemmatimonadaceae bacterium; assembly: GCA_035253645.1. Lineage (GTDB taxonomy): Bacteria > Gemmatimonadota > Gemmatimonadetes > Gemmatimonadales > Gemmatimonadaceae > DASYRX01. Next base: position 23,678 of record DATFBW010000134.1, on the reverse strand, counting down.
GGGGGCGGCGGGAGTGCCGGAGACGCTCTCCGCGCGACGCCCATTCTTCGTGCTCGCGCGCGGCACGCGGGGCGCCTTCGCTTTCTGCCTCGCGGCGCGGTGGGCCGCGCCTGGCGTCTGCGGGGCCCGTGCGGCTCGGTCCGCGATCGAGGCGAGCCGTAACTCGGCGACCGCGGATCGAAACACCCGTTAGGCGTTCCACGACCTTCTCCGCCACAGGCGCGGCGACATCCACGAGCGAATACGTATCGCGCATTTCGATTTTGCCGACTTGCGCTCCGGAAATCTCTGCTTCACCGGTAATCGCGCCGACGAGGTCACCGCGCCGAGCGCCGTCGCGTTCACCGACACTGACGAACAGACGCGTCCAATGTTGGTCGCCCGCTGCGACGGGCCGCGCCGGCCGGTGCTGGGCATCCGGCTGTTCGGCGACTACCTGTTGTTCGCGCGCCTTGCGGGCGCGTCCCAGCAACCGCAGAGCTGCAGCAGCAACTTCGGCGGCATCGTGCTGAGCCAGCAACGGCTCGATGACCGCCAGCTCCGCATCTACCGGTTCGCGTCGCAAGAGACTGGACAGCTCCTCGCGTAAGGCACGCTGCCGACGCGCAGCTTCTGACGCCGGCTGCGTGAAACTGAGCGGTGTCAACGTCAAAGCGTTCGGCATTGCACGCAACCGACGCAACTCTTCAGGCGTGGCGAGGAGCACGATTTCACTGTCAGGCTCGGGTGCAGGAGTGATGTGCTCGGCCGCCGGCGGTCCATACCAGACGATGAATTGACCGTCCGCCTTCTCCATGCCGGTGACAACTCGGCCCAGCGCCGCGTCGTCGATGCCTAACGCGGCAAGTGCCGCGCGAGCCTCGTCTGCCGCGCGCTCGGTTGGAGCGATCACGGCGACACGGAGCCCATCGTGCATGTCCAGCACGCTTTGCAGCGCCGATGCGCGCTGCTCCGCGGCGACGATGAGGTAGCTCACCGCCCGCACGTCGGTGGGGACGGGAACCTCATGTGTGAGCCGCCGCGGTTTGATCGCGAGCCGATCGACGAGAGCTTCGAGCGGCTGCGTCACCTGTTCGGCGATGATGCTCCGGTCGGCGTCGCGGGGCGTTTCTCCCAAAATGAGCTCGAGCTCCGCCGCCTTCGCTTCGTCCGCGACGATCGTTTCTGGCCATAGTAGCACGACATGGCTCACGGCCGCGAGTTTGAGCGCAGAAGATCGGATAAGCGCGAGCAAATCGGCTGGCGCGCCAACGACCGCCTTGGGGTTTCGCTGCAGCAGCGCATTGGCGCGGCCGTGCACGGTTAGCGGGGTGATCGCTGCGTCCTGTGCGCTGCGCACCAGGGACGCAACCTCGTACGCGGTTGCGCGCTCGCCGACGATGACCAGCAGGGCGACGCCTTCTTCGGTTGCGTCGCGCGCGCGAGCAATTGCGGACTGCACGAGCCGCGTGCTTTCACCACCGACCCTCGGCGTGACGTGCAACACGTGGGCGCTGCGCGCAGCGCCTGCTAATTCGCGTTCCTCGTACTCCACAGTCCCTAACCGTCGAATGTCAATGTTCGGTCGTGCGCCCTCTGCAAATTAGCGCCACCCTGGTTGCGCTGCGAGAGCCGGCTATCTTAGCGCCACATGATCACTACCATCGTCCTCGTTCGAGCCGATCCGAAGCGTATTCCGCAGACGGCCATGCAGCTCGCCGGGATCGACGGAGTGCAGGAAGTTTATTCTGTGTCGGGTGAGTGGGACCTCGTGGTGATCGTACGCGTGGCGGAGTACTCGCAAATCGCGCAAGTCGTCACCGAGCACTTTCCCAACGTTCAAGGGATCGAACGCACGCAGACGCTCACGGCGTTCCGCGCGTATTCGCGCACCGACGTCGAGCAGGCGTGGGATATCGGGGGCGCCTAACGAGCAGTCGTCGAGTCCAGCGGCACGATACGGGAAACAGAATCACGCCCCCGATCTTCGACGATGTACACCTTGCGACCGGGGTACCGGGCACGCAGCTCCCGATTTCGCGCGCCGAGGTCGCGCGCGACGAGCACGCGTGAGTCCAAGCCGTCGGCGTTGAGGAGCTGCAGCCGGTCGAGCAGGTTATCGAACGGGTTGTCCTGCTGACGCGCAAAGACGAGCAGCGGTCCCACACGCGCACCTAACGCCGCGAGAGAGTCCAGCGTTCCCATGCGTCCGGGGTCGCGAAAATACGCCGATCTGGTCCACGGGGAATCGAGCCCTCCGGGTGACGTCCGCCGCGGCAACGCGAAATAGAAACTTCCCACAACGGCACACGCGAGCATGCCTAACGCCAGACGGGCGTCGCGGCGCCACAGATCGAGGACAAGCACCGCGCACCCGATCAGGAGAAAGGGAAGCAAAGACGTGTAGTAGCGCACGCCCGAATACCAGTAAAAGAAGTACACGAACGGCATGAGGAAGAACGGAGCTATCAGGCGCCAGCGCAGGGGAATCCGGTGTGCCCGAGCGACCGCCACGAGCGGCAGCAGTAGTGCGATTCCAAATCCGGCGTACGCGAAATCGGCGAAGCGCGAAAACAGGTGTGCCACCGCCTCGCGCGGTGTGTACACGATGGGAACGTGCACCCGCTCGAGGTTCGCGTTGTACGCTAAAAATCCGCGCGTGCCGAAGCCGAGGTCGTAGCCGTGTCCGTGGATCGCTTGATAGGCCAACCGGAGCGGCTCGCCGTTTGTCGCCATGTTGTAGTGCAGGAGGAGCGCGGCAGGTAACATGCCGCCTAACAACACGCCGGCGGCCGTGGCGCTGAGCGCATGGAGCGGCATCCGGCGCCGGAGCACGATCCATAACACGACAGTGATGCCAAGCACGATGCCCGACAGCGGCCGGGCAGCCACGCCCATGCCTAACGCGACACCGGCGACAACGCCCCACAGAACGCGCGGCGCCGGCCGGTCGGCTGCTTCAGCTGCCAGCAGACTGGCCGCTCCAGCAACCGTTGTGAACGTTGCGAAGCCATCGGACATGTAGCCGCCATGATCGATCACGAACCATTGCTGGATGGCCAGAAGGGTCGCGGCGATGATCCCGGCCTTACGCGAATGCGCGCGCGAGCCGACATAAAACGTGAGCGCGACGCTGCCCGCGGCCATCAGGATGGGAGTCCACCAACGGAGGCCAACGCGATCGAACACGGCCAGCACAAAAGGCCAACCAGGCGGATACATCCCGTAGAAGTGTTGGGCGTCAGCGTGGTAGCCGAACTTGCGCATCACGAAGAAGTCCGCGATCTCGCGCGGGACCTGCCAGGAATAATTCGGCTTGAAGTACCACTCGCTCTGCAGGACGTAGACGGCTTCGTCGCTGATGAGTGGCCAGCGCGGCGTCGCCAAACCATGGGCGACTGACGCAATGCCAGCCGCGAGCACAACGACCATGACAACGTGTCGCGCTGTTGGCTCGGGCAGATCAGTAGCAGTGACCGGTGGGGCCTTCGCAACGAGCAAAAAGAGGGTTGCCCAACCGACGCTCAGAGCGCAATAACCCGCCAACCGATCGGTGGACAATGGATTCTCGCCCGCCGCGATCGCCGCAATCGCAAGCAGGGCGTACGACACAGCCATTAGAGGGAGGACCGCCGGCCGATAGACCGGTTCCACGAGGGTCCGACGTCCTATCCACGCGCTCGCGCTGAACCAAACGGCGGTCAGTGCGAGTACAACGCGTAACCTCGCGCCAAGGACTGGCAGGACTTCCACGCTGGCGGCGAAAAGCACCGCGACCAGCGCGATCAGCAGCCAGCGTCGGACCGGCGCTTGCGATTGATCCACAGATCTCAGCCGTAGTCGCCAAGGCGTGAAAAGCGCGCAACAATACATAGGGCCAGGACGCGTCACCAGCCGCCCGCGTCTCGGCTTTTCTTTGGGACATCCCTCGGCGGCAGGTGTAGCTGTTCACGTGCCGTCGCCCATTTCCACAACGCCAGCACCCCCTAAAATCCACTCTCGTATGCTCCGCAGCAGGAGCCGTCTCGCTCTGCTCGCGGCGCTATTGGCGTTAGGCGGTGTTCGAGAGGCTGCCGCGCAGCGCTATTCGCTGCAGTTGAGGCCGCGCGCGGGCGACACGCTCCGTCTCAAGTTGGAACAGACCACAGAGTTCGAAGGAACGAAAGGTCGCGATAAGCCAGCCAACCCCGGCGCCAAGCCCGATAGCGTGGCGCAGGAACGGACCGGGCTGCGCGTTTATACGCGCATTGCCGTCGAGGCGACTGATCTGAACGGAGCGGAGGTAACCGCTATCACTGACTCGGTTCGCCTAACGAGCAGCGTTGCCGGGGGCGCCGCGCTGGAAGCCGCGGCCCGCGCCGCGGAAGGACGGCGCGTCCGTTTGCACGTTGCCCCCGACGGGGCGACCACGGTGTCGCCGGCTGAAGGCCCGCAGGCGTCAGCCTTGCGCGCGATGATGACGCAGATGCCCGCGACACTGCCGCGCGAGCCGGTCGAGATCGGGCAGAGCTGGGTACGGACGATGGAGATCCCGGTCGCCCCTCCGGGAGACCCCGCAGGGTCCGCCGCGTTATCGGGGACGTTCCGCCTGGATTCGGTGAGCCGCGGAGGCGATAGCGCCTACGTTTCCTTGACCGGGCGGCTGGCTCGAAGTGCCAGCGTACCGTACCTGAACCAGGGGAGCGGGCGCAGTCGGCGCAACGCCACGGTCTCGACGAGCGGATCGATCACAGGGAGCATCGTTATCGACCGCACCCGCGGCTGGATCGTGGACGTGCGTACTAGTGTGGTATCTCGATCCTTGATGCAGGAAAGCGGCGGCGCGGCCGCGTCGGCGCGCATGTGGATGAAGATCACGCAAAGGGTGCAGGTCTATTAGACGCTGAACAAATGGCGTCAGCGGGCTGTGTAACTTGCTGCCCCGCGTTAATTTGGCCCAAGCGCGGTTCGGATTAGAATCGCCTCACGAGCGGTATGCGGCTCATCCACTTCGCGGACCTCCATCTCGGATTTCGCCAGTACCAGCGGTTGACACCCGAAGGGATCAACCAGCGAGAGGCGGACGTTGCGCGTGCCTTCGAGCGCGCGATCGAGCGCACCATCGAGCTCGAGCCCGATCTCATCGTTCTTGGCGGCGATGTCTTTCATTCGGTCCGCCCGTCCAACCCCGCGATCATCCGTGCGTTCGAAAACTTCTCGCGACTCGCGCGCGAGGTACCGCATGCGATCGTCGTCATGGTCGCTGGCAATCACGACACGCCGCGCGCGACCGAGACAGGATGCATCCTGCGCCTCTTCGAGAAGTTAGGCATTCACGTCGTGGAGTCGCAGCCGCGCCGCCTAACGTTCGAGGACCGCGGACTCTCGATCCTGGCGGTGCCCGACACGCTGTCGGGCAAGGTCACGCTCGAACCGGATCCCGCTTTTCGCTACAACGTGCTCGTGTTACATGGCGAGATCGCCGGCGTGCTGCCGCCGCACAACGATGGCGATCGGGTCGCGATCGAATACACACCGGAAGAGATCGGCGCGACGCGCTGGAATTACGTTGCGCTCGGACACTATCACGTGTATCACGAGATCGCGCCTAACGCCTGCTACTCCGGCTCCATCGAATACACGAGTCCCAACATCTGGGCCGAGCGGCGCGAAGAAAAACGCCTGAAGATTCCGGGGAAGGGCATCGTTGAATTCAACCTCGCGAACGGCAAGCGCGTCTTTCATCCGCTCCGCGGCCTGCGCACGTTCATCGACCTGCCCCCCATCGTCGCACGCGGCTTGAGCGCCGCGGACGTCGACGTGCAGATCCGCGCGAATGTCGAGCAATGCCCGGGGGGGATCGAGGACGCAGTCGTCAGGCAAGTCGTGCGCGACGTTCCGCGGCATATAGCACGCGAATTCGATCATAAGGCGATTCGCGAGTACAAACGGCGCGCGCTGCACTTTCACGTGGATGCGCGCCGGCCCGACAGCCCGGGGCCGCGCAGTTTGGGTGGACGCCGTCGGTCGCTCTCTGACATCGTTCGCGACAAGCTGCACAGCCGGCCGCTTGCCTCCGATGTCGATCGAAATTCTCTCGTCGAGCTCGGGCTGGCGTATCTGACCGAGGCCACCGCGCGTGAAGAAGGCGCTCTGGCGGCCGCAGTGGAAGGCGAGTGAGACTCAACACGCTCCGGCTGCAGAACTTCAGGCAGCACGCGGACACGAAGATCGCCTTCGCGCCCGGCCTCACGGGTATCATCGGACCAAATGGCGCGGGCAAATCCACGCTCCTCGAAGCAATCGCCTGGGCGATCTACGGCAATCCAGCGGCTCGCGGAACGCGCGACTCCATCCGTTTCAATCGCGCCGGCCCGCGTGATCCAGTGCGGGTGGAGCTGGACTTCGATCTGGGGAAGCACCGCTATCGCGTTTGCCGGGGCCTAACGACTGCCGAGCTTTTCCTCGACGGAAGTCCCACGCCGATCGCGACGTCGCTCACTGGCGTAACCGAGCTGCTGCAGCGCCGGCTCGGCATGAGTCGCACCGAATTCTTCAACACGTACTTCACGGGCCAGAAAGAGCTGGATGTGATGGCCGCGATGGGGCCATCCGAGCGCGCCAGATTCTTGTCGCGCGTGTTGGGTTACGAGCGGCTGCGCGTCGCGCAGGACCTCGTGAAGGATCGGCGACGCGAGATCATTGCCGAATCGTCAGGCCTACGCAGCGCGATGCCGGATGCGGATTCTATCATCCGCGGCGTGCGCGACGCCGAGTTGCGAGCACAGGCATCCGCGGCGCGGTATCGCGAAACGCTCGCGCAACTCGCGACCAGCCGGCGCGCGGCCGCCGAGTTCGAGCCGCGATGGCAAGACGCTCAGCGCTCGCGCGAGCTGCTTCAGGACACTCTCGCGGAGTTGCGCGTCGCGGAGGCCGATGAAGCGTCGCATGCGCGCGATCAAGAACGCATTGAGCGCGACCTGGCCGCCATAGCAGAGGCGCGCACCGAGCTGGAGCAGATTGCACTCGAGATCGCGCCGTTGGCCGAGCTAGCCGATGAGTTCCAGCGCTTCGAAATGCTCGCTCGTGAGGAAGGACGTCGTCAGACACTCACCGATACGGAGGGAGTGTTAGGTGAGGACCTGGTACGGTTCCGCGAGCGGCTGGAACGCATCGAACGGGAGATTGGGGCCGAGGAAAAGCTGACCGAGCAGTTGGATCAGGAACGCCGTCAGGAACGCGAGGTGGACGGCCAACTCGAAGCGCGTCGCACGGAATGGGTCCGCGATCGTCAGGAAGCCGAAACCAAACGTGATGCGTTTCGCGCACAATATCTCGACCTCAAGTCGCAGCGCGATCGCCTGGTCGAGCTGGGCGAGGAAGGGGCATGCCCAATCTGCACGCGCCCGTTAGGCGCGTCGTTCCGGGATGTGCTCGATCAGCTCGAAGAGCAGATGGAGACAATCAAGGTCGATGGGCGATACTACAGCGACCGCCTGGACCAGCTGGGTGAAATGCCGGCCGATATCCGGACGCTCGACGAAAAGCGCAACGCCCAGCGTCTCGTGGTTCAGGGTCTGGAACGTCAGCTGGCGCGAGTGCAGTCGGCGGTTGCAGAGCGCCAACAGCTCGTGCGCGAGATCCACCTCAAGGAACAGCAACACGCGAGCGTCCTCGCGGAGCTGGCAAGTGTTCCCACCGGTTATGACCCTGCGCGCCACGAGACGCTGCAGCGCGAGACAAGCCGGTTCGCGCCACTCAACGAGCGCGCGACGCGGTTGGCGGCGCAGATCGATCGCGAACAAGGTCTCATCGAAGAACGCGAGCGCGTTGTGCAAGCCCGTCAGGCCCTGAGGGCACGCCTGGGCGCTTTGGCCGAACGCCGGGACGCGGTGCGTTTTTCCGAGCGCGAGTTTGCCGAAATGCGGGAGGAGCACGAGCGCATCGCGGCAACGTTCCGGGCAGCCGAAATCGCGCACGCCGGCGCGGCGGTCGAAGTCGAAGCGGTCCAGGCGGCGGCGGAACGCGCGCTGCAAGCCAAGGCCGATCTCGATCGCGCGCAGCAACAACTCGATTCCCTACAGCGCGACCGCCGCGTCCACGATGAGCTCGACCGCGCATTCTCCGATCTGCGCACCGATCTCAACTTCGAGCTGCGGCCGGAGCTGTCCGAGATCGCGAGCAAGTGGCTGACGCAGCTGACGGACGATCGTTACACCGAGCTCCGGCTGGATGACGAATACAACGTCCGCGTTCTCGAGGAGCGGGACGTGAAGCAAGTTCTCTCGGGTGGTGAGGAAGACCTTGCGAACCTCGTCTTGCGGCTCGCGATTTCACAGATGATCGCGGATCGTGCAGGTCTCAATTTTTCGCTGCTGGTCCTGGATGAAGTATTCGGCTCACTCGACGAAGCGCGGCGGCAGCACGTGGTCGAGTTGCTGCGCCGGCTGAATGATCGCTTCGAGCAAGTCATCGTGATCACGCACATCGAATCTGTGCGTGACGGTCTCGATCGCGTCATCGGCGTCGAATACGACGAGGATACAGGGGCGTCCCGCGTGCGCACCGAGACCGACGACATAGACCTAACGAGTTTGTCGGCGGGGTCGCGGCCGGTGGCCGCAATGGTCGGCGAATGACGAGCACGCGGGAGTTCCCAGCGACGCGCAGCGCATCCGGTCCGCACCGCATTCTGCCGGCGAACATCGACGAGCTGAACGAGGTCTTCTCGACTGCGTTCACCGAGCGCTATCGCCGGGATGGCATGGTGGGCGTGCGTGTGCCGAGCCTGAATCCGGCGATCTGGCGTTACGCGATCGAGGATGCGGTGGAGGGCGGCGACGCCATGTTGTGGCGTGGGGAGCGCGATGAGATCGTCGCGTTCAACGTGGTGCACCGCTCGGGTGTGGAAGGGTGGATGGGCCCGCTCGCGGTGCGGCCGGACTGGCAGGGTGGCGACGTGGGGAAAGAAGTGGTGCGTGCGGGGACAAGGCTGCTGGGGACGCGCGGGGCCAGCGTGATCGGTCTCGAGACGATGCCGCGCACGATGGACAACATCGGCTTTTATTCGCGGCTCGGTTTCGTGCCCGGACGCCTAACGATCACGCTCACCGTCGAAGCGCGGGAAGCCCCGCGTAAGGCACGCACCCTGGGCAGTCTGAGCGCGGCGGCGCGGGAGGACGCCATCGGGGCCGCGCGGTCTCTCACCCACGCACAGCTCGCGGGATACGATTTCACGCGGGAGATGCGGCTGACACAGGAGTTGGGTGTCGGCGACACGCTTCTGTTGGAGGACGGCGGCCGGATCGTCGGCTTCGCCGTATTTCACGTGGCTCCGCTCGTGGACGGTCGGGCGCGCGAGGAGTTGCGCGTGCTCAAGCTCGTCCTGGATGATGAGACCCGCATCGACACGTTGGTCGAGGGGCTGGCCGACGCCGCTCGGCGGCAGGGCACGCGGCGCGTGGCGATCCGCATGCAGGGCGAGTACCTGGAAGCTTATCGCCGGCTCATCTCGTTAGGCGCGCGCGTGCGTTGGACAGATCTCCGGATGTACGTTGCCGGCCATGAGGAGGTCCGGGCGCCGCTGGGCATTGTCCTGTCGAACTGGGAGATCTAACGCACTGCCTAACCAAAGCTGTCAGCTGTCAGCCGGCAGCCGAAAGCTGTCAGCAGCTGTCAGCTACTGGTAGCTGTTAGGCTGTTGGCTGGTGGCTCTCAGCTTTGGCTTGTTCCTATTTCGATCTCACGTTCGAGTGACCGGCGTCGCCTTTTGCTCGTCCTTTGGTAGGCGCGTTGCGTACGACAATACGCCAGATCAACAGGAACACGCCGAACGTGAGCAATAGGTGAAGCCAGCCGGGAGCTTCAGTGAAAAAAGTTCCCGCGGCCCACACCACGAGCATCACGATTGCAATGAAGATGCCGACATCCATGTCGTGTGATCGTAATTGACGGTCTCGGATTCTGCATCTACATTCTCGACGACTCAAGAAGTGGGGCGAAGAGACTCAGTTTTTGAGCCAACAAGTCCAATGGCCGGGTTCCAAAACGCTGTGTGAACGCCATGCCCCAGTGCGGGGAAGGCGAACATATGGTTGCGGGCCTCATCAGTTTCTATTGGGCTTCAAAAAACCCCTCTTCGTTCCATCTATCGTGAAGCTCCGATCTTCGGGTCGGAGCTTCTTTCGTTGCGGGTAGAGCGGTAGCGTTAGGTATCCTTTCCTCGCTCCTCGCTCCTCGCTCCTCGCTCCCGTTCGACGTAATGCCAACCGTCACTGTTACGCGCGTCCTCCGCTTCAACGCCGCGCACCGCGTGCACAACCCCGCGCTGAGCGATGAAGAGAACCGGGAGATGTATGGCAAATGCAACAACCCGAACTCACACGGGCACAACTATCGCCTGGAAGTATCGGTGGCTGGAGAAATCGACTCTCGCTCCGGCTACGTTATGGACCTGGCGGTCCTCCGGGACCTCGTGACTCGCGAGCTGGTCGATCACGTGGATCATCGGAACATGAATGTCGACGTGCCATTCATGGCGGGCATCAACCCCACCACGGAGCATTTCATCGTCGCATGTTGGCGCGTTTTGGAACCGCGAATCGCGCCAGCCAAGCTCGTCAAGCTCAGGCTGTGGGAAACTGAGAACAACTATGTCGAATACGAAGGGCGTTAACGCGGACCGCGCGGTGCGCAGTCCGGACGGATGCGTGCCGCACGTCATGGACGACGATGATGAGCGGCACGGCATCCCTGGTGCGCCTGCCGCGGAGTTCGAAGCGCTCGTGCGCCGTCAAGTGGAGTTGTTAGGCGAGGATCCCGACCGCGAGGGCCTGCAACGCACGCCGCTGCGCGTCACGAAGTCCATGGCCTGGCTGACGCGCGGGTATGGAATGTCGCTGGACGACGTCGTCGGCGAAGGTGTGTTCCGGGACGAGCACGACAACATGGTGATGGTGCGCGACATCGAGCTGTACTCACTCTGCGAGCATCACCTCCTCCCGTTCTTCGGCCGCGCACACGTTGCTTACATCCCCAATGGCCGCATCGTGGGCCTGTCCAAGTTGCCGCGCATCGTGGAGATGTTCGCGCGGCGGCTGCAGGTACAGGAGCGCCTAACGAGTGAGATCGCCGATGCGGTGTGCGAGGTGCTGCAGCCGCGGGGGGTGGGTGTCGTCATCGAGGCGTATCACCTCTGCATGATGATGCGCGGGGTCGAAAAGCAGAATAGCAAAACGATCACCTCGGCGCTCGTGGGCGTCTTCCGGGACGACGCGCGCACGCGTGAAGAATTCCTCCGCCTTGCGCATGGTCCGGCCTCCCTCGGGTGACTGAGGTGAACCTCAGCGGCCGCACCGCGGTCGTCACAGGCGCGTCGAGTGGGATCGGCTTGGCAACCGCGAAGGCCCTCGTGGGCAGCGGGGCCCACGTCGCCTTGCTGGCGCGCAACCGCGACAAGCTGCAACGCGCTGCCGACGCGATGGGAGGAGACGCCTTCATCGTACGCTGCGATCTGCTCGATGAAAACCAGATCAGCGAGGCGGCCCGTCTGATCGGCACGCGGTTCGGAGGCGCGCCCGACATCCTGGTGTTGAACGCGGGCGTCTTCGCGTTAGGCAAGGTCGGTGAGATGCCACCGGAAGAGTTTGCGCAAACGATCACGCTAAACCTCATCGCGCCGTACCGTCTACTCTTCGCTTTCGTCCCCGCGATGCGACAACGCGGGGCAGGGCATATCGTAACGATCGGGTCCATCGCCGATCGCGTCACGTACCCGGAGAACGCTGCCTATGCGGCGGCAAAGTTCGGCGCGCGCGGTTTGCATCAAGTGCTCCGCACGGAGCTTGTACGGACGGGTGTGCGCGCGTCGCTCATCTCCCCAGGACCCGTGGATACCGCCCTGTGGGATCCCATCGATCCGGACAGCCGCCCGGGATTCTCGGCGCGCGACGAGATGCTGCATGCGGATGCGGTGGCAGACGCGGTGCGCTGGGTGGTGACACGACCCGCTGGCGTGAACATCGATGAGCTTCGCCTAACGAGGACGTAAGGCCGCATGCACGTCGACCTGATCGACACCCTGCGCTGCCCCAACGACCCCGACTCTCCGCTCGTGGCAGGCGCCGCGCGCCAGCTGGAGCGCCGGATTCTGGCTGGCACACTGGGATGCCCGGTGTGCGGTGCCGAATATCGGATCGCGAACGGAGTCGCTGACTTCCGACATGAGAATGGACGGGAGCGAGGAGCGAGGAGCGAGGGCCGCGGAGCGAGCCACGAAGCCGGCAGAGCAACGGATGAAGCCGCGATCAGACTTGCTGCTCAGCTCGATCTCGTAGAACCCGGCCGCCGCATTCTCCTGTGCGGGTCATACGCCGCGCTCGCCGCGCCGCTCACCGTAATGTTCGACGCGCTGTGCCTAACGTGTGGTGCTGCGCCTGGTCTCGAGCAGCATATCGCGGCGCACGCGACCGTAATCCGCGTCGATACGGTGCTTCCCCTGGCGTCGTCGAGTCTCCAGGGCATCGCCGTCGATAGCGAGCACGCGGCGCGGTTTGGCATGGAACAGCTCGAGCATGTCCTGCGCCCCCGGGGCCGTCTCGTGGCGTCCGCACACACTCCAACGCCGCCAACGATGGACGTGCTCGCGCGCGATGACCTCGAGTGGGTGGCCGAACGAACCACGCAGGTCGTGCCGCTCAGGCGCGCGGCACGTTAGGCGCTACACGGCTGCCGAGACAGGGTCTCCCGCGCGCGGCACGTACAGCGAATCGATGAGGTCTTTGTAGTTCCGCTCCACCACCCGGCGCTTCACTTTGAGCGTCGGAGTCAGCTCTCCCGACTCGATGCTGAAGTCGTTCGCCAGGAGCCCGATGCGCTTGGGAGTTTCGTAGTTGGCCAGGCCATCCAGCTGTGACTTCACTTCTTTTTCCATCTTCGCCTGGATCGTGGGCATCGCGATGAGCTGGCCTCTGTCGGTCCAGCTGACGTTACGCTGCTTGGCCCACTTTTCCAGTTGGTCGAAGTTGGGAACGACGAGCAGAACGGGATACTTCCGGCGATCGCCGAGCATAACGACTTGCGACACGTATTTGTTCGTCTTCACCGCGTTCTCGATGGGCTGGGGGGCGATGTTCTTCCCCCCCGCGGTCACGATCAGATCCTTCTTGCGATCCGTGATGCGCAGGAAGCCGTCTTCCAATAACCCGATGTCGCCAGTGTGAAACCAACCCTCTGCGTCGATCGCCTCGCGCGTGGCGTCGGGCTTATTGTAGTAGCCGAGCATCACGTGCGGCCCGCGCGTCAGGATTTCGCCGTCAGGGGCGATCATCACCTCCACGCCGGCGATCGGCCGTCCGATCGTGCCGATGCGAAACGCGGACGGTGTGTTGACGCCGATGACGGGTGACGTTTCCGTCAGCCCGTAACCTTCGAGAATCGTTAGGCCGGCGGCATAGAAGAACTTGTTGATCTCGGGGGACAGCGGCGCCCCGCCGGAAACGAAATACCTGAGCCGACCACCCGTGCGATCGCGCAGCTTGGAGAAAACGAGCCTGTCCGCGATGGCATACGCGGCATTCAAACCCGGCCCTGGCTTCTTCCCCGCCAGAACGAGGTCCGCCCGGCGCAGCGCCACGTCGCGTGCCCAGAAAAAGATCCGTTTTTTCATCGCGCCGCCGGCGAGCGCACTCTCCAGCACGCGCGCGTACATCTTTTCATAAAGCCGCGGCACTGACAGGACGATGGTCGGTCGCACTTGGGCCATCGCGGCCGGAACGAGCTCGAACGACTCCACGTACGCGACTGAGACGCCGTTCGCGAAGTGCCAATAATCCCCCATCCGCTCGAAGATGTGCGAGAGCGGCAGGAAGGAGAGCGCCGTGTCGCTTGTCGAGCTGTCAATGGCGCCGGCAGTCCCCATGACATTCGAGTAGACGTTGTCGTGTGACAACATCACGCCCTTCGGCTCGCCGGTGGTGCCTGACGTGTAGATGATGGTCGCCAGGTCGTTAGGCTGGACCTCCAGCGCGTCGCGTTGCCATGCCGCCGCGAGGTCACCAAAGTCATTCGCGGCACCGGTCTGCTCCAGCTGCGCCAGCGTCATCGTCGCGTGCGGCGCGGCAGCTTCATCGAACGCGATCACGTGCGCGAGCTTCGGTACCTGGTTCCGGATCGCGATGATCTTCTGCGCTTGTTGGACCGTGGAGACGAAGATGACCGCGGCCCCGCTGTCGTTCAGCAGGTAGGGGATGTGCTCGGCGGGAAGCGTCGCGTAAATCGGCACGTCGGCGGCACCGATCGTTAGGCACGCGAAATCGGCGATCGACCACTCCGGCCGATTCTCCGAGAGGATTGCGACGCGGTCCCCGCGCCGCACACCGAGCGCCGACAGGCCGAACGCGATGCGCCGCACCCACTCGAGGATGCGATCATGCGAGATCGGCTGATATGTGCCGTCCACACGTACCTGGAGCGCGTCCGGGCGGCGTCGCGCGACCGCGTCGAAGAAGAGCTTGACGATTGTCCCCGGCGGCGGCCGTGGGCCCCCTCGCGCATAGGTCTCGTTTGTCATAGCCGACCTAACGTGGACGAATGTGTAGCACGTGACGGAACTCGCGCTGGATCGCGGGATACGCGCCGGCGGAGACCCGAAAGCGCACTACCGCCGAATCGGACGTTCCCGAGAGCTGCGGCACGCGGACGTGCACGCGCCGACCCGCCTCACCGCCCCCATCCGTCGTGTCCACCACGGACGGACGTCCAGCCTCGTCAACCAACAAGATCCGCGTCGTATCGCCGGGCGCAATCGGAGCCCCCCGAAATTCCAGGATGTAGCGCACCAGGAAGCCTTTTACGCCGGCCCCGCTCGCCTTGTTCAGAAGGCGCAGCCGAAAATCCCCGGAATTGTTTGTGGTGTCCACCGAGCTCACGACGAGGGTGTCCGGCGCCCCTACGAAAACCACGGTGTCCGGTAGCCGCACGACGTCGATTTCGCGCGTGACGCTCTGCAGGCCGTCTGCAGTCGCGAACAAACGCGCGACACCCAGAGCCGATGAACGCCCAAGCACGCGGCCATCGGCCGTCAGCGTGATCGTCGTGTCGCGCGTGAAAAACTGCACGCTGGGGTTTGCGATTGTATCGCCCGCACCCGTACGAACAGTGGCGCGCAGCGGGGCAACCTGACCGGCTTCGTTCCGGAGCGTGTCCCCGGCGACGACCGCAGGGTAAGGAATGCCATCGAAGCTGATCGACCCGATCTCGTTAGGGTCCGTACCGAAGTCGATGCAAGCCGCGATGAACACGGCACAACACAGCGCCAGCAGCCGCATTATCCGAAGCGCTCGACGAGCAGCGTCGCGAGGTTCACGTACGCCTGCGCGACGGGATCGGCGGGTGTGCGCAGCACCACGGGTTGTCCCGCGGCGAACGCTTCCGTCGCCGCGACGGAACGCGGGATCACGAGATCGAAGACCAGATTTGCCGGCAGGTGCGAGCGTACGTATTGCGCGACGCGTTCTGCGGCTGCGTGGCCGCTCTCGTACATGGTCAGCAGCAGGCCGTCCAGCGTAAGCTCCGGATTCACGTCCGCTAGTTCCTGAATACCCCGCAGGATCTGCGGAGTCGTTTGCAGGGCCAGCGGTTCTGTTTGCAGTGGAACGATTACGTGCTGGCTGTCCCGCAAAACCTGGATCACGACAGGGCCAAGGCCCGGCGGCGTATCGACGACGACGATGTCGCAGCGCTCGCGCGCTGTCCGCAAGAGGCCGCCTAACAAGTCGCTCTCGGCGACCAGCTTCTGGTAATCCGAGTGGTTGGCTGCGTCGGACACCGCGCCCGCCAGGATGACGCGGAGCCAGGGCAGGGCGGTTGGCAGGATGACTTCGCGCAGCTGACGCTCACCCGCGAGATAATCGGCGAAACCATAAGTCGCGTGGCCGCGGCGCAGACCGATGCCATACCGCACCGCGCCTTGCGGATCGACGTCGACGATGAGCGTCTTGAGACCACGGCGTGCAAAGGCCGCTGCGAGATTAACCGAGGTCGTGGTCTTGCCTACGCCGCCCTTCTGGCTGACGACCGCCAGGACGCGACCCACTTACGGCTGGGCCTCCGCGGGTGCGCCGTTGTTAGGCGTGGCGGCGCCTCCTCCGCCTGCTCCGCCGCCGTTCTGCACGCCGCCCTGCAGGGCAGCTTTTGCGTGCTCGACCCAGCGCGCGGCTTCGCCTCCCTGCGGAGGGGCTGCCAGAAATGCCTCGAGGTGCCGAAGGCCCTGTTCCGTCTCTCCCTTCTTCAACAGCAGGAAGCCGAGCCCGTAGTGAGCCCCGGCAAGGTCCGGCTTGATCTCCAGCGCGCGGCGGTAACACCGCGCCGCTTCGTCCTGACGGTTCGTTCGCGAATACGCGATCGCCATGTTCTGCAGAACGCGATGATCGTCAGGCTTTTCACGCAGCGCGAGGCGATACGATGTGAGTGCTGCCTCGTAATCGCCCTGGCGCTCGAGCAGCAGGGCCTCTTTGAGATAATCGACGCGCTGCGGCTTGAACTCGCTCTCGGATCGAGAGCCGAACAAGCGGCTCAGCCAAGACATGCGAAAAACGACTGGATTGGAGTTCTCTCGCGAGGCGGTGCGTGAACGCACGCAAAGTATTGTGCGGATGCGAGCCGAGCAACGACAAGCATCACACCAACTTAGTTGGGCTCGCCGCTCGCTCGCGTTGGGTAAGGTGCGATCTTACCTTTCGCCGCCCGCTCTCGCTCCACGCTCCGCGCACCAGGTAATGCCTCGCACTCCCATAGATCCAAGCAAAGGGATGTTCATCGTCGAGTGGCCGCTCTTCGGTGAGCTGTCGCGCGCATTGGCCATAAAGGTCGCGCGCAATTACGAACCGGATCTCGTCCTCGGCATTGCGCCCGCGGGCGTGATCCCCGGCGCGACGGTCGCGGCGATCCTCGATCGCGAGTTTTATTCGATCATTGTCAGCCGACGCTACCGCGCACAACACGTGCGCGCGACGCCCGCCGTGTTAGGCAGAGCACCGCAAGAAGTCCGCGATCAACGCGTTCTCGTTGTCGACGAAACGTGCGAGTCCGGCGATACACTGCGCCTGGCTGTCGCCGCGGCTGTGAACGCTGGGGCACGCGAGGTGCGCACAGCGGTATCGTTCAAGACCGGGACGCACGAACCGGATTTTTACGCGCTGGAAACTGAAAGCGTGATTGTGCTGCCCTGGGATCGGGAAGTGCTGGTTAACGGCGAGCTGCAGCCGAACCCAAAATATGCTGATTCTAGCTCTTAGTCTTTAGTCGTTAGGTCTTAGGGGAGCTGTCCGCTGTCAGCAGCAAGCCGACGGTTGACAGCTAAGTGCTACGCGCGGCTGCCGCTACTGCGTCGTTGTACGAGGCCCCTTCAGCCATATCCTCGTACACGAATTCGAGGACTTCAGGGCTCCCGACCAGGAAACGGCAGTGCTCATGTCCCATCGAGCGGCACTCGACTTCCAGCACGGCGACTTGCGTCCCCGCCAGCCGGCCGAAGAGGTCGGCGAAGAGTCCCGTCGTTAGGTGGCAACCGGGCGAGTCCAGCTGCTCGTCGCCATCGCCCTCCCACCAATCCGTCGCATCGAGCGTCGCAACGGCGTCATCGATCGAACCGACGCTCAGCGTCCCCCATCCAAACTCGCTGAAGAATTCAGACGCGCGATGCTGAAAGGCTTCGACATCGAGCTGCTCGGCATCGATATCGGTGCGCTCCGCAAGCCACGCGGTGAATGCGGTATACACAGTCTCACCACCAGCGTAACCGGCTTCCTGCAGCGCCCCCGCCGCTTCGGGACCATGATCCCGGAGCAGCGCACGTCGTAACGCCGTGAGCGACTGCCTAGGAAATGCCGCGAGCCCGTGAGCGGCAAAGTCGAGCGATGCCATGATGCGCCTCGATGCTAACGTTCGATCCGTCGGAATAACTCGGCTTCATCGATCACTTCGACGCCGAGTTGTCGCGCTTTTTCCAGCTTACTCCCCGCCGCTTCACCGGCAAGCAAGAAACTAGTGCTGCGCGAGACTGAGTCTGTGACGCGCGCCCCACTGTCTTCCAAACGTCTCTTTGCTTCAGCGCGGCTAAGAGTCGGAAGTGTGCCCGTAATGACGACCGTGAGGCCTTTCAGGGCACCCCCACTGACACCCCCACGCCTGGGCTGCTCGAAGCTCACGCCCGCCGCGCGGAGGCGTTCGATGAGATCGACGGTCGTGGGGTCGGCGAAATAGCGCACGACGGCTCCGGCGATCTGATCCCCGACTCCGTGCAGCCGACCCACCTCATCCTGCGAGGCCGCCATCAGCGCGTCGAGTGAGCCAAATTCGTTCGCGAGCAGCTCGGCGACGGTGGCGCCGACATGACGGATGCCGAGCGCGAAGAGCAGCCGCGACAGGGGTTGCTGTTTCGAAGCTTGAATTGCGTCAACGAGCTGCAGCGCGCTCTTATCGGCGAAGCGCTCGAGGCGGACCAGCGATTCGACGGTAAGGCTGTAAAGGTCCGCGGCGTCGCGCACCAAGCCGGCTTCTACGAGTTGGATGATGCGTTGATACGAGAGGCCGCGGATGTCCATCGCCCCGCGGCTCGCAAAGTGGACAAGGCCTTCCACCTGACGGCCGGGACAACTCGCGTTAGGGCAGTACACCCCCGCGTCTTCTTCCTCGCGCAGAACAGGGGTGCCACACCTTGGACACACCTTCGGCATTTCCCATACGCGTTCGGTGCCGGTGCGTTTTTCAGGGACGGGGCTGATGATTTGTGGAATGACTTCTCCCGCGCGCTTCACCAGGACCATGTCGCCTTCGCGCAGGTCTTTGTGTTTGATGAGATCCTCGTTATGCAGCGTCGCGTTTGTGACCGTGACGCCGCCGATTTCGACCGGCTCCAGGACGGCGTACGGCGTCAAGACGCCCGTGCGCCCTGTGTTCACGCGAATCTCCAGCAGACGCGTTTCAGCGATATCTGGCGCGAACTTTCGCGCGATCGACCAACGCGGCTCCCGTCCGCCCACGACGCCGAGGTCTTCCTGGAGGGCAACGGGATCGACTTTAACGACGCCGCCGTCGATGGCGAAATTGAGCGTCGGGCGGATGGTGGTTTCGAGCCGATGCGCCCAGGCGATGACGTCACCTAACGTGGCACAATGCGCGTGGTGAGGTGCGACCGGTACTCCCCATTCCCGCAGTCCCTCCAGCAGCTCTGTTTGCGTCTTGAAGGGGAGGCGCTCACCTAACGGGGCAACGACGGAGTAGCCGAAAAAGCGGAGTGGGCGCTTGGCCGTCATGGCCGGGTCGAGTTGCCGTAAACTGCCCGCTGCCGTGTTGCGCGGGTTGGCGTAGACCGGAAGTCCGGCCTGCACCCGCTCCTCGTTCATTTTCTCGAAGAGGTCGAACGGGTAGTAAATCTCTCCGCGTACCTCCATGAGCTTGGGGATACGACTTCCGCGCAGCCGCAGCGGCACGTCACGCACCGTGCGGATGTTGGGCGTCACGTCTTCGCCCACCATTCCGTTTCCGCGTGTCGTCCCCCGAACCAGCACCCCGTCGTCGTACGTTAGGCTGACCGCCGTCCCGTCGATCTTGAGCTCCGCGCAATAACCTGCGGCGCGGATCTCATCACCGGCGATGCGCACGAGCCGGTCTTCCCAGTCCACCAGCTCCTCATCATTGAACGCATTGCCGAGTGAGAGCATCGCGACCGCATGTTGATACTTAGGCAGCGTGGTGACCGGCGCCGCGCCGATGCGCTGCGTTGGCGAATCGGGGGTGCGCAGCTCGGGGTGTTCGCGCTCGAGCTCTTTGAGCTCGTGAAAAAGTCTGTCGTACTCGGCGTCCGAGATCGTTGGGCGATCGAGGACGAAGTAGTCGTAGGAGGCCTGCTCCAGGATGCGCCGGAGCTCTAGAGCGCGTTTGTCCGGGGAGGTCTGAGGTCTGAGGTCTGAGGTCTGAGCTTGCGCTGACACGGCTCGCGAGGCGTTGGAATCCGAGGATGGAAGTGGCAACGAAACGATGCCACGATGGCCTGTGATGGCGCTACCATCTTGCCATGAACCGGACGCCGCAGAAACCAATACGATCAAATAGCCATCACGAATTAATCGTGTGGCAGAAATCCATTGATCTAGCCTTCGAGACTTATCGCTTGGCGCATGCGCTACCCGCCGCGGAGCGCTTCGGACTTGCTCAACAAATGCGGGTTGCAGCGGTTTCTATTGCTGCGAACATTGCTGAGGGCAAAGGTCGCAATCAGCCGCGAGATTACGGGCGGTTCTTATCAATAGCTCGCGGCTCTGCTCGAGAGCTAGACACGCACTTCGTACTCGCGCATCGGTTGGAATACCTGGCCAGTCAGGATCTCGCTGTCGCCGCAGGGCTCCTCGACGAGGTGGGGCGTATGTTGACGACGCTTATGCGTCGCATCGCTCCGCTTCGATAGCTCAGACCTCAGACCTCAGACCTCAGACCTCAGATCTCAGCCAGCCGCCTCCTCCTCCACCACCTTCATCGTAACCGAAACAAGCCGATCAAGCTCCTCATCGGACGCTCTGGGCAAAAGCGTCTCCGCCCACACATGATCGTCGCTCCTTGCATAACGATCAAAGAGGCGCCGGAGGAAGGCCATCATCGCGATCCGCTCGAGCTCAGCCCGGCGCTCGCGCGCAATCCGATCCCCGTTTTCGCGCTGCAACGATTCGAAGCGGTGGGCATTGCGTAAAGCGGTCGCTGCCAGCCCCGCGACTACCTGACAGAACTCCACATCGCTCTCGGCGAATGGCACGGCGCCGCGCTCTGTGCGCAGGAAGATCGCGCCAATCACACTCGTCCTCCAGCGAATCGGCACGACGACGATCGAACGCACGTTGCGCAGGTCGAGGTTCTCACGCACTTGCGAAAGCATCGGATCGTTCACGGCATCGGGGATGAACACCGTCTCCCCAGATTCAAAAGCCTGCTTGAGCTCAGGATAGCGATCGAGATCGACGATCAAATTGCGCAGCGACGGATCTTCGTACGTCGCGACGAGCCGAACCTGGGCTCCTCCGTCTCCAGCCAGGAAGATGGACGAGCGATCGAGCCCAAACATGTCGCCGAGTTTGCGCGCGATGCGCTGCATGATTTCAGAGAAATGCAACGTCGACGAGATCTCTTTGAGGATGTCGACGCACGCGAGCAGCTGATCCCGTTCGCGCGTTAGACTGTCGACCTGAGCGCGTAGCTGTTGAAGCTCGTCGCCGTTCGAACCGGAAGGACTTTCAGCGCCGATCCAGGAGTGAGACAGGTTTTCCATAAGCCCGTGCGTCGGTTGGGGACTCACCGGCGTCCAAGCACCGACGGCGAGACGGGATAGACCGAACCCCGCAAGCCTAAAGACGGCGGAAGACCTACGAGGGCAACGCTTTGTGGCGTCTCTAAGCGGCAGCGCTTCCCAGTATCCGCTTCACTTCTTCGACGACAGCACGGGGCTCACAGGGTTTGGCGAGGTATCCGTCACACCCGACCTGCATAGCCCGCTCGCGATCGGCGGGCATCGCGTGGGCGGTGAGCGCAACGATCGGAATGTGCGATGTCGTCGGATCCTTCTTCAGGCGCTGCACGGCTTCCCACCCATCGACGAGCGGAATCGCGATGTCCATCAGAATGAGATCAGGCCGCTTGGTGCGCGCCTTGAGAATCCCTTCTGCGCCATTCTCCGCCTCGTCGACCGCAAAGCCGAAGTGCCGGAGCATCGTGGAATACACGATCCGGTTGTCCTCATTGTCCTCGACAATGAGAATCCGTCTCTGGATTTCGGGCGCTGGCACGGTCATCTCTTTGAAGCTCACGCCGCCAAAGGTTTGGCGGCGTGATGCATATCACAAAATGTGATCCGGCAGCCCCGAGCGCTACTTCAATTTTGCAAGCGCCTCCTTGGCCTCGCGCTTGTAAACCGGATCGTTCACGTCCGTTTGTTTCTCTGCAGCCAGGATATACTCCAGCTGAACGCGGGCTTTTTCCTTGTCCTTCACGTCGATGTAGATCTTGGCGAGGTCGAGACGATGCGTGAGCCGCTCGGGATCGACGGCGACCGCTTTCTCCATGTATGAGATCGCATCCTTCCAGTTCGCTGTCCCGAGAATCCCGCCACCCAGCACGTTCTTCGCAAAAAAGCGCTCGACACCGTTCAACCGCATCACCTCAGCGTTCCACATGCCCATGACGTGGAGAGCGCCCGGATGATTTGCGTCCAGCTCGAGAGCCTTGAGGGCTTCAACACGGATCTCTTTCGCATATCTGACGCGGCTGCGCGGCCCGACCGCCAGGGCAGCTCTGCCTAACGCGCGGGCGAGGTGAAAGTGATTTTCCGGATCGTTCGCATTCGCTGCAACAGCGGCGCGCGCATAACGCTCGCCCAATCGGTATAACGAGTCGCGTCGCGCACGGTTCTGTTCGCCTTCACCGACATCAACCGCGGTGCGCGACGCCTTCCCCAAGGCTTCGGCGTTCGTCGGGTCAACGGCGAGTGCCGCTTCGAAGTGCTTGAGCGCTTCGGCGGAATTGAATTCAGCAAGCTCCCGGTTGCCGTTCGCGATATGCTCGGCAGCACTCTGCCCTTCGAGTGCCGCAGCGAAGACAACCGACAACGTGCTTGCGATCAGCGTCTGACGGATCAGTTTCATGCGCCATGCTCCGGTTTTTCGATTTGTGTCGTTCAGGCAGATAAATACCCGCCAGTGCCTCGAATGCTCGCACGCCGGCTGATTGAGCGGAAGCGTGATGGCGGACGCATCGACGCCGACGAGTGGCGCGCTCTGGCGCGTGACTATGGCAGCGGCGAGGTGCCGGATTACCAAATGGCGGCGCTGCTCATGGCGATCTACTGGCGCGGCCTCGATGGCGAAGAGACGCGCGCATTGACGGACGCGATGATCGCGAGCGGCCACACGTTGAACGTGGACGGTCTGAATGGCGCACGGGTCGACAAGCACTCGACGGGCGGTGTGGGAGACAAAACCTCGCTCGTCTTGGCCCCGCTGATCGCGTCGCTCGGCGTCGGAGTTCCAATGATGTCCGGCCGGGCGCTGGGGCATACGGGGGGGACGCTGGACAAGCTGGAAGCGATCCGCGGCTTCCGCACCGATCTCTCGTTAGGTGAGGCTCGCGCGCAGCTGCAGAAAATCGGTTGTGTGCTCATCGGCCAGACCACGGAGATCGCACCGGCGGACCGCCGTATGTATGCTTTGCGCGACGCCACGGCGACCATCGAGAGCATCCCTCTGATCACAGCGAGCATCATGAGCAAGAAGCTCGCTGAAGGCCTGACCGGCCTGGTGCTCGATATCAAACGCGGGAGCGGAGCTTTCCTCCCGGATGTGACACGTGGGCTCGACCTGGCCGCCAGTATGATCGCGTTAGGTGAGGAGCGGGGCTGTCCTGTGGTGGCGCTGGTTACGGCGATGGACCGGCCCCTGGGCCGCGCATGCGGCAACGCGATCGAGGTCGAGGAAGCGATCCAGACCCTTCACGGCGAGGGTCCGCCGGACCTCACGCGCGTCACGTTCGCGTTAGGTGCGGAGATGTTGCTGCTCGCCGGTGTGGCGACATCACGCGACGACGCGTGGCGCCGCCTCGAGCGCGCGGTGTCTTCCGGCAGCGCCGCCACGAAGTTCCAGGAGATTATCGCCGCGCAAGGCGGTGACCCCCGCGTCGTAGAC